>JADLBW010000037.1 GCA_020847515.1 Pirellulales bacterium | reverse complement strand
ATTTGGAATTCGCCCCGTTGTCTTGGTTAGAAACATATTTGATGTCGTGCCCTCATTGATTGACCACTTTCAGCGGGAGAATCGATGGTTTCCAACGGGTTTTGTCCCTGAAGACTTTTCAGAATGGACTGTTGAAGAGCAGTCAATGTTTGTCATCCGCGTGCACCTACCTTGGTACTTTAGCTTCATAATGTCATGGGAAGAAGCTGCACAATCGCATTCGGTTTGCTGGCTCACATATGAAGAGCTTTTTGAGGATACGTTATCAACGGTTAAGGTTGCCTGCAATTTTTGGAACTACCCGGTAGACGATGGAATAGTGCTGTCTGCCATCGCTGCGATGGACGGACGTAATACGCGACTGAATAAAGGAATATCAGGCCGAGGGCAACAATTGCCGGAATATCAAAAATGCGAAATTAAAAATCTTGCGGCGTCATGCTGCTTAAGCGCTAATTCACTGAGAATGATTGGTCTTGGTTCGGGTATAAGCATAGGCAATTGCTATTCCGCGTAACCATTCCGTAACCGCAACGTACGAATCTGCAGAGGATCTGCGCCGATGCATTCCAATTCCCAGGCGTGCCCTGTTGGGGCGTCAGACATTGCCGACTATTACGATGTCTTTTGCCAGCGGCAGATTAATGACTTCGTCCATGGGAATAGGCGTGTGGCGGCCGCGATCGAGTTGGCGTTGCGGGAAATTCCGATCAACGCTGGGTCGCTTTTGGACATTGGATGCGGAATTGGCATTAGTTCTCATGCGTTTGCGGAGGCGAAACCGCAATTGCAAGTTGTGGCCGTCGACATAAGTCCGCGCAGTATCGATATCGCAAAGAGGCTGTTCGACCGTCCAAACCTCAAGTTTGAAGCGTCCGATTTGTCAAACGTTCCCACTGATCGTTCGTTCGATGTCATTTGTCTGCTTGATGTATACGAGCATATTCCGCCCCAGCGCGTCACAGAGTTTCATCAGTTTATATCTAGAGCGTTGACTGATCGTGGCAAGGTAATCGTTACTTGCCCTAGCCCCCTGCACCAGCGATATTTGCTAGAGTTCAACCCAGACGGGCTGCAGATTGTGGATGAGACTCGTGAACTGTCGGATTTTGTGACATTTGCGTGCGACATTGGTGCGACGATCGTACACTTTGAATGGGTGGATGTGTGGCGCAGCAACCAGTATGTTCACGTCGTGATGGAGCGTAGCCCAGAGTTGGTTCCCGTGCGAAAGAGCCGTCCGCGAACGCGGGCCAGCCGGTTTAATCTATCAAAGAGAGCTGCGAACTTCCTCGCAAAGCGTCAAAGGCACCGAGGAGAAAATGAACGCAGGGAACGCGTGATGAGTCGATTGGGCATTGATGTTGCCTAGAGGGTGCCGTAGACGGTTGTATGAACGGCTAATGCTGTGAGTAAGAATGCGGATTTGCATAGTCACTCGCCAGAAGTTCTCCGTCTCCGAAACGTTCATTCATGCGCATATCGAGCGGCTTCCGGGCGTAGTCGCCGTCATTCATCGCGAAGGCCGAATGCCGGTCATCGACGGCGAACCACCATTGGTTACTCCGTTCGGCCGGCGCGCGTTGCGCAGCATTCAGCGCCGCATCAACCGCTCCGAGCGGCTCTCCCGCGCCACAGCAGCGTATCTGGAGGCCTTCCGCCGACATCGCCCTGATGTGCTGCTGGTCGAATACGGAACCAACGGCGTCGAAGTCATGGACGCCGCCCGCGCTGCAAACATCCCGTTTGTGGTCCATTTTCATGGCGCAGACGCCACCCGCCACTGGGTTATTGAAAGGCTGGGCCAACGATATCGCGAAATGTTTGCGCAGGCGGCGGCCATCGTTGTCGTTTCCGATGCAATGCGGACGCAGCTACTGAAGTTGGGCGCTCCGCAGGAAAAGCTGATAAAAAACCCTTATGGCGTGGACCTATGTAGCTTTGCGCCGGGGCACCCCGAGAATGCACCGCCCTTGATAGTCGGCGTCGGACGATTGACCGAAAAGAAGGCGCCGCACTTGACGTTGTTGGCGTTCGCCAAAGCGCGCGAGGCGTGCCCTGACTTGCGCTTGGTTTTGGTCGGCGACGGAGAGCTTCGCGGCGTCTGCCGCCACTTGGCTCGGGCGCTTGGCTTGGCGGAGGCGGTCGCGTTCTTGGGCGCCCAGCCTTACGAAACGATAGCGTCGACGTTGCGCAGTGCGCGGGCGTTCGTCCAACACTCGATCACTGCCGACGACGGCGACTCGGAGGGAATGCCGAATTCAATCCTCGAAGCCGCTGCCACAGGTTTGCCGGTAATTTCGACGCGGCATGCCGGCATTCCCGAGGCCGTCGTCGATGGACGCACCGGTTTGCTGGTGGACGAAGGCGACGTAGAAGCCACGGCCCGCCATATGATTACCCTTGCCCGCAGCCCTGCCCTCGCAGCAGAACTCGGCCGCGCTGCGCGTAAACTCGTCGCAGAATCCTTTTCAATGGATGCTAGAATCGGCCAACTGGCGACGATCCTCTCCCATGCCGTCCGCCATCACGGCGCAACTATGGCTGCCCGCGACGCGTCCGGCTTGCAGACGTTTGCGTCGCCTGCAATGTCTCCGTCCTGCTAGCGTTTTTAAAAATCGGCCTGGGCTTCCGCATGCAGATTCGTCCGTTACATATCGTAAATCGAGCCGTACCCGAACAGGCAGTGTACACTTTGCGAACGCACCGTCTGCTGGCTGCGCAAGCCAGCCTTGGGCTTCGCCCCACTTGCTTGGTTCACCCGTCAAAGCGAATCGTCCCGCACGCGAATCTCGAACCGCCTTCCGTCGGGATTCGAATTGAGGATGGCGTACGCTATTGCCGCTTCACCGAATCTCGAAGACTTCGGCGGATGGCCGCGCAGGCGGCACATTGGCTTCGCGAAAATAAGGTTCGCGGCAGTTGGAGACTAAAAAACCTGGAGCTTCGGCTCCCGGACGACGTATGGTCGCCCTTAATATCTTGGGCAGTAAAGAAGAATGAATTCGACGTCGTTCACGCCCACACGCCATTTTGGTGCGCAACGGCCGGCCGTCGAGTAGCAGACGCCTTGCGATGCCCATTGATCTACGAAGTCCGAGGATTCTGGGAGTTATCGGCAGAGGCGGAAGGCGGCCACGGCACGAGGCAAACAAACGATGCACCTAAATGGCAAGCGCATGAAATGGCGGCCATGGAATCGGCCGACGCCGTAATTACCTTGAGCGAGACGATGCGCGCCGAACTGATAGCTCGCGGATTACCTGGCGAGCGCGTGCATGTGGTCGCAAACGGCGTAGACATTGGCGAATTTACTCCCAAAGGCCAGAAGAATGAGCGGATAGTAAAGGAGCTCGGCCTGGAGGGGACATTCGTCCTTGGTTATGCGACGAGCGTCCGCGCTCTGGAGGGCGTAGCTACCGTCTTGCGGGCACTGGCCAAATTACAAAAGGCTGCGCGCCCCGTTAGGTTTGTATTGTTGGGCGACGGCTCCGAACTTCCACGGCTTAAACAAGAAGCGGACGAACTGGGAATCGCCTCCATGGTTCGCTTTTTGGGGCGCGTGCACCACGCCGCTGTCGCCGACTACTACTCAGTATTTGACGCGTTCGTGGTTCCACGGATCGATGCAGCCGTGTGCCGCATCGTGACGCCGCTGAAACCCTTGGAAGCTATGGCGGCGGGACTGCCGCTAATCGTGAGCGACCTTCCGGCGCTAACCGAAGTGCTTGACGACGGCCGGGCTGGCGTGTCGTTCTTGCCGGAGGATCCGGAGGATCTTGCCGCAAAGATTTTGCTGCTGGCATCCGACGAGCAGCGGTGCAAACTGATGGGCCACCATGGTCGCCAGTGGGTCGGCCAAAACCGCCAATGGGATCGCCTGGCAAGGCAGACCAGCGAATTATACGAGGCGTTGCTAGAGCGGCATCATCTTGACCGTGCGATGGAGCCGGCATCCTGAATGGTCCAGTTAGTTGTCATAATCCCCACGCACGACCGCAACGAACTGCTGCGGCGGACGCTCGCGTCGCTCGCCCAGTGCTCGTTGCCGCCCGGATACGCGCGGACGATCGTCGTCGAAAACGGCGGTCGCTTCGGGGCCGACGCCGTCGTTGCCGCCGCCGCCCCGGCGCTGCGTGCCCAGTACGTTTACGTCGAACAAGGCAACAAGAGCGCCGCCCTGAATGCGACATTGGCCACGGCAAAGGACGAACTCCTTGTTTTCCTCGACGACGACGTGCGGCTCTCTCCCGGTCTGCTGGAGGCCTATGAGTCGGCGGCGCGGGAGTATCCCGGCATGTTCTATGGCGGCCCGACCGGCGTCGACTACGAGTCCCCGCCAGACGAATTGATCGCCCAGCGCCTTCCTTCATCAGCCCGAGGCTGGCAGTACGACGGCGTCGACGGCGTAGTGGCGACGCCCGTGATGCTCGGCTTCAATTGGGCCGCCCATGCCGAGCACCTTAAGGTCGCTGGAGGGTTCGACGCCTCACGCGGCCCAGGCGCCCCCAGCGGCGCCACCGGGCAAGAATCGCAAATGCAACGCGCACTGATCAAACGAGGCATTTTGGGCAAATATGTGCCCGATGCCAACGTCTGGCATTTCGTCCCGAAGGATCGCTGTTCCGTAGCATGGCTGCTGGAACGAAGGTACCGCACCGGCGTAGAACACGGACTCATCGCGGCGCAAAAATTCGGCGGGATGCTGGGTATACCCATGTGGACCGCTCGCAAGACGGCCGGCGCCTGGCTGCGCCATGTATGCATGCAGTTGGTTGGCGATCGGGCGGCCCGGTTGGATGCCCACCTGCAATGGCAGGTGATGAAGGGGTGCCTTAGCGGCCTGCGCAGGGCGCGCCGCGAGGCCTCAAGCCGCACCGCCCCGGCAACTCATCCAGTGCAGCCCACCGCCCAGCTCGCACACGAATGACCCCGATGTCGGGAAAGCCCCTCACCATCGCCGCCGTTATTCCCGCCTACAATGCGGCGGCGTTCATTGAGGATACGCTTGCGGCCGTCGCCGGCCAGCGCCGCCGGCCCGACGAGATCATCGTCGTCGACGACGGCTCGCGCGACGATACGGTCGCTCGCGTCCGCCAGTGGGCCGCGTCCAGCGGCGTCGCGGTGCGGATCATCGAGCAGGCCAACCAGGGCGCCTCTGCCGCCCGCAATGCCGGCATTCGCGCGGCCGCGTCCGAACTGATCGCCACGATCGACGCCGACGATCTGGTGCTCGCCAATCATCTGGAAGTCCTCGAAGGCGCGTTCATCCAGCGGCCCGATGTCGACCTGGTGTTCGGCGACGCCGAGGCCTTTCACGGTCCTCAGATCACCCGGGCCAGCTATCTGGCCGGGTCGCCCGTCGTTCAACTCCCGCATGAACTGCTGGAGGGGGACCTGCGCGTGATTGAAGGCTCGGCCTACGCCGGCATCGTGGTGGGAAATCGAATTCCGACGTCGGCGACGCTCTATCGCCGCCAGCGGGCGATCGAGTCGGGGTTGTACAACCCCGACTTTCCGCGCTGCAACGACCGCGAATTCCTGCTCCGGATGTCTCGCCGGGCGAAGTTCGGGTACTTTCCGATCGTCGTGGAACGCATTCGCAAGCATGACGCGAATCTCACCCACCCGCGCCACCACGCCTTGCACCTGGAACAGCAGATTCGCGTCCTGAAGAGCATGCTAGTTCGCCGCTCGGCCCTCGAACTGACCGCCGAAGAGATTGACCTGACTCGACAAGCCCTCCGCCGCGCGGTCGACCGGCTCTGCGCGGCCCGCGCGCGGTCGGGGCTGGGGCCGTTTGTGCGGCATCTGCTCCGCGGCGCGCCCCGCGACGAGCGACCGTCCTGGGCAGCGGCCGGCGGAAACCTCTTGCGAAGCGTCTATGCCTCGTTGCGCGGCGCTGCCTCGGGCCGGCTCACGCCTTGATTCTCGTCTCGCCGCTGCTGGAGCTAATTACCTGGCCGCATCAAGCCCCACGGTGAAGGGCCGCCGCCCGCTATGAGCGCTGCGAAGCCCGTTCTAATGCTCTCCTATCCCTTCCCCCCCGCCATGTCCGGCGGCGTGTTCCGCATCTTGCGGTTCTGCAGGTATCTGCCCCAGTTCGGCTGGGAGCCGATTGTCCTTACGCCGCGCCCCGGGGCCGTGCACCCGATCACCATCGATGCGTCGCTCGATGCACTCGTGCCGCCGGAACTGGAAGTCCATCGCACGGCCGTCCTGCGGCCGGTCGTCCACGCTAAGGCCAGGGTGCGGGCGGCCCGCCAGAGCTTGCGAGGCGCTAAGCCCCAGTCGCTACGCAATTCGCCCGCAACGGAAGCAAGCCTGCCGCCAGCGGCCGCCGACAGCAGCGGCGCCGTTGGCCAGGGCGGCATGCGAGCATGGCTGCGATCTTGGGAAGGCCGGCTGCTGGCTAACCCCGACCGGCATATCGGCTGGCTGCTGCCCGCCGTGCGGGCTGGGCTGAAAATCGTTCGCTCCCGCCGCCCGCACCTGATCTACTCCACCGGCCCGCCACATAGCACTCATCTGATCGCGATAGCGCTAAAGCGGCTAACGGGCCTGCCGGTGGTGCTCGACTTCCGCGATCCATGGGCGGCCCGCGAGTGGGTCGCCGCCGGCGGGCCGACGCCGCAGCAGCGTTCCGCCATGCGGTGGGAGGCCAGGTGCGTGCGGGCCGCCGATCGCGTGATCCTCAACACGGCGGCCGTCGAACGGCAATTCCGCGAGACCTACCCGCAAGACGCCGACAAGTTCGTTACGATCCCCAACGGCATCGACGCCGCCTTCACGCAGCGGATCGAGTCGCTCGTGGCCGAAACGAGCGGCCGGGCGCAGCCGGGCATTCGCCTCTGTCATGCCGGCTCGGTCTATGGTAAGCGCGATCTGCGGCCGCTGGCGGTGGCGCTCGATCGGGTGGCGGCCAGCGGTCAGGACGTCGTCATGGAGCAGATCGGTCCGGTCGACCCGCGGCGGCAGCCGGAAGACACGACCGCTACCGGCGGCGGGCGGCTGCAGTTGCTCGGCGCGCTGCCGCATGCCGAGACGCTCGCGCGAATGGCGGCGGCGAACATCCTCGTCATGATCCAGCCCGACAACACGCTGCAGATACCCGGTAAGCTGTACGAGATGTTGCCGTTTCGCAAACCGATCCTCACCCTTACCGGCCGCGGCGCCACGGCGGAGGTGGTCGAGCAATACGGACTGGGGCCGGTGGTCGCCCCGCATGATCCAGACGCCATCGCCGAGGGGATTCTGTCAGCCAGTTCAGCCGCGGGCCGGCAGTCGATTGCCGCGGGCATCGAGCAAGCCCTCAACGCCTTTGATGGTCGCACGCTAAGCGGCCGCCTGGCCGAACAATTCCACGCTGTGGGACTCCACTCATGATCCGCTCAATCGTCAAACACGGTTGCCGGGCGCTCTATCGATGGGGGTTTTGGGACGCCTTGCTCGCGGTGGAGCGTGCCGTCGGCTGGCGGCAACACGCCGTCGTGCTGCTGTACCACCATATTCGGGCAGACGACGAAACCCGTTTGCCATTGTCGCAGGTTGAGGAAGGCGTTTCGGAAACCGCGTTTTCCCGGCAACTGGGGGCGTTCTGTCGCTGGTACCGGCCCTGCGAGCCTGCGGAATTGCACGCCGCGCTGTATGGGGATACTTCCTTAGACGATGACCGCCTGCTGGTGACCTTCGACGACGGCTACCGCGATAACCGGACCCTCGCCGCGCCGATCCTGCGGTCGCATGGCATTTCCGGCCTGGTCTTCATTGCGACGGGATTCATCGAATCATCGCAGCGATTCTGGTGGGTCGAGCTGAACGAGTCGATTCGCGCCCTGAACGAACGATCCTTGGCCGATGCCTGCGAGCTGTGCAACGGCTCAAGCCATATTTCGGCTCACTTGCACGAGGGCCAGTTAGGGAGCCACGCCGGACGGCGGCAACTCCGCATCGGCGTAGCGTCGGTCTTGGGATCGCTTCCTGAAGCGAAGCGACAAGCCGAGCTCGGCGCCCTGACCGAGGCTGCCGGACCTGGCGACGAAGAGACCTTGCCGCTGCTGACTTGGGATGAAATCCGCGATATGCAGGGCGAGGGCTTCCAGTTCGGAGCCCACACGGTGAGCCATCCGCTGTTGTCCCGGCTCCCGGACGACCGATTGGAGTCTGAAGTTCGCGATTCAGCGGCGGCGATTGCCGCACAGGTAGGCGCCGATCCGGGGGCCTTCGCCTACCCCCACGGCGACGTCGACGACCGCGTAAAACAGTCGGTGCAGGCCGCCGGTTTCGAAGCCGCGTACGCGGCAAATCCCGGCGTGGCTACGCCGGGCAAAACCGACGTTCTTCGCATCCCGCGCATCCAGCTTTATGCGGACGATCCTGCTCGTCTGACGATAATGATTGTGGCGCTCAAAGCCAGTAAGTACTTCCCCTCGATCATGCGTCCGCTGCTCAGCCGGCTGGTGGGCGAGCCGTTCGAAGTGTAGGTTGCAAGCGCGGCAGTGCCTCAACAAACTACGCCCTGGCTGCAATGGCTCCAGCGAAAGTGGGTTACTTCATACCGGCTAAATGCCGCTCGCACGGAGTTTTACGGCCTGACCCGCCGCCGCCGCCCCACGCAACTGACGCTAGTCTTGGGGTGCCAACGGTCAGGCACCACCATGCTCGCCGCCGCCTTGGGCCTCAGTTCGCAGGTCAAAAACTACGGCGAGGGCGACCCTAAATACTTCTGCTGGGAGGGCGCGCCGCGACTCTTACCGCTCGAACTGGTCGCCAAACAACTGACGCAAGAACGACACCCGTTCACGCTGCTCAAGCCGCTTTGCGAAAGCCAGCGCGTGGAACAGATCTGCCGCCGCTTTCCGTCGACGCGCGGCGTATGGATCGTCCGGCATTATCAGCAGTGCGTCGCCTCGCACGTGAACTACTATCGCCAATTCCACGACGCCGCCGCATACGTCCAAGAGATGCTCCAGTTCGATCGCTCCTGCTGGAAAAACGAGAACCTGGGCGAAGACGTCAAGGCCTTTCTGGCCGAAGCGGCAAATCGGACGTTGAGTCTCGAAACGGCCTATGCGCTCTACTGGCTGGCCCGAAATTCGCTTCTCGAGCGGCTGCCGCCTGATTTGCCGATCCGCGTGGTTCACTACGAAGATTTGCTCCAGGCCCCGGTTGAGCGGCTGCGCGAGGCGTTCGTGCACTTGGGAATCCCCTTCCATGCCAGATACGCCTTGGCAGTCAATACGCCAACACACCGGCGGGCGGCAGCCGGCGCAAGCGCGATCGACGACGACGTCGCCCGGCAGTGCGAAATCTTATACCGCCGACTGCGGCGCCCGCCGGCCGTTGAAGAGCCCGCCGCTTTGCACGACGTCGACGCCGTGGGCGTGTAGTGCAGGGGATCAGGCGAAATCGGCTTCCAGGCAGAAATAGGGCAATCTATCCATTGAAGCGAAGCAACACCGTCCTTTCGGTCTTCAACCTGGCGCCCCGCCGCGTCGGGGGCATGGAAACAATGATGCGCGAGCTGTCGTCGCAACTCGGCGCTCGCGGCTGGACGAGCGTCTTGTGTTTCCGCAGCGAACCGGTTGATGCCGTGCGAGAATTCCTCTCGCTGCCCAATGTGCGGCTGGAAGTGCTCCCCGAACTGCATCGCTGGAGCGTCGCTTGCCAGGCGCAGTTGGCCAGGATGCTGAAGCGCTATCGCGCTGCGATAGCCCATCTAAATTTCCTGGATTTCTTCGCGCCGTATGCCGCCGTCGCGCGGGCCGTCGGCGTAGCCCGCGTCTACTTCACCGACCACATTTCCAGGCCAGAGAATCACATTCTGCAAAAATCGGGTTGGCTGAAAGTCGCCGCCTATCGCGCCGCGGTGCCGGTAACCAAGGTCCTCTGCGTAAGCGACTTCGTCCGCGGCTGCTGGCTAGCATCGGGTCGATTGCCGAGCGACCGTTTTGTCACCGTATACAACGGCGTCGACTTGGATCGCTGCGACCGATCGCAAGCCGAGCGCGCGTCGTTCCGCCGCCGATATGGTCTTGGCGACGGCGACGTCGCCGTTACGCAGATCTCCAGTTTGATTGAGGAAAAAGGCTGCTCCACGGTCTTGGAGGCGGCGCGTATCGTCTGCGCCGCGAGCCCCGCAGTCACCTTCTTCATGGCCGGCGACGGACCTCGACGCCCCGAATATGAGGGCCTGGCTGAACGACTGGGCGTCAGCGGGCGGGTGCGCTTTCTGGGCCTTGTCGAAGACCCCGTTGGCCAAGGGCTGTTTTCCGGCTCTGACATCGTCTGTCAGGCCTCACGATGGCAGGAGGCCTTTGGGTTATCAATCGCCGAGGCCATGGCCTGTCGGCGGCCGGTAGTTGCCACGCGGGTGGGCGGAATTCCGGAACTTGTCCAGGAGGGTCGCACGGGCCTGCTGGCTGATCGAGGCGATGCCGCCGGCTTGGCCGCCAGTGTAATGCGGCTCGTGCAGTCGCCCAGCCTCCGATCCTCTTTGGGCAGCGCCGCGCGGGATCGCTGCGCCGCCTATTTCGACCACCGCGCGATCGCGGCCAAGGTCATTGACCTGTATCAGTTGCCGGCCTAAGCGCACAACCCTTCCGCGCCCGTGTTTCCGCCGTTCACCATACCTACTCAGCTAACGATCTAAGGTTTCCCATGAGCACCATGACCACCAGCGTCGAGTCAATCTATCAAGAGCTCGACGCTCAGGGCGTCGTCCGGCTCGATGGATTGATTCCACCGCGGCAATTGGCCGAAATGCAGCGGGCGTTCGAGGCCCGGCTCGGACAACTGCGCTGGAGCAACGTCGACGGTTTCGAGAAGACCGAGCCCTATCGGCACATGGTTTCCGACGTCCTCACGCTGGAGCAGGGCTTTGTCGATATTGCTCTGCATCCGCTTGTCAAAGAGGCGCTACACCTTTACCTGGGCGACGCTTACATCCTTGCGGAGGCCAAAGGGTGGCGGTCGCTGCCGACCAAGAAGGACTTCCACGGCTGGCACGGAGACGCGTGGTACTGCCAGAAATCGCTCGACTATATTCCCCGCGAAGTCAAGCTGGCCTATTACCTCACCGACGTGCGTTCGGGGGCGTTTCAGTACATTCGCGGAACGCACCGCCAGCAGCCTCCGCGAGAATTCGAGTCGACCGAGATCAGCCAGGACATGCTCTCCCGCGTGGCGGAATTCAAGGGCCCGGCCGGTACGGCGTTTCTCTTCGATACGTCCGGCATCCATCGTCAGGCGGCGCCCATCCTCGAACCGCGCAACGCCGTCTTCCTGAATTACCATGATCCCAGCGTGCCGATCCAGGATGAAAGCGTGCGCAGCTACCGTTACCATCCGCTGCTACTCAATGCGGCGTTTCTCGGCGGCCTCTCTACTGAGGACGAACGCATCCTTGGATTCGGCGAAAAGGCGCGATTGCAGACGTGCCACTGCCGCAAGAGCCGCTACGATCGCTCGCGCCGCTTCTATGAGCGGCTCCACGATCTCAATCTCTGGGCCGATCACTACGGGTCTCGCGCCGTGGGCAAGATCAAGCGGATTTTCAACCGCTGAGAAGTCGTTAGCTACTTAAGGCGGCAAAGGCTTCCGTTTCCGCGGCGTCTTCTTCAGCCCATGGCGTCCGAGATACTTCTAGACGGCATCGTCGGACTCGTCCTGGCCGAGCACCACGGGGAGCTAGCCGTCCAGACCACGGCCTCCTTCGCCGAGGCGGCGCACTACCCTGCCTCGCTCTGGGTTTCGATGGAGCGCCAATCGCCAGCGCGCCGGCTGATTCTCGAATCGCAGCGGTTTACCCTGGCTGTATTGAGCGACCAGGACCGCGCCTTGGCAAATCAGTTCCGCGCGCCCGCCGTGAGCGAGGCCGCGCGAAGTCGCTTGGCCCTCTACCAGTCGGAATCCGGATTCTGGTTTCCCAACGTCGCCCTCACGGCTATCGGGTGCGCCGTAACGCAATCGGTCGACGTTGACGGAAGCGTCCTGATCTTCGGCGATATGATCGAGTCGCACTACGATTCGCGGCGCGGACGCCGCCGGCAGCTCTTGGCGAGCGAGCTTGGCTTGCCGTGAAGCGGCCGGGGCAAACCATCTGGGATACGCGGGTCCAAGGAGTCACAGGCCTGTTGTGCGCGCCCACGGAGTACGGCCCGGAGGTCTACGCATCGGCCACCTTCGCCCTAATTTCGGATAGCCCGCCCCGCGTTGCCGTAAATCCGAATCGCGCCTACGCCATTTCAGACGCCATTGAGCGCGTCGGGCGCTTTTCCATCAACGTGATGTCCTACCGCCAGCGCGCGGTAGTGCAACGGCTTGTCCGCATGCGCCGGCGCGAGCCGCGAAAGGCGGCCCTGCTGGGCCTGGAAGTCGCCGCCGACGAACACGACGTTCCCTTCATTCCCGCGGCCCAGCGCACGCTCTTCTGCCAAGTCGAACAGCGGCACGAGAATGGCGATCGCTTCATCTACGTCGCCCGGGTCCTTTCCGCGCGGAGCAATCCAGAACGGGCGGATGAGCGGCCGCTGTTATTCTCCGAGTTGAGCGAAACGCCGGGTCTGGGGCGAACCGTACGCAATGCCGTCGCCGCCTTGGGCTTTGCCGACGCCGCGCGAGCCGTCCTGCAGCGCCTGCGCCCGCGCAAGCCGCAAAGCATTCGCGACGTCACCTACGCAATTGCTGGCGCCACTGCCGAGGAGTTGCATCGCATTCAGCAGGCCGGATTAACTGACTTCAGCCGTCGCTTGCCGACCCCCAAGCCGCCGGCCGAAATCGATCGTTCGCTCAATGTCTGCGTCGTCGGCACCAGTTGGGGCTTTGAGCATTGCCGCGCGGTTCGCGCAGCCCACCGCGGAGCCAGGCTCTACGTGTGCGGCCGCGATCCCGCTCGCACGGCCCGCGTCGCCCAGGCGGCTAAGGCCGACGGCTACTTCATCGGTCTCGAAGCCGCGTTGCGCGATCCGCGCATCGAAGCTGTGTGTTTGGCTCTCCCGCATGATCAACATCGCTCAGCAACGGAAGCGGCGCTGGCCGCCGGCAAGCACGTCTTGGTCGAAAAGCCGATCGCCGTCGCCTTGGAAGACGCCGACGCGATGATCGCCGCCGCCCAGCGCAGCGGCAAGACGCTGATGGTGGCGGAGAACATGCACTTCCGGCCGGCTGTCCATACGGCCGTCGAGCGCATCAACGCCGGCGACATTGGCGAACCGCTCTATCTGCTGGTGCATGCCGGCGGGCTCTTGCGACCGCAAGGCTGGAAGCAGGACGCCAAGCGGATGGGCGGCGGCGTCATTATGGATATCGGAGTCCATTACGTGCGGGCGCTGCGGATGGTGCTGGGCGATCCCGACCAGGTGTTTGCCAGCCGAGCCATGCAGGTCAACGCTCGCATGGAAGGCGAGGATAGCGCCCAATTGGTCTTCTCGTCCGGCGCCGGCTGGCAAGCCCATATGCTCCTGAGCTGGGCGTCTCAGCGGGGCATGCTCCCCGACCTGGTCGTCGCCGGCACGGCAGGAACGCTGGCAACGTGGCCTGCCAGACGCTACATCGAGTACTACCCCGCAGCGCCTTCCCTGGGCACCCGCCTGGCGCAGCGAGTGCGACCCTACTGGCTTCAGGCCAAACTGATGCGCCCGCAATGGCAGCGACAGCGACTGCCGATAACTTCGCGGCATCGATCAGCCTATGTCGCGCAAATGCACGAGTTCCTGTCGGCCGTCGCCCAGCAGCGAGCTCCGGCTACGACCGCGGGCGACGCCCGACGCGATTTGGAAATCGTCCTTAAGGCGTACGAGTCGCTGGAAAGCGGAACGCCGACGGTCATCGCTTCAGCGAAGGCATAGGCGGCGCGATCGGCCCGCGACGTCAGCCTGCGCAGTGTTGCCGCAGGTGCGAGAACTTCGCTAGCAGCGCAGCGCGGGTGGTGACCTCGAGCTTGCGGTAGATGCGCTTAATGTAGTCCGTGATCGTGTGTTCGCTCAGTTGCAGGCTCAACGCCACCTGTCGGCGGGCCTGACCCTGCAACAAGAGAAACAGCACTTGCCGCTCGCGCCGCGTGAGGCGGGAAAGCACCTCCGAACCGGTAGGCCGGCTGCTTTCACGATGAAGCCATGTTACCTGCCTGAACATGATGTTCACCAGGTCCTGATCCCGCCGGCTAAAGGGGGGGCGGCCCAGACGGCGGTGATATTGCACGCCGCTGAACAGCTCCTCGCCCAGCAGCACCAGCGAGCACAAGGCGTGGTCATACCCGACCTTGCGCCACGCCTGTTCAATGAAGAACGGCGGCCGTAGCTCTTCCTGAGCATCGCAGTATCCGTTCGCCCCGCCCGTAGCGGCGGCCGCGGCTGCGACTAATCCTGGGATTCTCATCGAGAATACCGGGTGCGGCAGGAATCGAAGCATCGCCTCCCGCTCGACGTCGCTGCGCCAGCCGTCGTCGAGCTGCGCAATCACCCGCCCCGCGCCCCCCGCAGCGTCATCAAGCCGCCCGCTCATCCAGACCCACGCGTCGGCGGCAATCAGGCGGCCGAGGCCGTTGTAGAGAGCGCTGCGGCGCTCGACGAGGGTCGCCTGCCAAAGCGGATCCCCCACCGCCCCTAACAGAGCCGCGACGTTCCCGCAATCTGACTGACTTAGCGAAGATGAAGCAATCATGCGTCGTGCTGCATTACCGCATACCATTATAGCCTAGCCGCCGGATCGTTCGGACCTCACGCAGAAAATGTCGCTCTCTACGCTTTTAACCGTATGTTGCCCCTAGCTTCCAACAGCTCTTTGGCCATGTGCGTAGAGTCTAGAACCAAAACAGCCGACGTACGGTCTCGAAACGAGTCCCCCCGGTCCACTTGAGCCGGCCTCGCGGAATAACGGCCGAGTATTTAACGTATGCCACGTTGCGGCGGTTCGATCGAAGATTTGTGGTTTGGCAATTGCGCAGGGGAAGCACCCCCCATAAGTAGTATGCAAGCGATGTGCCAGGCCAAGCGCCGCAACCGACGTAAGAGCGTTTCTCCAGCCCGAGAGTTCGCAGCCGACGCCCTGTTGTTCAACACCGCAACGACCGAAAGGGCTCGCGTTCACGTGGCGCCGCCCCGGCGACGGACCTCGGCATACGCCTGCAGGCGGCAGCATCGCCGCTGCCGCCGCCGGTTATGCCCAGGAGCGAAAGATGTCAGCCGATAGCGTGCGATAGCACCTCGTTGGCGGGGCATTGATCCGCGTGGCGGCGCTAACATGCCTGCATGACTCGGCGAACGGCAGCCGACGGGCGCGATCGGCCCCGCGGTCGCACACCATCGGCGCTACGACATACAATGCTCTGCGCCCGCTGAAGGGCTCAGACCGGCAGCGACGTAAGCGCTTGCTCAGGCTTACTTCGCAAAGCGGCGCCAGAAATCGCCCCACCCGCGGACCAGAGCGTAGCGCCGCGAAATCCCGGCGCTACGCGCGCGGAGTTAGTCGTTACGCCGTTTCCTGATATTCCCGGTCGTTAAGGATCCCCGGCTGTGGCACGGGGTACCGGCCGTTGCCGTCGGGCATTACGGGCGCCGCTCCGCCGATCTTGAAGTCCGCCACCCCGGGCGCCATCTCGTGCGGGCAATTGAGCATCTCGTCGTACGAAATCTCCTGCCCAGTGTGGGCCGCCATCCGGCCCATGCTCGTTACCAGGCTGGCCTCGACGCCGCGCGGCACTTCGTTGTACGGTTCGTCATGCGTAATGGCGTCAATCAGATCCTTCCATTCCAATTGGTAAGGGTTCTCTTCCGGTTGCGGAAACGCCCATGTCATGTCCTCGCGCGCTTGCCGCTGCCCCTTAAACGTCCGGACGCGACCCGGCGTGTGCCCGGAGGTGCTCACGATCGCCGAGCCCTTCGATCCGTGCACGATGCTCGACATATCGTTGCGGCAGCCGGTCATGGTGCGCCCGTCGAAGAACAGCTTCGACCCGTCGTCGTACGTATATTCCACGGCGTAGGCGTCGAAGTTCTGATCTACGAAGTCGCCTCGATAGTGGCGTCCGCCCAGCGCCTGCGCCTTGACCGGCCAGGCGTTCTTCATCCAACTGACTTCGTCGATCTGATGGATGTAGAAGTCGCTGAACAGCCCGCCGCTGGCCCAAATGAAGCTGTGGAAGCGCTCGATTTGCCAGCTCAGCTCGTCCTGGCCCTCGGGCTTTCTCGTTGAGAAGCAGGTCGCCACCGGGCCGTGCATGCGATAGGCCCGCATGGCGACGATATCTCCGATCGCGCCGTCGCTGATGCGCTGGTGCAGCTCCTGGCGACCCCGGCAATGGCGAACCATCAGACCCACGCCGCACTTGAGATTCTTCGCGTCCGCCTTCTTGGCCAAATCGAACATCTTCTTGGCCGACGGCCCGTCGGCAATCAGCGGCTTCTCCATAAAGACATTCAGGCCCTTGTCGATCGCGTACTGGAAGTGGACCCAGCGGAAGGCGAGCGGCGACGCGAAAATCGCAAAATCCCCCGGCCGCAGCGCCTCGATGGCCTTCTGGTAGGCGTCGAAGCCGACAAACCGGCGATCCTCCGGCACGTCGATCAGTTCCGGCTTGGCGGCGAAGTTCTCCTTCAGCGCCGCCAGGCTGCCGTCGAGCTTATGCTGAAACAGATCGGCGATGGCGACCAGCTTGATCGGGTAGTTCGACGCCGTCAGCGCATCGACCGCCGCGCCCGTGCCGCGCCCGCCGGCGCCGATGAGCGCCAACTGCAGCGAGTGATTCGCCCCCGACTGGGCAAACACTCGCGGCGCGCTCAGCGCGCCCAAGGCCGTCGCCGCGCCTGCGACCTTGATGAATTGCCGGCGGTCGGATTTCGATTCTGGCTGGCTCATGACGATTCCCTCGGGATAATGCAGATCAGACGAAACGCGATTAGCAGCGACGCCCTCGCCCGCGGGGGTCAGACGTCCCTCTGGCCCGCCGGCGCCGATCGGCCCAAGAACGCCGACGCCGCGCCACACGATCTTACGTTCAATAAATTATGCCTAACGGGCCGCCGCCGGGACAAGCAGTTCCTTCGAAGAGCTGTTCCAGTAAAAGTACATTTCCTCCGGCGGCGGCACGTCCCGGGGACGCACCAGGCGAAAGCCCAGCCACGGGGCGTCTGTAAGATACCACAAGCTCTTGGGCAGTTGGGGATCCTGCTGCTGCCAGTGGGCGTCCGATCCCAGCCGGGCGGCCGACCGCAATTGGTCCGGAAAGTCAAGCCATCCGCCCCCGCGCACGCTGCGCGGGTAAAGCGCCGTCGGCCGTAGGAACGGATTTGCCGCGCCATCGCTCAGCCGCTCGAAATAATCGGGCGCAAACTGGTCGGCGCACCACTCCGCCACGTTGACGTGCATATCGTAGAGTCCCCACGGGTTGGGTTTCTTCGTGCCGATCTTCTGGTACTTCTCTTCGCTGTTGTCGCTGAACCAGGCGTACTGGTCCAGCTCGGCGTCGCTGTCCCCGAATGAATAAGCACTGCTCGTACCCGCCCGGCAGGCATATTCCCATTCCGCCTCCGTGGGCAGCCGGTAGAAGCGCCCCGTCTGGGCGCTGAGCCACTGGCAGTACTTGTTGGCGCCGTGCTGCGTCATCGAGATCGCTGGAAAGCCCGACTGCCCCATGCCGAAGCTCATCTCGACGTACGGCGCCGTCGGCTGGCTGACAGCGTCGACGACCGAATGCTCCTCTGGGTCATAATCCTTGCGCGCGCCGTTCTTGAAGCGATCGGCCTTGGTGATCATGAACGGTTCGTATTCGTCCCAGGCGACCTCGGACTTGCCGATCCAGAACGGCGAAACCTGCACCCGCCGCCGGGGCCCTTCGTTCTCGTTGCGGCCCGGTTCGTCGGGGGGACTGCCCATCAGGAAATCGCCCCCCTGTAGCGCGACCATGCTGTACTCGGCGCCCGTCTGAGGGACCTTCGCCGTATAGTCGGCCATGCCGGCTTCGCCCTCCGCTTTGGCATGCTCGACGATCAAGGCGTGGATCTTCCGCACCAGGTCCATATCGTCGGGCGAAGGCTGCAGCTCGGGCGGCTTGGGCCGCGTCTTGAGCGCCAGCCCCGCCGGCCACGGCGCGCCCGCGGCGATCCAGCGCCGGATCGTCTCGGTTTGCTCCTTCGACAGCGGGCCCCCCTGCGCCCGCGGCGGCATGAGCGCCTCGTCGTCCTGAGGAAGAACCGTCAGGGTGTAGAGCGTGCTTTCGTCGGGCTTATCCGGCACAATCGAGGGGGGCGTGCTCCCCGATTCCAGAGCCCCTTCCAACGTTGTCAGGTCGTAGGCCCCCTCCGGTTCCTCGCCGGAATGGCACGAGACGCAGTGCATCTCTAGAATCGGCTGCACGTCCTTCACAAAATCTACGTCGGCGCGCCCGCTGCTAGCCCCGCCTGTCAAAATCATGGCGCACGCCAGCAGCAGTCGAGTCGCGTAGTTCATGTGATCAAACATCAGTAGTTCCCACCCGCGCGGAACCGATAGCCGCCTATCACTGTAACATACCGACCCCGCCTGCGGAATTCGGCGCGATTGCCGCCCAATGCCTCCCGCGGGCATGTCGCTGTCAGCGAGCGCGTCGCCCCGTTCGGCTTCACGCCTGTTCAGGATATCCCATCGTGTTGCATCTCCCGCCTCAACCTGTGCGATTGCCGCGCTCGCTGACAGTCGTCCTATGGTGCGCCAGGGCGCTCGCGCTCGCCTTGTCGCCAGCGGCTCGCGCAGAACCGAGCGGCGAGGCGCTCCCCGTCGTTCCCGTCGGCGACGACGCGTACCTCCAATGGGAGAGGCTCCCTTATCACCGCATCGGCGTCCGCGCCTATATGCGCAGCACCTACGACCGCACCGGCGGCAACCGCGACGCCGACGCCAGCCACTTCCTCTATCAACAAGCCGACGATTTCAACGTCACTCTCGACGCCGCTGGCCCGGGCGTGCTCTACTTCGCCCGCACAAACCATCATCACGGCAGCCCGTGGCACTACGAGATCGACGGCGCCGACTTCATCGTAAAAGAGAGCGCCACCGACGACCCGGTCGGCGCCGACCAGCGGCTGAAGGAAAGCGACTTTCTGCCGGCCGACCTCTTCCCCCACCCGCTCACCTGGACCTGGCCCACGACCAAGGGCGCCGACCTCATGTGGCGACCCATCCCCTTTGAACGCTCGCTGCGCCTGGCTTACTCGCGCACCTTCTACGGCACAGGCTACTACATCTTTCACCTGTTCCCGCGCGGCGCCGACAACCTCTCGCGGCCAGTTCAATCGTGGGACCGTACGCCCCCCGATCCGCGCGTGCTCGACCTCCTCCGCAGCGCCGGCGAGGACATCGCTCCTGCGGGCCCTGGGGTCGCAACGGCCGAGGAGTCGTTCGATCTGCAAGCGGGCCAGTGGCGCACCCTCCCCTGCCCTGGCGCTCCCCCAGCCGTCATTCGCGCTCTGAAATTCACCGTGCCGCGCAGCCAGGCGTACGACTTCGGCAAGTGCCGGCTGCGCATCGCCTGGGACGGTCGCTGGCATCCGTCGATCGACGCCCCGCTGGAGCTGTTCTTCGGCGCCGGTCAATTGCACAACGACGACGGTCGCCAGTACCTCGTCCGCGGCCTGCCGCTAGTGGTTCGCTACCAGGGCGAGGAAGTCGAGCTGTCGTGCTACTGGCCGATGCCGTTCTTCGAGCATGCACACGTCGAGCTGCAGAACCGCACCCAGCGGCCGCTCGCCGGCATTCGCTACGAAGTTCGCACCGTTCCCTATCCCGATTCCCCCAGCCACGTCGGTTACTTCCACGCCACGTACACCGACAATCCCTCGCCGACGCCAGGCGCCGACCTGACCTTCCTCGATACCGCGCATACTGAGGGCGGCGGCCCGTGGAGCGGCAACTTCGTCGGCATGGCCTGGACGTTCACCGACCGCGGCAATCTCCGCACCCTCGAAGGCGATCCGCGGTTCTTCTTCGACGGCAGCCGCACCCCGCAGGCCTGGGGCACCGGCACCGAAGAATGGGGCGGCGGCGGCGACTACTGGGGCGGCCGCAACATGACCCTCCCGCTCGCCGGCCACCCCGTCGGCAAGGAGCACGGACAGCACGCCTCCGAGCGCGACCTCGTGAACTCCGCCTATCGCTTTCTCATCGCGGACCTATTCCCCTTCGGCCATCGCGCCGTCATCAATCTTGAACACGGCGGCGGGAACCT
>JADLBW010000036.1 GCA_020847515.1 Pirellulales bacterium | reverse complement strand
TATAGAGCGTCTGCAGCCCGGCCTCCAGCCGGGGGTCGCGTGCCTTGGGAAAGAGTTCGTCTCGATGGAACGCGACCTCCGGCCAGAGGCCGGGGCTGCATTCGATGAGTCAATGGCTCGCTGACGGCGCAACGCTCGATAGGACGCATGGGAAGCGTCTCTGTCTTGGAGCGTTGCAGGTTCTTGCCCGCCAGCAGACGCCAATACGCGCGCATGGGGGCGAACGGGAGGCGGGTTTCTTATTAACGGCACACGAAGCAATGGTTCTCGCCCTGCAGGCAGTGGCGCCCGTTCGCGCGATTCGCGGGCAATCAATAGCGCACCATTGCGCAGAAAAGGAGAGGTTCCCTTGGGAAGCGAGATAATCAGCGGCAGTCGGCTTGGGGGCCTGGTCTTGGCATGCGCCTGCGCGGCGGCGGTCCTCAACGTCGCCAGCACTGCGGCGACTGAGCCGGCGGCGACGGGGACTGAGCCGACGAGCGGCCAGCAGCAGCCTGCCCCGGCGGCGGATCTTCGCCCGCTGTTCCGGATGCACTTCGATAATCGACTGCGGTCGTTTCGGGAGCAGAACGCCGTGTATCGCAACGTGGTCTTATTGGGAGACAGCATCACCGAAGGGTTCGACGTCGAGCTCTACTTCCCCGGCCGGCGGGTGCTCAACCGCGGCATCGGCGGCGACGTCATCGGCAACGGCCTGCCCCAGGACGATCATCGCGGCCTGCTGCGACGGCTGGATGAATCGGTGTTCGACTGCGCCGCAACCGACGTATTCCTGATGATCGGCATCAACGACCTGGGCGACGGCCGCACGCCCGAGACGATGGCCGAAGGATACCGCGAGATCCTCAAAGAGATCAAAGCGCAGGCCCCGCGGGCGCGGGTGCACGTGCAATCAGTGCTGCCGACGCGAGACAAGTACGCCAAGCACAACGAGGCGGTGCGGGACTTCAACGAGCGAATCAAGAAGCTCGCCGGCGAGTTCGGCTACGACTATCTCGACGTCCACCGCCTGATGGTCGACGACAAGGGAGAGCTTAAAGCCGAGTACGCCAGCGATGGTCTGCACCTCAATGAAATAGCCTACCGGCAATGGCAGGCGGAGATTGAACGGGCGATGGGCTGGCAGTAGTACCGCTCACCTACCCGAACGTAACTCACTGGTCCCCGCTTCGATGGTGAGGGCTCGGGAGTGGTGAAGGAGCGGGTACGCGCGATGCCTTCCGTACATGAATTCAGCGCGTGCCTGCAACCGCAAGGGGTCGGGATGCTTTTGCGACTAGCGACCGCGCCTTGCCGGCAAACTCGCCAGTCGCAAAAGAATCCCGACCCCGTCTTTTCTCCATCGGAACGCCGCATCACGACGGCGGCCGGCCTTCTACCAGCTCTTGCTCCCACTCGTCCATCAGCGGCCAATCGACGGCGCAGGTGCCAAAGTCGGCCATGTGCATGTAGGTCTCCAGCCGGGCGATCGTGCGATCAATATGCGCATCCTCCTTGCGGAACGCCGGGCCGTGGCTGGGGAGCAGCCACTTCACGTCGCTCTGCTTGATCCGCTCGAGCGACTTGATGAAGTCGACGATGCTGCTGCCGTGGTGGGCGTCGATCACGCCGACGCAGCCGTCGCGGAACAGGTTGTCGCCCGAAAACAGCAGCTCCCCCAGGCGAAAGCTGAGCTGGCCGTCGGTATGGCCGGGCGTGTGCCAGACCTGCAGCTCCAGGCTTCCAATCTGGATGACGTCGCCGTCGTTGATGCGGCGATCGATTTCGACCGGCGGCATGGGCAGATCGATGTTCTGGGCCGCAATCTCAGCGAACGACGCCAGCCGATCTCCCTTTTCCAGCAGGTCGGCGGCTTTGGGATGGGCCAGCACCGGGGCCTTGAGGATCTGCTTGGCCTTCGCCAGACCTTGGATGTGGTCGACGTCGGCGTGCGACGCGACAATCGCCTGGCACTTGCTGAAGGGAAAGTCGAGCTGGCGAACGAGCTCGATGATTTCGTCGACGGAATCCTCGTAGCCGATGTCCAGAAGCGCCCATTCCGCATCGTCGAATACCAGGTAGACGCAGCAGCCGATCCGCCGCCGCGCCTGGTGGTTCAGCTCGATGACGTGCGGAAACAACGTATTTCGTGGAAGCATCGCTGCGCTGGCGCGATAGGCGGAAGGTGGGTTGTTCAGGCCGCGGCGCGGTTGCGTTGCGACGCTCTGGCATCGGAGGGGCGCCGGAATTCTACGGGCCGGCGCGGGCCTTGTGCAACCATCAGCGGCGGCGCCCGCAGCGGCGCGCAAAGCGCGATCGCGCTGCGACGCTCGCGACGCGAAGCTGAGAACATGTCTCAATAGCCCCCGCCGCTGCAAAGAATTGCAGCCAGTCCCTCGCGGTAGCTTGGGTACTGAAGCTTCACTTCCAACTCGCCCGTCAGGCGGGCATTGCGAACGCGACGGTCGGCCCCCGCGCGGGCGGCCGCCGGCGAATCGGCCGGCGGGTCGACGAAGTGCGGCGGCGGGGCCCCGATCAGCCGGGCGGCTTCCGCGTAGTACTCGCGGCGCACAACCGGCGCGCCGTCCGCTACGCAGAAGATGTGAGGGCCGGCGGCGCCCCTTTGCGCCTCCAGCCACCGGTCGGCAGCCACGACGCTCCGCGCCGCATCGTCGACGTGGATCAGGTTCAGCCAGCCGGCGCTCGGGGCGGCGATCGCTTGGCCCCGCTTCAGGTTTTCCAGATACGGCACGCGCCCCGGGCCGTAGATGCCCGCCAGGCGAAGAATCGCGCTGCGGCGACCCAGCGGATGTTGGGTGAGAATGCGTTCCGCGGCGAGCGAGGCCCGTCCGCCGTCGCGGCGCGGATCGGGAGGCGTCGCCTCATCGACCCAGCGGCCGTCGGCCGAACCGTAGACGCCAGTGGTGCTGATATAGATCACCCGCTCGACCGTCGGCGGCAACGCCGAGAGCACGTTCTGCAGCCCCAGGGCGTAGACCGTCTGGATGTCGACTCCTGACGAGCGATCGTAGCCGACGGCGAAGAGGACCGTTTCGGCGTCCGGCAAGCAGCCCAGCGACTGCCGACTGGCGACGTCGGCGACGATCGGCGCCACGCCGCCGCGGCGGTATTCATCGGCCCTTGCCGTCGAGCGGGTCGCGGCAGCCAATTGAAAGCCGGCGGCGCGCCACAATTGGGCCGCCCGCCAGCCGAGGTAGCCGCAACCGATGATGAGCTTCGTCGCCATGGCGTTAGTCGATGGGGTCGAGCGTCTGTCGCCCGCGGGCGCCCGACTCCAAATACGCGGTAAGCATGATCTGGGCGGCGAGTTGATCGAGCCGCTCTTTGCGCCGCTTCTTCGTCAGGCCGGCCTCCAGCAGCAACTGCTCGGCCTCGGAGCTGGTGTAACGTTCGTCGAAGTATTCGACGGGCACGCCGGTAATCTGCTGCAGCCAGGCGCCGAAGGCGCGGGCCTCGCGCGATTTTTCGCTCTCGTTGCCCGAGAGGTGGACGGGCAGCCCCACGACGAACCTGCCCAGCCCTTCTTCCGCGGCCAGTCGGCGAAAATACTCGGCGTCGAGCCGCTGGTTGCGGCGGCGGTACGTCGTCTACAGCAGCGCGATGCCGACCTCGTCGTCGGCCGTCGCGACGCCGATGCGGACCGTCCCGTAGTCGATGCCAGCGATCCGCATGGGGCGTTGAAGGGTGATGGATGATGGTTGATCTGTGATCGGTGGACAGTTGTCAGTGGTCAGTTGTCAGTGGTCAGTTGTCAATCATTTATTGATTCCTGCGCCGCTAATGAACCCGTTGTGAATTTGGCTAGCGGCTCGCGGCTCGCGGCTATTGGCCAGCGGCCAGAATTAGGCCTTTTCCCTCTGGCCGTCGGCCGCTAGCCGATAGCCAGACACGGTTCATTAGTTTTTCAGGTCTCATTTAAGGCCGGGACTACTGGCTCGTAGTCACCAGTCACCGGTCACCAGTCAAAACTCACGCACTGACAACTGACAACTGACAACTGACCCACCCTACAAATACTCCTTCCAGCCGCGGGCTTCGAGTTGCCTGACGATCTCGCGGATGGCTTCTTCGTCGTGCTTGTTGGCCACGAGCGTCGCATCGGGGGTGTGGACGATCAGGCAGTCCTTCAGGCCGACGGTCACGACGAGATGGTCGTCGCTGGTGCGGACGATCGTGCCGGCGGTGTTCATGCCCAGGTGCCGGCCGACGATGGTGTTGTCAAAGCGATCGGTCCCCGCCAGTCGCGACAGCGACTGCCAACTGCCCAGGTCGTCCCAGTCGTAAGGCGCCTCGATCACGGCGACGTTGTGTGCATGCTCCATCACGGCGTAGTCGATCGAAATCCCCTTGATGAGCGCGAACTCGCGGACGAAGGTCTCATGCTGCGCGTCGCTTCCCCAGCCGGCGACAATCTGCTGCAATCGCTCGAACATCTCGGGCTGTCGCTCGCGAAGCGCGGCGAGAATCGTGGTCGCTTTCCAGATGAAAATGCCGCTGTTCCAGTAGAAGTCGCCCGAGGCGAGGTACTCGGTGGCCGTAGCGGCGTCGGGCTTCTCGCGAAAGCGTTTGACGATGAACGCCGGACCGGCTTCGTCGTACACGTCCATCCGAGCGCCCCGCTGGATATAGCCAAAAATCTCGGCCGGATAGTTGGGTCGAATGCCGAAGGTCACGATGAGGTCGGGTTGCCGGGCGACCATTTCGACGGCCTGGCGAACGGCGTCTTGAAATCGGCTGGCGTTGCGAATGACGTGGTCGGCCGGCAACACCGCCATCGTGGCGTCCGGATCATCGCGGCTGACCAGCATCGCCGCCAGGCCGATGCAGGGCGCCGTGTCGCGCTTGCACGGTTCCCCGACCAGCGAAGCCGCCGGCAGTTCGGGAAATTGCCGCCGGATGACCGGCACGAGCCGCTCGCTGGTGACGATGAGCGTCTGCTGGGAGCTGACCAGATCGCCCAGCCGTTCGACCGTCTGCCGCAGCATCGTTTGCTTGCCGACCAGCGCCAGGAGCTGCTTGGGCATGGCGGCCCGGCTGGCCGGCCAGAAGCGGGTGCCGGCGCCGCCGGCCATGATGACTGCGTGGAGCATGGCGATCAATAATCCGAGCGAAAGTAGCCGCGGCTCAACAAGCCGCCGGAGCGGAGCCCGCGCGATGGTCAGTCGCTCATCTTATCGGCTTGTCGGGGGGATTCGCCACCGGCGCGGTCGATTTGGCACCGTCGGCCGGGGGCGCTCCGGCGGCTCGTTGTGCCGCGGCTTAGGTGGATGAGCCGCGGCTATTCGTGGAGGGCGCGGCGCAGCGCGGCTGTAGCGGCAAGCGGCTGCG
>JADLBW010000035.1 GCA_020847515.1 Pirellulales bacterium | reverse complement strand
CCGCAAACTGCTCCGGCGAAATCGGCGGCGGCAACGACATGCCCCTGGTGTGACCGATTTCGCCCAATGCGCGAAGAGCAGTTTCTTATCCCAGGGCGTGAACGGTTACGATCTGGACATTCCCGTCCCAGATGCGGTTTCGGTGCAAAAGGGCATCGAGTACGGCAAAGCGGGGGACGCTTCGCTGCAGCTTGACCTCTACTCCGCCAAAGATCTGGCAGCGCCGGCCCCGGCGCTCGTCTTCATTCACGGCGGCGGCTGGAAGGGGGGCAACCGCCAGGTCTATCACAACTACTGCGTGCGCTTCGCAGAGCGCGGGTACGTCGCCGCGACGGTCTCCTATCGCCTGAGCGGCGTCGCCCCCTTCCCAGCCGCGGTTGAGGACGTCAAGCGGGCCGTTCGCTGGCTCCGCGCCCATGCCGAAGAATTGAAACTCGATCCCGACCATATGGGCGTTGCCGGCGGCTCGGCGGGGGGCCACCTGGCGATGATGGTGGGCTATTCTTCCGACGCCCCGCAGCTTGACGGGAACGGCGAAAGCTCCGCGGTCAGTAGCCGTGTGCAGGCTGTAGTCGATCTTTACGGACCCACGGACCTGACGGCCGACGTCGCCCGCAATGCCGATGAAGTCACCTCATTCCTGGGCAAAACGTACGACGAAGCGCCCGAGGCGTTTCGAAGGGCCTCGCCCATTACGTACGTCACGCCGGACGATCCGCCGACGCTGGTGCTCCATGGATCGCTCGACTCGGTCGTCCCTATCGAACAGGCCGAAGCGCTGGCCGCGAAGCTCAAGCAGGCGGGCGTCTCATGCGACTTCGACCGGGTCGAGGGCTGGCCGCACACCATGGACTTGGAGTCCCGCGTCAACGCCCATTGCTTTGCCAAGATGCTTGAGTTCTTCGACAATCATCTACGGCGCGGCGCCGAGTAAGTCCTCACCGCGCCAGTCGCGGCCCTGGCGCCCGCCGCCGTTGTGGGTTCCGCCTCCGCAGCTAAGCTTTGCAGATGACACAGGCATTTGTAATTTCTACGCCGCCGCTGGTCGTTGGCATTGGCGAAGCGCTGTATGACCTCATCGACGGCCGTCATCTGCTCGGCGGGGCGCCGGTTAATTTCGCCGTTCATGCCCATCAGATGTTGCAGCCAGCGGGCGGTTGTGCCGTCGTCGCTAGCCGCGTTGGCTGCGACGACTTGGGAGATCAGTTGCTGCGCGAACTCGCCCAGCGGCAGATGGACGTCGCCTGGATTCAGCGGGATGGCAGCGCTCCAACCGGGCTGGTCACCGTTAGCATCGACGCGGCGGGCCATCCCACGTACACAATCAACCCGGGCGCCGCCTGGGACTGCTTTGAATTCACCCCTGCATGGGCAGAGCTTGCCCGCCGCTGCTCCGCGGTTTGCTTCGGTTCGTTGGCCCAGCGATCCTCAGCGAGCCGCGACGTAATTCGCAGCTTCTTGGCCGCATGCCCCCAGGCGCTGCGCATCTGCGATCTCAATTTGCGGCAGCACTACTTCGATTGCGACGTCGTCCGCCACAGCCTTGCTGCGGCGACCGTCCTGAAGCTCAACGAGGAAGAGCTGTCGGTCGTGTGCGATCTGCTCGAGTTTTCGCCGTCCCGGCGCAGCTCAATTGACGATTGTATCGGCGAGTTGGTCGACAGGTTTGAACTCAGCGCAGTCGCGCTGTCGCGGGGCGAGCGAGGCACGGTCCTCTACTGCAGCGGCGCGAAGTTCGAGGAGCCGCCGCCCCGCTGCGCCGCTCATGCCGAGGCCGACAGCGTCGGCGCCGGCGACGCCTGCTGTGCGGCGCTTGCCGCCGGGCTCCTCCTGCGGCTTTCGCCGGATCGGATTCTTCATCTGTGCAACGAGGCGGGCGCATATGTTGCCTCCTGCCGAGGGGCGACGCCCCAATTGCCGCCCGGGCTTACCGCCGCATTGGTTACCTGACGGACGGCTCGCCAGGCGCAACAAGCGCCAGTCTCGTCGCTGTTACATGGCCAAGTCCATCGGGCGGCGCGGTCATACCGCGGTGCTCGTCGCCATGGTCCCCAGCGTCATGTGGATCTGCTGCTCGACCATTTTGCGGTATTTGCCGCCCCGCTCCATCAGCTCCGCATGCGTGCCGGTCTGGATGATGCGTCCTCCTTCAATCACCACGATGAGATCGGCGCCGGCAATCGTGCTCAGCCGGTGCGCGATGACGAAGCTGGTGCGGCCTTGCATCAGCGTCTTTAAGCTCTGCTGGATGAGGCGTTCGCTTTCGGTGTCGAGGTTGCTGGTCGCCTCGTCGAGGATGAGCACCTTGGGATCGGCCAGGATCGCGCGGGCGATGGCCAGCCGCTGCCGTTGTCCGCCGCTGAGCTTCACGCCCCGCTCGCCGATCACGGTCTGCAGGCCCTGGGGCATGCGGTCAATGAACTCCATGGCATGCGCGGCCTGCGCCGCCGCCCGGACATCGGCGGGCCGCGCATTGCGGCGGGCATAGGCGATATTGTCGTAAACGGACCCGTCGAACAGGAATACGTCTTGCTCGACGATGCCGAGCAGCCCGCGGTACGATTCCACCTCGTACTGCCGCAGGTCGCGGCCGTCCAGCGTAATTCGACCGGAAGCCGGGTCGTAGAACCGCGCGACTAGATTGCTCAGCGTCGTCTTGCCGGCGCCGCTGGGACCGACCAGCGCCACCGTCTGCCCCGCCGCCGCCGAGAGCGTAACGTCGCGCAGCGCCGGAGCGTCGGACGCCGGGTAACGGAACGTCACGTTCTCAAAGTGGATGTCTCCCACGATCCGCCTGCGGTCCGCCAATATCGAATTGTGCGCCTTCGGCATCTCTTGCGATTCCGCCAGCAGGTCGAGCACGCGATCCAGCCCGCTGAGGCTGTTTTGGAACTGCGTCGCGCTCTGAGCGAGAATCGCCAACGGCTCCAGCAGCATGACCAGATAGACGAGAAACATCATTAGGTCGCCGACGGTCAACTCGCCTTGCAGCACCCGCCATCCGCCAAAGTACAGCAGGGCCGCGCTGGCCAACGGAATCAGCGCTTCCCAAACCGTCTCGATGGCCCGCATCCACCACCAGGCGTACAACTCCTGCCGAGCCATCAGGTTATTCTCGATTATGAAGCGGCCCGCCTCTCGCTTCTGTCGGCTGAACGACCGCACGACCCGCATCCCTGCAAATGCTTCGGTCGCGCCCGCGTCGATCAGTTCGCGCTGCTTGCGAATCGCCCGGAATTGCGGCCGGATATTATCGATCCACGCTCGGTGCGAGAAATAGACCAGCGGCAGCAGGACGACGGCGCCCGCCAGCAAGGTCCAATCGACCCACGCCAGAATCGCCAGGCTGCCGACGAGCTGAATGATCGCCCGCCAGGGGTTGAAGATCATGCCGAAGACCAGCTCGCCAACGCTGCCGCCATCCTCGCGCAGAATCGACGCCACGCCTCCGGAGCGGATTTCATGAACCCGATGCAGCGGCAGGCGCACCGCATGCTCGAAGACGCTGCGCCGCAGATTGAGCTGGATCTGTTTCGATATTCTCGTGGAATGCCAACGTCCCCACAAATGGATCACGATGCGGATCAGGGAAATGAGCGAAACTGCCGTTACGGTCGCCGTCAGTATCTGTCTCGAACCGGTCAGGGCCGGGTATCGTTCGGCAATCCAAGGGGGGAGCGGCTTCCCGCTCAGGGCGTAGTCGACGACGAATTTCGTTCCCGCCGGCGGCAGCAGGCCCAGCGCGGTAGCGGCGGTAAGCGAAGCCAGAATGGCTATCATTTGCCGCCGGAAGGGTCGCAGCAGTCCGAAAAACGCCCCCACAAGCTGCCGGGCCGTCCGAGAACGCCCTTTAGACGGCAAGTCGTTGCGCGACGAATGGAAATCGCCGCCGGGAAGCTCCTTTCGCTTCACCTTTTGGCGGTAGGCGTCAAACCGCTGCCGGCTGCCGGCATGCTGCTGAATCTCCGCGCCGTCGCTGTTTCGGGCCGATGCCGATCGGTTCGAGCCCTCCAGAGGCGATGTCGGTCGACGCTGAGCCATACCTGATTCTAAGCCGCCGCCGCCCGGCGTCGAGGCGGTTCACGGCGGCCACGACGCCCCGGTCCGCCGCAGGTCACTCTTTGATCGTCACCGGGCGCTTATCTTGATGCTGCAGCAGCCACCGGACCGCCTCCTGGGAGCATTCGTCCTGGGCGTTGATGAGCACCTCCGGCCCGCGTCGACTGAGCGGCGCGCTCCGCCGACGGGCCCAGGCCGCCGCAGCGTCGTGAGCAGCAGCAGCCCTTCGATTTGGCGGGTCCATGAAGTCGGCGCTCCATCCCTCGTATCCGGGCAGGGTCTTCAACGACCGCAGGGCGATATAGCGAACCACGCCGTAAGAATCGGCCAGGAGTTCGGCCACAAAGGGCGCCGGCCAGTCCGTCCCCGACGCATCTTGGGCCGGCTTCCAGCCAAAATGCCACGCCGCGATCGCCCGCTGGGCGGCGTTTCCCTTGAGCAACCACACCAGCGCCGCGGAAATCCTCGCCTGTTCCACGTCCAGCGGCAGCGGCGGCTTGCCATACCACTTCTGCAGTGCATCCTGCGTCCAGGCAAGCGTCTTATCCAAGTGGCATAAATTACAGGCATTCGGCGTCCCATGCTCGACGCTCCGCGCTACGTCGGGCGAATCGATCTGGTGGCTGCGGATCGCCGAAAACAGCGCGTAGGTCGTGTGCGGCATATGGCAGTTCAGGCAGTGGCTCCCCGACGAGGCGGGCGCGTGGCGGGTGTGTTCGGTTAGCGCCGCGGTAAATCGCGGGGCGTCATGGCAACGAACACAGGCGGCGTTGGTGCTCATATGGGGCCTAAGCTGGTCGCTCGGGTCGCTGTCGTGCATGGAATGGCAATCCAGGCACGATATTTCGCCTCGGCGGTAACACGCCGTTACGGCCAGAGCCGTATACTCGCGACCGCCAGCCAGAATGTGCCCGCTGTCCCAAAACCGCTCGCGAAAGAAGCTGAGGTTGTTGCCGAAATCGCGCATCGCTTCGGCGCGGGCTGCAGCGCTTGAATAAAACTCGCGGTCCTGCGGCGGAAAGATGTAGTTGCGCTTCGTCTGCAACTCGTCGCCGGGGCGGTAATCCTGCCCCTCATCGCGGTAGAGTTCCCCCTGCCGCCCGGTGCGAATGTAAACGCCGTGGCACTGCCCGCAGATCTCGCTGGCCCGGCGATGGTCGAGGCGGCCCGGATGTACGATCGCATCGTGCTTCGCCAGCGATTCGATGGCCGTCGCGTCGCCCGCCGCTTCCAATCGCCTTAGTCGGACGTGCTCCTCCGCCGGACCATGGCAGGCCTCGCAGGCGATGCCGATTTCCGCCACGTGGCTGTGAAAACCGGTTTGAGCTATTCGTCTGGTCGACCCCTCGTGCTTCTCAAACGGCCGGGGCGCAGGTCCGGTGCTGTGACAATTGATGCAGTGGTCGTTCCACACCGTAACCATGCGCGGCGCCCCGGGAGGCGTCATGAAGGCCGCCTCCCGCGGGATCCAGCGCCCCTCGGCGATCAGATAGACCAGCGGCAATGTCATCAGCGTGCCGGGATAGCGGTGACTTTCCACCCAGTACGTCTGATATCGGTGAGAACCCGTCGACATCACGACCCGGCGATCGACCGTCGGCAGGCCGCTCCACTGGGGCGGCTGCACCGGCTGACCCTGGTTCCGACTAAGCTCGTAGCGGCGCTGCCGATCGATCATTTCGTCCGGATCGGGCATGGCCGCCCAGAACTCATCGCCGCGCTTGAAGACGCGATACGACAGTCCGTTCGAGTTGATCGACGACCCGTCGAACCGGCCGACGAGGTTTTCAGACGACGCCACCTGCGTCATCGTGCGATGGTAGGTTCGCCGCCAGGAAGCATACTGATCGGCGTGGCACTCCTGGCATGCAGATGACGAAGCGAAGTCCTCTCGCGGAAGCAGTTGGCTGGGTAGCGGCGGACGCTGCGAAGGCTCTCCGTCTCGCTCGATCGACCACCCCGTGGCCCCCCCAAGTCCGCAGACCAGGGCGCCTAACGCCCACGTTGCACGACGGCCAGGCGCAGGCGTACGCCGGGCGTCTCTATGCTGAAGGGCGCACGCGTCCACCGTGCCGTTTCGGCAGCGACCAAACATGGCAGAGGTCAGCGACGAGATGAGAAGAGCGGGGCAAGTCGCCTGGCCAGCGGCGACGCGAACGGCCATTGTAACACGATCCGACGTCGTAGCGCGCCGACCAGGTCGAGCGACCTCCCGACGCGACCGGGCATTGCAGCGCAGCCGTCGCCGGAGGCGAACAACCCGCGGCGGGCATCGGCCGCTACCGCTGCTAGCCGCGGACTTTCGATATGATGCTTGCTGCTGCGGAATCGATTCCCTTCAGGGCCGACGACAAGCCCTCGCGGCTGGGCGCGTAGTCCATGGCTGTCGTTCGCAGGATGCGGTCCTGGTGAACCAGCTCGCAGAGCGAATGCGTGTAGTCGCGCATTCCCTCGTGCCGGCATTGGTGCAGGATCGCCGGCAGGTCCTCGTCCTCTTCGCGCAGAATCTTGTCTTTGACCACGGCGTTAGCCAGCAGCACCTCGGTGGCGGGCCAGCGGTCCCCCTCCGTGACCCCCGGCAACAAGCGCTGGCACATGATCGCCCTCAGGCTGTTGGCCAGCGACGAACGGATGAAGCTGTGTTCGCTGCGATCAAAGAACTCGAGAATCCGCGCGAAGCTGAGCTGCGCATCGGCGCAGTGAAGCGAGCCCATCACCAGGTGGCCTGTCTCGGCCGACTGGATCGCCGCGAGCATCGTCTCGCGATCCCGCATTTCCCCTATCAGGATCGCATCTGGATCCTGTCGCACGACGACCCGCAGAGCGTCTTTGAAGTTCGGCACGTCCAGGCCGATTTCGCGCTGCGAAATGATGCTCTTCTTTCCGGTAAACGAGAACTCGATCGGGTCTTCGATCGTGATGAGATGCAAGCTCCGCGTCTGATTGATGTACTCGATCATTGCCGCCAGCGTCGAACTCTTCCCAGAGCCGGTTACGCCGCACACCAGGATCAATCCCTCGTTGGTTGTCGCAATCATCTGCCGGTAGATATCCGGTAGGTTCAGCCCATTGAAGTCCTTGATCTTCGACTGTACGCGGCGTACCGCGACATGGATGTCGCCCTTGGAGCGAAACATGTTGATGCGATAGCGGTCCCCGGTTTCGCCGGCGGTGGAAAAGTCGAGCGCCCCGTGCGCCTCGAACTCCTTCCAGCGATCGGCCGGAACGATCGGGTCCATCATGCCGTGGACGAACGCCGTATCCGGAATCGCCGGTATCTCCAGCTTCCGGAGATGGCCCCCGATGCGGACGAATGGCGGATAACCGGTCTTCAGATGTAGATCCGACGCTTCATGCTTCGTGAGAAAGGCAAGCAGGCGTCGCATCTCGTCCGCGGCCGCCTCAGGCGACGTATCCAGCGCTAACATAAGACCCTCATAGCGAAAAGAGGAGACCTCGGCGCGACAATCGGCCAAGGAGCGCACAAGCGTCCGATTGCATAGCGGAAAAGGTAGAACGACGCGCCTAACGGGCATACCGCGTCCGAGTTGCCCGCATCCACAGGCGCCAGCCCTCTGGGCCGGCGCTTGACGCGATACCCTTTCAGCCCAAAGCACGTCGTCTAGCGGACATTGTGGCTTCGGTCGCGTATCGGAGTCAACTTCTATATCGGGCGATTCATTTCGCCCCCGGGCCACGGCACGCAGCTTGCCCTTATGTATCTACTGCCAGCGCGACTACGCCGGTTGTCGGCATACCGCGACATACTTATCCCCTAATGTGCCTAAGTGATACGCCCGCAGCGCGCAAACGGGCGCGCGGCTGCCCGATGGCGTAAGGAGTCGACCATGCGAAGCAGCGTCCTACCAAGAAGTCGAGAGCTTTTGGGAAAGTCGGAGCGCCAGATGCGAACGTGGGCCCTGGCCCTGGAGCTGACGCCGCCCCCCGAGCCGCCGGACAAGACGCAACTTCAACAGCTTTTTAAGCCATATCTCGCCCTGTCGCGGGAAGCGGGCGTTGATGCAGCGTACATTACCCATAGCGTCGCCGAGCGGCTCAACTGGAAGGTGCTCGATCGAGAAGTTGTCGACTACATCGCGGAGCAACATCGTTGGTCACGGGTCTCGGTCGAGTCGGTCGACGAGCGGAAGGCCTCATGGTTCCACGACACGCTGGGGAAGTGGCTCGATTCGAAGCTCGTATCCCAGGTGGAATATGTCCGCGGCCTTGGCCGAATCGTCGCCCTGGCCGCCCAGCGCGGCAACGTCGTGTTCGTCGGCCGAGGGGCCCAGTTCCTGTTGCCGAAAGAAAGGGGGCTCACCGTGCGGCTGATCGCCCCCCGCAAGGCCCGCATCCACGCAATTGTGCAAGATGAGAAATGCGACGAGCGCCAGGCCGAACTGCTGCTGGACGAGACCGACCGCGGCCGCAGCGACTTCGTCCGACGTTATTTCCACCGCGATATCGCGGATCCGGCCGTCTATGATTTGGTGCTCAACCTCGAGCGCCTTACCAAGGACGATGCCGCCGAATTAATCGTCAAAGCGACTTGCCAGCGGTTCCCCGATGCGGTCCGCCAACCATAACCCCGCTACGGAGGACCCGCGCATGAACGTGATGAAAGCAATAGTAACAGTGGTGCTTACGGCAATTGGCTTCGGCGTCGCCGGTACGGGAATCGGCCTGATTCTCGGACGGCTGGCGCCCAGCTTCCTGCGGTACGCGGTCCGCGCCGCTTCGCAGGAGTCGCTCGATTACACGGAACTGGGCCTCGGACTGGGCCTGACCAACGGGCTGACCTGGGGACTGGTTATCGGAACGGTTATCGTCGCTATTCTGGCGTGGAAGGAATCGCGCTTGTCGGCGGCGCAGCGATGATCGCTGAGGTCGGTTCCCGCTCAGGCGCCGACGACCAGGTCGTTTTCCACTTCGGTGACGCCCGCGGCGGCCCAGGCGACCCGCTCGGCCTCGGTCCGCTCGGCCCAGGTGGCGACTTCGCCCTTCAATTTGACCGTGCTGTTACGCGCCTCGACGTCAATTCGCCGGGCGCTAAGCTCGGCGTTGCGTTTGATGGCGGCCTCGATCTCCGCCTTGACGTCGTTGTGATGCGACTTCGCGATGAGGGTGACGTCGTTAATCACCCCCTTGACCCCCGTTAGAACGGCGACTGCGTCGCGGGCCGCCCTGCGTTGGAACTGCCACTCGACGGCGCCCTCCAGCGTTACCCAGCCGTTTCGTACAATCACGGTTATCTGGTCAGCGGGGACCGACGTATGCCAGTGAAGGGCCGATATGGCCGCCGAGGCGATTTCCGCGTCGCTCCGCCGGCAACTGCTGGCCAACCGAACTTGAATGTCATTGGCCACCCCCCGTACGCCGGCGACCGACTTGGCAATCCGCTCCGCTGAGATCTTGTCAGCATACCGAGGCACGAAGCCCGTCAACGTGACGAATCCCTCTTCCACAGACAGGCGAAGCTGCGATGAATCGATGCTCGGCTCCCATTCCAGCTCTTCCAGTACATCGTACTGGAGCATGCAATCGGACTTCATAATGTGATGGTTTCCCGCGACGATCATATCAGCAGCCCGCCTTCATTGAGCCACTCGGCAAAGAACATGCCGATCAGCCGACGGTTGAAACACCTCGTCTCCTCCCATCGACGCGGGCGGGCTCATAACGGCGTGATCGATGCGTAAGTTCTGATGTTTAGCCAGGGAGCGCTCAGCCGGCGCCTTAAAGCGTAGTGCGGGCGACCTCGTCGACGGCGCCTCGGAAAGCCGATTGCACCGCGCCGACAACATACTTATCGCCGCGTTATCCGCGGTTTGCGTGTGCAGATTCGCACACGGTGTGTTGAGCTTGTGCCCATTCGCCAATAAACATATTTCGACTAGATCGCTGTAAGTGCACCTCCGCCCCGCCGACGCCCGCGGTGCGGGCCGTATAATTAGCTGGCCGTCCGTTCGCATTCGTTTGAAAGGGAGATACCGATGCCGTGCATTCATTTGCAGCAGTTGTATAAGCTGTGCCAGGATTACGATCTCAAGCTGGGCAGCTCCGATCTGGTCCGCGTGGTCTGCAATCAATGCGGCGAGCAGGAGGTGTGTCCCTCCACCCTAATGGACGAGTACGACGCCAAGGAACCAGGCGCCGAGGCCCCGCGGGCGCCCAAGACGCAACCGGCGCCGGGGCAGTGAAGCACGTCTCGGCCCTAAGAGCTTGGCCGGCGGCGATGCGCCTCGCTGCAGACGGGCTGTGCGCCCGATGCCGTACCGACGCGCCGTCGCCAATCGACCCCCGCATAGCCGCGGCACGATTACCGCATCGGCGTATAGGAGGTGATCGCCTTCATATAGTTGGCTCGTTCAAGCTGGCCGGAGTCGGGGCAATTGCTGTAGCTCATACTCCCCTTAGCCTGCTCAACCGAAACATAGTCGTTGATCTCTAGCCAATTCTCCATTTCACGGACCATTTCCGAGACGTATTCGACGCCGTGCTTGAACAGCGCCGAAGTCATCATGCACACATCCGCGCCGACCAGCAGCAGCTTCACGGCGTCTTCCGGAAAGTGGATGCCGCTGCTGGCCGCCAGCGAAACGCTGGTCTGGTCGCGCAAGATGCCGATCCAACGCAGCGGCAGCCGCAGCTCGTTTCGCGTGCTGAGCACCAGATGCGGGGCGATCTGCAATGAACTGAGATTGATGTCCGGCTCAAGATACCTGTTGAACAGCACGAGCCCGTCGGCGCCGGCGTCGACCAGGCGGCGAACAAAATGGCATAGGCTGCTAAACTGGGCGCCAATCTTGACCGCCACAGGCACGGAGACCGCGTTCTTCACGAACGACACCAGATCGCCGTAGCGCCGCTCCACCTCTTCGGACGTCATCCGGGGATCAGTCGGCACGAAGTAGATGTTCAGTTCAATAGCGTCGGCGCCTGCGTCCTCCAACTGCTTGGCAAAGCGGACCCACCCGCCGGGCGAGCTGCCGTTGAGACTGGCGATGACCGGAACCGCGAGCGATCGCTTCGCCAGTTTCAGCAACTTCACATAGTCTCGCGGCCCCGTATTGTATTCGCGCAATTCGGGGAAATACGTGAGCGACTCGGCAAACGTTCCGGCGTTGTACTCATACAATGCGTCCAGTTGCAGCTCGGTCTGCACAATCTGTTCTTCAAACAGCGAAGGCAAAACCACAGCCGACACGCCCGCTTGTTCGAGCCGCTTCAGCGAATCCAGGTTTCCCGTCAGCGGGCTGGCGCCGGCCACGATCGGGTGTCGCAGCGCGAGGCCCAAATGAGTAGTCGTCAGATCCACTCGCATTACCGGGCCTCCCCGTTGGCGACGATTTCATGCTCGACGGCGGCCATTTGCTCGTAGTAATGCCACCGATCGTCGATGTCCTTTTGGGCAAGCTTGACCAGATGCTTGGCGTGGTCCGGGTTGGCCTGCATCCCCATCGCGAACCGGGCTTCTGTCGCGGCAAATTCCTCGAACGACAGCGTTGGCTTGCGGCTGTCCAGCCGAAACGCGTGGGCGCCCTCCGGGGCGATCCGCGGATCGAACCGATACAGCGGCCACATGCCGGATTGCACGACTTGCTTCTGGTGCGACATGCCGGTTGCCATGTTGATCCCGTGCGCGATGCACTGTGAGTACGCCAGGATGAGCGACACGCCGCGATACGATTCCGCCTCGTGAAATGCTTTGATCGTCTGCACCGGATTGGCAGCCAGCGCGACCTGCGCTACATACACGTTCCCGTAGGACACCGCCAGCATGCCCAAGTCCTTCTTGCGCGACGGCTTGCCGTTCGCGGCGAACTTCGCGACGGCCGCCCGCGGCGTCGCCTTCGAGGCCTGCCCGCCCGTGTTGGAATAGACCCCCGTGTCGAGCACCAGGATGTTCACGTCCCGGCCCGAGGTGAGCACGTGGTCCAGCCCGCCGAAGCCGATGTCGTAGGCCCAGCCGTCGCCGCCGACGATCCACACGCTGCGGCGGACGAGGGCGTCGGCGACGGCTTCCAGGTCCCGGGCCGCCAGATCGGGCAGGCCGCGCAGCCGCAGCCGGAGTTGTTCGACGCGTTGCCGCTGCTGAGCGATCTCCGTTTCGCTCGTTTGCGGAGATTCCAACAGCGCTTTGACCAGTCCTTCTCCAATATGGCCGTGCATCTGCTGCAGCAGGTGCTGGGCGTGCTGCATGCGGTGGTCCGCCGCCAGGCGAATGCCCAGTCCGAACTCTCCGACGTCCTCGAACAGGGAGTTGCACCACGCCGGGCCGCGTCCCTCGGCGTTTTGCGCCCACGGGGTCGTCGGCAGGTTGCCTCCGTAGATCGAGGAGCAGCCCGTGGCGTTGCCGATGACGGCTCGATCGCCAAATAGCTGACTCATCAGCTTCAGATAGGGCGTTTCGCCGCAACCGGCGCAAGCGCCCGAGAATTCAAACAGCGGCAGCAGCAACTGCGAGCTCTTGACCGTATCCGCCTTCACCTGGGTGCGATCGATCGCCGGCAGTCGGAGGAAGAATTCGAGGTTTTCTCGCTCGCGGTCCAAGTGCGGAGCTTTCGGCTCCATGTTGATCGCCTTGTGACGCGCCACTTCCTTGCTCTTGGCTGGGCAGACGTCGACGCACACGCCGCAACCGGTGCAGTCGTCGGCCGCCACCTGCACAGTAAACCGGTGATTCGCGAAATCCTTGTCCTTGAACGTCTTTGACGCAAAGCCGCGGGGCGCGCCTGCCAGGCGTTCCTCGGGATAAGCGTTAACCCGTATCGCGGTATGAGGACAAACGAACGCGCACAGCCCGCAGTCGGTGCAGATCGACGGGTCCCAAATCGGTATTTCCGCCGCAATGCTGCGCTTCTCGTAGCGCGCGGTGCCCGTGGGGAAGGTGCCGTCCAGCGGCATGGCGCTGACCGGCAGGAAGTCTCCCTTCCCCGCGGCGACCATCGCCGTAAAGTGGTCGACGAATTCGTCGCCGCTAGGCAATAGCGCGGGGATGAGATCCCTGGCCCCGGTCGCCGCAGCGGGAACCGCGACCTGTTCCATTCGCTCGACGGCCGTGTCAATCGCCAGGCAGTTGCGCTCCACCACCGATTCTCCGCGGCGCAGGTACGTCTTGCGGGTCGCCTCCTTGATGAATGAGAGCGCCTCCGCCCGAGGCAACATCCCCGCCAGCGCAAAAAAGCACGCCTGCATGACCGTGTTGATGCGCGTACCCAGCCCAACGTCCCGCGCTATGGCCAGTGCATCGATGACGTAAAACTTGAGCCGCTTGTCGATGATTTGCCGCTGCGTCGGCGCGGGCAGCCGGTCCCACACGTCGTTGGCCGCATACGGACTGTTTAATAAGAACGTCGCTCCCGGCTCCGCAGCGTCGAGGACGTCGAGTCGCTCCAGCAAGCCGAATTGATGGCAGGCGACGAAGTTCGCCTTGCGAATCAAATAGGTAGAACGGATAGGCCGCGGACTGAACCGCAAATGCGACGACGTCACCGACCCCGACTTTTTCGAGTCGTAGACAAAGTACCCCTGCGCAAACAGGTCGGTATGCTCGCCGATGATCTTCACCGAGTTCTTATTGGCGCCCACGGTCCCGTCGCTGCCCAAGCCGTAGAACACGGCTCGGGTAACGTCGGCCGGCTCGTCGACCGCGTCGGCGTCCCAGGGCAGGCTCAACTGCCCCACGTCGTCGTAGATGCCGACCGTGAAGTGTCGCTTCGGGGCGGGCCTGCGAAGCTCATCGTAGACCGCCAGGGCCATCGCCGGCGTGAATTCCTTCGACGATAGGCCGTAGCGGCCCCCGATGACGTCGGGTCGGGCCGCGCCTCGGCCGTTCGCCGCCGACCCGTCTTGCTCAGCAATCGCCGCCAGCACGTCCAGGTAGAGCGGCTCCCCGAGGGCCCCCGGCTCCTTGGTGCGATCGAGTACGGCGATGCGTTCGACGCTCGGCGGCAAAGCGGCCAGAAAGCCTGCTGCGTCAAACGGCCGATAGAGCCGCACCGCCAGCACGCCGACGTCTTCGCCGCGCGCCGTCAGGCGTTCGACCGCTTCTTCGACGGCCCCGACCCCCGAACCCATCATCACGACGACGTGCCGCGCCTTCGCCGACCCGGCGTATTCGAACGTGCGATACGATCTGCCCGTGAGGTCGGCGAATCGATCCATGGCCGCTTGCACGATCGACGGCACAGCCTGATAAAACGGATTGCACGCCTCCCGCGCCTGAAAGAATACGTCGGGGTTCTGCGAACTGCCGCGGAGCACCGGATGTTCCGGGTTGAGCCCGCGACGCCGATGGGCGTCGACCAGATCGACGTCGATCATGCTCCGCACCGCGGCCTCCGAAATCGGCACAATCTTGTTGACTTCATGCGAGGTGCGGAAGCCGTCGAAAAAATGAATGATCGGCACGCGGGACTGCAAGGTGGCGGCCTGCGCCACCAGGGCCATGTCCTGCGTTTCCTGAACCGAGTTCGCACAGAGCATCGCCCATCCGGCGCTGCGGACGCTCATTACGTCGCTGTGATCGCCAAAGATGGAAAGGGCGTGGGTCGCGATCGTCCGCGCGGCGATGTGGAACACCGCCGGCGTAAGCTCGCCGGCGATCTTGAACATCTCCGGGATCATCAGCAGCAAGCCTTGCGAGGCCGTAAAGGTCGTCGCCAGGGCCCCGGTTTGCAGGGCGCCGTGGACGACGGCCGCCGCGCCCGCTTCGCTCTGCATTTCGATCACTTCCGGCACGACGCCGAAGATGTTCTTCCGGCCGCGGTTGGTCCAATAGTCGGCCAGCTCCCCCATCGGCGAGGCCGGCGTAATAGGATAAATCGCAATGACTTCGTTAGTTGCATGAGCAATCGCGGCCGCAGCCTCATTGCCGTCGACCATGATGTAGCGCTGTTCCGACACGCTGGGCACTCCATATTGCTTCGAGAAACGTGTTCGCGGGCCGACGGCGGCAGGGCCATCTAAGAAACGCCGTCGTAAGATTCGCGACCCGCTGAGGCCGCGGTCCAGCGACATCACTAGCAACTGCAGTGCCCGTGCGCCGGTGGCGGCCGCTCCTCAAAAGCAGCCGTTTTTTTCATTGCCGTCAGCGCAAAAGTGTGCGATGCAGCGCGCTCCGTTTCGCCCTGACACACTCCTTGCAGCTTCGACGTGCCGTGACGACCCAGTCGCTTCATTGAGCCCGGCCCTGCCGCTGTTCGACGGCGAAGTGCGCTTGTCGGCGCGCTGGCGCGACAATTGGGGTTCAATTTCGCGTTAGTCGCCGCCACGCGAATCCCACCTGCCGCCGCGGCAGGCCGCCGATTGTTCTATTAACGTCGACCGGCGCTACCGCAAACTCGATACGCATGGCAAGGCCAATTTATCTGGCGCGCGTGTTGCGTGTTGGCCACAGTGTGTTGGCTGCCCTTGAGGATTGGCAGCGCGACGGCGTGACGAAACGCCGCCTTTTCCGCATCAGGCTTTGGCGCCAGTCGCCTTTCATCGTGCAGCTACTCAGTTAGCGCCGGGACTTCGGCAGGTTCTCGCGGTCTCGTTGACAGGACCTGCTGCGCAACTGCCCGCGCTTGGTACTACTCTTCGAAGACCATCGACGCCACGGGAGAAAAGCGATGTACAGCGCCTGCCCGTTTCCAAGAATATCGGCGGACGAAGCCGCGGCCATGATTTTTGACGGAGCCCTCGTCGCCTTTTCCGGCTTCACGCCCGCGGGCGCCGCCAAGGCCGTTCCCCGAGCCTTGGCGGCGCGGGCGGCGCGGCTGGCAGAACATCGGCAGCCCGTCTCCTTCCGCGTACTCACCAGCGCGAGCACGGGGACCAGCATCAACGATCCGCTGATGAACGCCCGCGCCGTCTCGTGGCGCGCGCCATATCAGTGCCATCGACAGGTGCTCCGTTCCATTGTCCAGCAGGAACTGGAATTCGTCGATTTTCACCTTTCCGATCTGCCAGGCATGGTCGAGGCCGGCTTCCTGGGAAAAGTCGACTACGCCGTCGTCGAGGCGATCGACCTCGTGCGCGACGGTCGCATCTACCTCAGCTCTTCCGTGGGCGCCTCGCCCAGTTTTCTCCGCCGCGCGGAAAAGGTGATTGTCGAAATCAACCATTACCACTCCAGCCGGCTAGTCGAAATGCACGACATCGGGCAGTTCACCAAGCCCCCGTACCACGCCCACATCTCGCTCGAAAATCCGCTGGACCGGTTTGGCGTTCCCTTTGCCACGGTCGATCCCTCGAAGGTCGTCGGCATTGTCGAAGTCGATGAATCGGACGAGGCGCCGCATCGCCGACCCGCCGACGCCGCCAGCGACAAGATCGCCGAGCATATCGCTGGTTTCCTGGCCAACGAAATGCGTTCGGGTCGCGTTCCGCCCGATTTCTTGCCGGTTCAGGGGGGCGTAGGCAATATCGTCAACGCCGTCATGGGGCGGCTCGGCCGCTGCGAAGATTTGCCCCCCTTCGTCGTATACGGCGACGTCGTGCAGGATTCCATGATCGAGCTCATGGAGAACGACCGCATCCGCGGCGCCTCGGCGACGAGCCTGGCGCTCAGCCCCGAGGCGCTCCAGCGGGTCTACGACCATATGGACTTTTTCGCGCCGCGGATCGTGCTCCGACCGCAGGAATTTACCAATAGCCCGGCGCTCATTCGGCGATTGGGAGTGATTGCGATCAATGGCATCGTGGAAATGGACGTCTGGGGTCGCACCAATTGCACGCATCTCTACGGCCGTCACGCCGCCAGCGCCGTCGGCGCTTCCGACGACTTTGCACGGCACGCCTACCTATCGTTCCTGGTCGCGCCCAGCATCTCGCACGGGGGCCGCGTCTCGACCGTCGTTCCCATGGTCAGTCACGTCGATCATAGCGAGCATTCGGTGCAAATCCTCGTGACCGAGCAAGGCCTCGCCGACCTGCGGGGTCTGGGACCGCTGGAGCGAGCCCGTTCGATCATCGAAAACTGTGCGCACCCAATGTATCGCGACTACCTCTATAGCTTTCTTCAATCGGCGCCCCTGGGTCACCTGTCGCCCGATTTGAGCCGCTCGTTTGATCTCCATAACAAGCTCTTTGAAACCGGCAGCATGCTGCCGGCCGAATCGTACCTCTAACGCGTGGATTGCGAACGCCGACTTGGAAGACGTCGCCGGGAAATTGCGAGATCGGTTGTCCGGGCCGTGTGGCACGCCCAGGCGGGCGCCGCCGCGATCGTTTCGAAGCCCCTGACCGCCGCGCTGGATCAACATGATTGTTAATCGCCACGATCCCGAACGGGTGTTCGACCTCGATCTGGTCCGCTGCACTGAAAACGCGGCGCTGGCCGCTTGGAAGCACTTCGGCAAAGGCGATAAGAACCTCGCCGATTTTGCCGCCGCCGACGCCATGCGCGGCATGTTCCAACTTATCGACTGCAAGGCGGTCGTCCGCATCGGCGAGGGGCGCAAAGACAAGGCGCCCGGCATCTTCACCGGCGAACGGATCGGTTCCTGGCGCGACGGCTCCATTCCGGCGGCGGTCGCCGTCGACCCTATCGACGGCACCACCCTCACCGCGCGCGGCCTCAATGGCGCCATTTCGGTTTTGGCGCTCAGCACCTGCGAATCGCCCGACGGCGATCCCACGGACCTGTTCCCCGCCATCCCCTCGCACTATATGGAAAAAATCGCCGTCGGGCCGATGGTCGCCGACAGCGACGTCTGCGTCAAACTCGACGCCCCGCTGGAGGCCAATCTCAGCATTATCGCCGGGCAGTTGCGTAAACGCCTGCGCGACCTGGTCGTCGTCGTCCTCGATCGCCCGCGACACGAGTCCATCATCGAAAACATTCGCGGAATTGGCTGCCGTATCCGGCTGATCCCCGATGGAGACGTCGCCGCCGCCATCGCCCCCAGCCTGCCCAACTCCGGCATCGACGCCTACGTCGGTATCGGCGGCAGTCCGGAAGCGGTGCTCTCGGCCGCGGCCATCAAATGTCTGGGCGGGCAGCAACTCTGCCGCATGTGGCCCAAAGACGCTGCCGAACGACGGCAACTTACGGAATCCGGCTGCAGCGACGACGACTTCCGCCGCGCCTGGAGCGTCGAAATGATGGCCCCTGGAAACCATTTGATTTTCTCGGCCACAGGAATCAGCGACTCCCCCATGCTCCGAGGCATTCAATACGTCGGCGGCCATTGCGTGACGCATTCGGTGTTGATGCGCGCCCGCAACCGCACCGTACGTCTGATCGAAGCCTTCCACGACCTGTCGAGAAAGACGATGAGGCTCCATTCCACGGGTCGGGAGGCGTCCCTCTAAATACAAGGAAAATCGAAAAGTCAGACGGCGTCGACGCCTAGCGGCGCCGCGCCCGCTCGCCCGTTAGCTACGTCATTCATTCTGAGCCAACCATATCTGATTAGGAGTTTATGATGTCTCGCCAAGTGGTGTTTCTAAGCGGCGTGCGAACTGCGATTGGCGGATTCGGCGGAAGCCTCAAAGACGTCCCGCCGACGGATCTGGCCGCCTCCTGCGTGCGCGAGGCTGTGCGTCGTTCGCAAATAGAGCCTGGCTCGGTGGGACACGTCGTTTTTGGCAACGTCATCCATACCGACCCCCAAGATCATTACCTGGCTCGCGTCGCGGGCCTGAAAGGCGGCCTCCCGATTGAAACGCCGGCGCTCACGCTCAACCGGCTCTGCGGCAGCGGCCTTCAAGCCATCATTTCCGCGGCTCAATCGATCATGCTGGGAGACGCAGACGCCGCAGTAGCCGGCGGAGCCGAGAACATGAGCCGTAGTCCCTACGCATCCACCGCCATGCGGTGGGGCGCCCGCATGGGCGATGCGCCGCTGATCGACATGATGGTTGCCGCGCTCTCCGATCCGTTCGACAACTGCCATATGGGCGTCACGGCCGAGAATGTCGCTAAGAAGTGGGATATTTCCCGGGAGAGCCAGGACAAGCTTGCGGTCGAGAGCCATCGCCGCGCCGCGGCAGCCATCGAGAAAGGCTACTTCAAAGAACAGATCGTCCCCATTGAGATCAAAGTCAAAAAGGAGACCAAGGCATTCGACGCCGACGAGACTGTCCGGGCGGACGCGACCGTAGAGAAAATGGCCGCCTTGAGGCCCGCCTTCGACAAAGAGGGCGTCGTCACGCCCGGCAACGCCTCGAGCATTAACGACGCCGCCGCGGCGGTCGTGCTCATGGAGGCCGAAGCCGCCCGCCGCCGGGGCCTGCGACCGATGGGCCGCCTGGCGGCGTACGCCCACGCCGGCGTCGATCCGAAGTACATGGGCATCGGCCCTGTTCCGGCCGTCAGATCGCTCCTCCAGAAGACGGGTCTGTCGCTGGGGGACGTCGACGTGTTTGAAGTCAACGAAGCCTTTGCCGCGCAGGCCTTGGCGGTGGCTCGAGAACTCGATCTTCCGCCGGACCGGACCAACCCCAATGGCAGCGGCATTTCGCTGGGACATCCCATCGGCGCCACCGGCTGCATCCTGGCGGTCAAAGCCTTGTACGAGCTGAAGCGCACCGGCGGCAAGCGGGCCCTGATCACGATGTGCATCGGCGGCGGTCAAGGGATTGCCGCATTGATTGAACGCGATTGAAGCACGCGGCGATTGTTTTCTAAGGACGACGCCGGCCCCCGGCCGGCAGATCGCGATCTACGGGAGAATTGTCATGTCTCGACTCGAAGGAAAGACGGCTCTAGTCACTGGCGCTTCGCGCGGAATCGGACGCGCCATTGCCCTGGAGCTCGCGCGGAACGGCGCTTCGGTCGCCGTGAACTTTCAGTCCAGTGAAGCGAAGGCCAAGGAAGTGGCGGACGAAATCGCCGCGCTTGGCGTCAAGTCGCTGGTCGTGCAGGCGAACGTCGCCGTCTCGCAAGAAGCCCGCGATATGGTGAAAAAGGTGTTAGACGCCTGGGGACGACTCGACATACTGGTCAACAACGCCGGCATCACCCGCGACAAATCGCTCCGCAAGCTCGACGACGAAAGCTGGCTGCAGGTCATCCAGACCAATCTCAACGGCTGCTTTTTTACCGTCTCGGCCGCCATCCCCGCGATGTTGGAGCACGCCTTCGGCCGGATCATCAATATCAGTTCGATGAACGGCCAAATCCCCGCCTACGGCCAGGCGAATTACAGCGCCAGCAAAGGGGGCGTCATCGCCTTCACCCGCACCGCCGCCCTCGAACTGGCAAAGTCGAACATCACGGTCAACACCGTCGCCCCCGGGTTTACCGAGACCGATATGTTCACCGAGGTGCCTGAGAAGATCCAGGATCAGATCAAGCAGCGGATTCCCATGGGGCGCTTTGGCAAGCCCGAGGAGATCGCCAAGGCCGTCGTCTTTCTCGCCGCCGAGGGCGATTACATCACCGGTCAGCAGATCAACGTCAACGGCGGAGCGTACATGTGAGTGGCCCCTGTCGGCGGCGCCTCCGGGTGCAATGCATGCGCTTCGTTCGGACCTCTATCAGAAAGGAAGCCAAACGCCATGAGCGAAAATGGTACTCGAACCGATCCTTTGGATCCTACCGGCGTGCTCAAAGGGATGCGTGACGCCGCCATGACTAACTGGGCGCAAATGATGACCCACCTGGTCAACACCGAGGCCTACGCCGGGGCGACCGGCGCTATGCTGGACGCCAGCCTGAGCGCGTCGGCGCCGTTCCGCAAACTCATGGAATCAACCATGGCGCAATCGCTGGCCAATCTCAACATGCCCAGCCGTGAGGATTTCATCCGCCTGGCTGAGCAACTGACCCATATCGAAATGCGCCTCGACGACATGGAAGCGAAACTGGACGCTCTGGCGCGACCTGCCGGCGGCGGCTGGAATCGCACCGAGTCCTAGCGCCCTTACCGAATCAGCACTAAGCACGCTTCCGAAAGGTCATGCGCCAGGAACTGAAAGCGCCGCTGCACGCCCGGCAATTTCGTCCGCCAGGTCCTCACCTCCGCTCGTATAGGGACTAGTCCTCGCCATGGGCAATACATCTACACGCACCGCCTTGGACCCGTTCCAACAGGTATGCAAGAACTGGCATGAGGCGGCCAAAAACGTACGCACCTTCAACCGCTTGCTGTCGAGCGACGCCCAGATCGCGCGAACCCCCAAACAGCTCGTCTGGACGCTTAACAAGGCCAAGCTCTATCGTTATTCCCCGATGGTCGATCCGCATCCGCGGCATAAGACGCCCTTGCTGCTGATCTTTGCCATCATGAACCGGCCGCATGTGCTGGACTTGCGCCCGGGCCACAGCTTTGTCGAGTACATGCTCAAACAAGGTTACGACGTATTCCTGCTGGATTGGGGCATTCCCGGTCCTGAGGACAAGAATCTCTCCTTTGACGATTACACGCTTGAATATTTGCCGCGCGCCATTCGAAAGTTCCAGTCGATCACCGGCGCCCAGCAGTTCAGCATGCTCGGCTGGTGCCTTGGCGCGCTGATCTCCACGCTCTATGCCGCCCTGCGACCCGACGACGGCCTCAAGAACCTCGTCCTGTTGACGGCGCCGCTCGACTTCTCCGACAAGGCGGCCGGCGGGTTCTCTCGCTGGGCAAGCGACGCGGCTTTCAATGCAGATCGCGTCGTAGAGACCTTTGGCAACGTTCCCGGCGAGATGATCGACGCCGGCGCCAAAATGCTCAAGCCCGTCGAAAACTTCGTCGGAACATACGTCAACCTCTGGGACAACATCGACGACGTCGGTAAGGTCAGCGCCTGGCATGCGATGAACACCTGGGTCAGAGACATCATTCCCATGGCAGGCGCTGCCTACCGGCAACTGATCAACGACTTCTATAAGCACAACCGCCTGGTCGAAGGAACGTTGAGTCTTCGCGGCGAGCCGGTCCGCCTCAGCCAATTGCGGGCCAGCGTGCTGAATGTCATCGCCGAATCCGACCACATTACGCCACCCTGCCAATCCGAGCGAGTGATGTCCCTCTTCGGAACGGAGGACAAGGCCGTGCACCGGGTCCGCGGCGGACACATCGGCATCATGGCCGGCCGAGGGGCCGAGCACACCACCTGGCCGCACATCGACCAGTGGCTCGCGGCCCGGTCAAATTAGCCATCCCTGTGCGGCAACCGCCCCCCACTTGCCACCAACCCCCGTCGCCCAACAACAGACCTGGAGCGATCCTTCGGGCCGCCAGCCGCTAGCCGCTAGCTTTTATCAAATGAGCATAGACTGGGACGATCTCATCGATGAAGCGGGCGTCGCTGCGCTGCTGCCTGGCGACTACGCCCGCTTTGCACAGCCGGTGCGCGAGGGTCTGATTCACTTTCTGGGCGGATTATCCCCGGAGCGCCAGGCGGAGGCCCTAACCCGGCAGTCGCTGCTGGGCCTCAGTGCCACGACGGCGCAGCGGCTCGGAGAATTGGCGCGCTGCTGTCCGGTGCTGCACAAGCTCGGGCAGACCATAGCTCGCGATCGTCGCTTAGCGCCCGACTTGCGCGATCAATTGCGCCCGCTCGAATCGCTTCCGCCGGTCACTCCGCTTACGCGGCTGGCCCAGCGGATCGCTAGCGAGCTCGGCTCGCTCGACCGCTTGGGCGTACGGCTAACGCCGCCGGCGTTGGCGGAAGCCAGCGTCGCGGTCGTCGTCCCCTTTGTCTACGGGCCGCATCATCGCCTGCGAGGCGTCTTCAAAATCCTCAAGCCGGGCATCGAAGATCGGCTGCAGCAGGAGCTGCAATTACTCGAGCGCGTAGGGTCGTACCTGGATGATCGCTGCCATCAATTGAAGATTCCGGAATTGGACTATCGCTCGACCTTCGAACAGGTCAGCGGCAAGCTGGCCTGGGAGCTTCGGCTGGATCAGGAGCAACGGCATTTGTCGCTGGCCGCTCAGCTCCACGCCAACGATCTTCAGGTGCACGTTCCGGCTCTCCTGGACTTTTGTACGCCGCGAATTACTGCGATGGAGCGCGTCGCCGGCGCGAACGTCAGCGACTTCCGCGCTCCGGATGCGAGCGACCGCCGCCGCCTGGCTGAGCTCGTCTTCCGCGCGGTCGTCTTGCGCCCGTTATTCGCCCGCGGCGAGGCCGCCATCTTCCATTGCGATCCGCATCCCGGCAATCTGCTCCTCGGCGACGACGGGCGTTTGTCGCTGTTGGATTGGAGCCTCGCAACTTGGTTGCCCGAGTCGGACCGGAGCGTGATTACGCAGATCGTGCTCGCCGCCGTGACGCTCCACGACCAGAAGATCGTCGAGTTGCTCACGCTGCTGAGCCACCAGCGAGAACTCCGCAGCGAAGCGTTGCAGGCGGTCGTGCACGCGCGACTGTCGCTCATCCGCCGCGGCCAGCCGCCCGGGCTGCTCTGGCTGATAGGCTTGCTGGACGAGGCCGTCGAGAAGGCCCGTCTGAAACCGCCCCCGGAGATGCTCCTGTTTCGTAAATCGTTGCTCACCCTTCAAGGGACGATCCGCGACATCGACAGCGACTTTCAATTCGACGATTCGCTTTTCCGCCAATGGCTGCGCCATTTCCTCTCTGAAGCTTGTATGCGCTTGTTCTTGCCCTTCGGCTCGCGGGCGCTGCCTACGCGCACCTCCAACGCCGATCTGGTCGAACTCGCACTGAACGCTCCCTGGGCGGCAGGCCGACACGGGCTTGGCGCCTGGAGCGACCTGGCGGCGGCGCTGGGCGCTTCGATGCAGCCTCCCCGGCCGGCTTCCCTGGGTAACGGCCACCCGGACGGAAAGCGAGCGCCGCGAGCTGAAACGACCCTTCCCGGTCATTCAAACTCGATTATCGCCTGATCCACCGACAGCGCATCGCCCACGGCCACGAGCAGTTGCTTGACCTTGCCGTCCCGATCGGCGCACAGCCGGTTCTCCATTTTCATCGCTTCCACGATCGCCAGTTCTTGACCTGCCTTGACTTCCTCGCCCGGCTCGACCACGACCCGCGCCAGCAATCCCGGCATCGGCGAGCAAAGGAACTTCGACGTGTCGGCAGGGCGCTTCTCCGGCATTCGCGCCAGCAACTCGGCGGCCCGCGCCGACAGCACGGTTACGTCTACGACTGCCCCCCAGTGGTACAGCCGATACCCCAGATTGAGCCGCTCGACGTGCAGGCACGCCTCCTGACCGTCGATCGTGCCCCGGAAGATCGGATTGCCGAACTGCCAGTCGCTGACCACGCGCCGGGTGCGCCCGTGCAGCGTTATGTCGTGGCCGGTCCCTGCCGGACGTGCGCTGACCTCGTGGCGCTCGCCGTTGATCGATACGACCCATTCGGTTTCCACTTGAGGCTCGTAACCGGGAAGCTGGCCGGTGATCTGCGCGGCGCGCTCGCGATATCGCCGATGGATCGTCGCGGCGACCGTTACCAGTAGCGCCGGATCATCGTGCACGACGTCGGCCGCATGGAATCCGTCGGGGAATTCCTCGGCGATGAGGTTGGTATGAATATCCCCCTCGACGAAGCGTCGATGCGCCGCCAGCGCGCCCAAAAAGCTGAGGTTGTGGGACACGCCTCGGATGTAAAACTCATTGAGCGCGTCCCGTAGCCGGACGCGCGCCTCCTCGCGCGACGCCCCGTACGCGATTAGCTTCGCCATCATGGGATCGTAATAGATCGATACTTCCCCTCCCTCGTAGACCCCTGAATCGATTCTCACTCCGTCCCCTTCCGCCGGCGGCAGATAACGGACCAATCGCCCTACCGACGGCAGAAAGTTGCGGAACGGATCTTCCGCGTACACGCGGGCTTCAATCGCCCAACCCCGCAGGCGCAGCGCCTGCTGCGAGAAGGGCAGCGGCTCGCCCGCGGCAATCCGTATCATCAGCTCCACGAGATCCAGCCCAGTGACGAACTCAGTGACCGGATGCTCGACCTGCAGGCGGGTGTTCATCTCCAGAAAGTAAAAATTCCGCCGCGCGTCGACGATAAACTCCACCGTGCCGGCGGAATAGTAGCCGACCGCTCGCGCCAACGCGACCGCCTGGGCCCCCATCGCCTGGCGAAGATGCTCGTCGACCAGCGGCGAGGGCGCTTCCTCGATCACCTTCTGATGCCGTCGCTGGAGCGAACATTCGCGCTCGCCCAAATGCAGGATGGTTCCGTGCCGGTCCCCAAGAACTTGTATTTCAATGTGCCGCGGCTGATCAATATACCGCTCCATGAGGATGCGATCGTCGCCGAAGCTTCCCCGCGCTTCGCCGCTGGCCCGGAGAAAGCCCTCGCGGCATTCGTCCTCGTTGCGGGCGATTCGCATCCCCTTGCCGCCGCCTCCCGCGCTGGCCTTGAGCATCACGGGGTAGCCGACCTCGCGAGCGGCGCGGACCGCGTGATCGGCGTCGTGGATGACCCCCGAATAACCGGGGATCGTATTGACGCCGCTCTCCCGCGCTAACTGCTTCGACGCAATCTTATCCCCCATTTGCCGCATTGCGTGCGCGCTGGGGCCGATAAACGTCAGCCCCGCTGCTTCCAGTCGCTCAGCCAGCGCCGGGTTCTCTGACAGAAACCCGTAGCCTGGATGGACGGCCTCCGCTGCCGAGTCCCGGCACGCCTGCAGAATGTTATCGACCGCCAGATAGCTTTGCACCGACGGCGCCGGACCAATGCACGCCGCTTCGTCGGCCAGCGCTACGTGCAACGCGTCCTTATCGGCCTCCGAGTAGACCGCTACCGTGCGAATTCCCATCCGCCGCGCCGTCCGAATCACTCGGCAGGCGATTTCACCGCGATTGGCAATCAAGATCTTATGAAACACATGCCGTTCCTTGCCGTTGGCAGCCAGTCCAGACCCGCCCGCGCTTCGCTGCTATGCCCAGCCGCGCAAGCTGCAGCCGATCGTGCGCGGCGCTGAACTCGCTCTTCGCTCGATAGGGCTTAAATCTCCTCACAGGGGGATGTTTCCGTGCTTTCTCCAAGGATTGTCGAGCTTCTTTTCGCGCAGCATCGCCAACGAGCGGCAAATGCGCTTGCGCGTAAACCGCGGCATAATTACGTCGTCTATGTAACCGCGCCGTTGGGCGACGAACGGATTGGCGAACTTTTGCCGATACTCCTCGGTCAGCTCGGCAATCCGCTGAGCGTCCTCGCGATCCTTGCGGAAAATAATCTCCACCGCCCCTTTCGGCCCCATCACGGCGATTTCAGCGCTCGGCCAGGCCAGGTTCACGTCCCCCCGCAAATGCTTCGACGCCATGACGTCGTAGGCCCCGCCGTACGCCTTGCGGGTAATGAGCGTGATCTTCGGCACCGTCGCCTCCGCATAGGCGTACAGCAGCTTGGCGCCGTGCTTGATGATGCCGCCGTATTCCTGCGCCGTTCCGGGCATGAATCCGGGGACGTCGACCAGCGTGATAATCGGGATGTTGAAACAATCGCAAAACCGCACAAACCGCGCCCCCTTGATCGCCGACTTGATGTCCAGACAACCCGCCAGCACCAGCGGCTGATTGGCGACGATCCCCACCGGGTTGCCTTCCATCCGCGCCAATCCGATGACGATGTTCTTGGCGTATTCCGGCTGCAATTCAAAAAAATCACCGTCGTCCACGATCTTTAGAATCGCTTCCTTGATGTCGTAGGGCTTATTGGGGTTCTCCGGGGTGAGCGTGTCCAGCGAGGCCTCTTCCCGGTCGGCGACGTCGGGCGTCGGCCGATGAGGCGGCATGACGCGGTTGTTCGCCGGCAGATAGTTGATGAACCGCCGCAGCATCAGCAGCGCTTCCACGTCGTTGTCGAACGCCCGGTCCGCTACGCCCGATTTCGTCGAATGGGTGACGGCCCCGCCCAGCTCCTCATGGCTGACGGTCTCATGCGTGACGGTCTTCACGACGTCCGGACCGGTGACATACATGTACGAACTGTCTTTCACCATGAAGATGAAATCGGTGATCGCCGGCGAGTAGACGGCGCCCCCGGCGCAAGGGCCCATGATCAGCGAGATCTGCGGCACCACGCCCGAGGCCATCACGTTCCGCTGAAAGACATTGGCGTAGCCCGCCAGCGAGGCGACCCCCTCCTGGATGCGGGCGCCCCCCGAGTCGTTCAGACCCACAATCGGCGCCCCCACCTTCATCGCATGGTCCATGACCTTGCAGATCTTCTCGGCATGCGCTTCGGAGAGCGACCCGCCGAAGACCGTGAAGTCCTGGCTGAACACGAACACGACGCGGCCGTTGACGGTGCCGTACCCGGTGACGACGCCGTCGCCCGGCACGCTCTGCTCATCCATGCCGAAGTCGATGCACCGGTGCTCGACGAACATGTCCCACTCTTCGAACGTGCCCGGATCGAGCAACAGCTCGATCCGCTCCCGCGCCGTCAGCTTGCCCTTGGCATGCTGGGCCTCGATGCGTCGCAACCCGCCGCCCAGTTCGGCGGCGGCCCGCTTTTCAGCTAGCCGACGGACGATGTCCTGCATGGCTGCCTCGCTGCCGCGTTGGTGGTAAACGTCGATCGCGCTTCGGAAGAGTCCCGCAATTCCCCGCTGTGCAGTTGCGCTATAATATACCGCTACATCCCCATAAATGGCAACCAAATTGGCCAGACATATCAATGTAATAGTTTATGGGGTAAAATTTTATAATTATTGTGCAAATGCAGCATTTTAGGCTTGACCTGGCCCGCCCGGACGCGGAAAATAGAACAAAACGCGGGAGTGCTCGATCGTCGCGGGCATAGGCGGCGGGAGGCTCCGGCAAGCCCCGTTGCAAGGAGACCATAGCCATGTCTGAAGTCAAAGAGAAATCTGACGGCAGTGCTGTGTTGGAGGAGGTCTTCCAGAATATCAGGAAGGCGGCCGAAACGAATCTACGCTTGCAGCAGGAACTACTCAGTCAGTTCTCCAGCTTGTGGCCGGCGGCGCCGGCGCCGCAGACCGCCATGATGAACCGCCTGCAGCAGTTCCGCTCCAAATGGGTGGAAACCGTTTCCGGGCTCGCTCGCAAGCATCGCGAAGTCATGGATCGCCAGTATAACGCCGCCATCGAGTCGCTCGACGCGGCCCTGGCGGTTACCGACGCCGGCAGCCCCGAGGAGCTGCGACGCCGTTCGGAGCAATTCTGCCGCAAGACGCTCGATTGCGTCCGCGAGGTCACCGAGACCCAAGTGCAGGAAATCCAGAACGCCGTCGCCAAGTGGACTGACCTCGTGGCGAAAGTCGGTCCGTGACGGCGACCGGCAGACTCCCGCTGCCGGGACGCCTCAGAGGTTCGGGCGGAGCGGCGTACCGCGCGTCCGGCTCTGCCTGAACCTCGCTTTGAGCCCCGCTGCAGCGACTGGCGAGTCGCGCCGGTTCAATGCGCCACGGCTTACATTTGGCGCCAGGTCGCCCGCCATACACGCCGCCCCGCGACGAGGCGCCCCTCTCACTTCGAATCGGGTGCTGACATGAACATTCAGGAGCAAGTGGTACTCATCACCGGCGCCGGCAGCGGCATTGGCGAGGCTGCGGCACGCGAATTCGCACGCCGCGGCGCCAAAGCCGTAATCCTCGTCGACCGCCGCGACGCGGTCTACAACCTCGCCGATCACATCAATGAAACGATGGGGCGTCAGGTGGCGGAGGTCAAAGTCGGCGATGCGACCAACGATACCTTCCGCGGACAGGTCTACGACGACGCAACGGCCCGCCACGGCGTGGTGACGATCTGCGTCCCCGCCGCGGGGATTACCCGCGACGGGCTGTCGGTGCGGCTCGATAAAACCGCCGGCAAAGTCCTCCCCTACGCCATCAACCATTTCCGCGAAGTTACCGAGGTCAACCTGATCGCGCCGATTTACTGGGCCATCGAAATGGTCGCCCGGATCGCGGAAGACCGCCTCCGCCGCGGCCTGAAGCAGTGGCAGCCGGCCGAAAACGTCCAAGGCAACATCGTCTTCATCGGCTCGGTCTCGTCGCTGGGCAATAAGGGGCAGATCTCCTACGCCGCCAGCAAAGCAGGCCTCGAGGGCGCCGCCGCGACCCTCACCAAAGAAGCCATCTACCACGGCGTCCGCTGCTCGATCATCCACCCAGGGTTCACCGATACCCCCATGGTCCGTTCGCTGGGCGAGGAGTACATCGCCAAGAACATCTTGCCCTTCACGCAACTGAGGCGGTTGATACGGCCCGAAGAGATTGCCGACGCGATTTGCTTCATGGCCTCCAACTCCGCCGTCAGCGGAGAACTGTGGGCCGACGCCGGCTGGCATCCGCCCGCCTGAGCCGCGCGCGACCGCGCACGGCGATTCCATCGACGCCGCGCTGCGCATCCCGCGAGACGCTCCGGTCCCCTCCCCTCGCGGGGAGGGCTCGGGAGGGGGCGAGCCCGCCCTGCCGCGCTGCATATGGCGGCGCCATATAGCTCTCGCCAAGGCGTCGAGGATGCGCGGATCGCAGAGAGAGCCTTGATTTCTTTCTACTGCGCCGCCTTCGCTCATTAGCGCCTGTGCGAGGGCTTTTCCCGAGCAATCTTTTCTGGGGGACGCGCGGAGGCCCAGAGCAAAGAAGGAAGAAGAGGTATGTTCTTGAGCTCTTACCTCCTGGCCCTCCGCGCATCGGCGCGAGATCGTTACTCCTCTGACCATTATTGATTCCTGCGCCGCCAATGAGCCGTGCTTGGCTGGCGGCTGACGGCTAGCCGCCAGCCGCTTTCGCCACACTTGTGAGTCATGGCATCCAACAGTATATTGCGCGCTGGCCCCGCATCGTGCGCTCCGCGCGCGGTCCCCGCGGCCGATGACTGCACTGCGCGGACGACAGCGAGAGCCCAGACATGGCGGATTCCAGCCCCATTGAACTACTGCGGGAGATCAACTTCTTCACGGGCGTGGCCGACGGCCACCTGAACGCCCTGGCCCAGCTCTGCCGGGTCGTCGACTTTCCCTCGCGAACCAAGATCTTCGAGGAGTTCGACCGGGCCCAGGACGTCTACTTCATCGTCGAGGGGAGCGTTTCGCTGGCGATCTGCGACGCCTCAAGCTGCCGCCAGATCACCATGGTCAGCAAGGGCGACCTGTTGGGCTGGTCGCCCTTGATCGGCCGCAGCCGGCTGTTCGATACGGCCCGCACCGAAACGCCGCTGAAGACGGTCGTGTTTCGCGCTGAGGACCTGTTGAAGTACTGCCAGCAGCACACCGACTTCGGCTTCGAGTTCATGCGCCGGGCCGCATCGGTCCTGGGCCAGCGCCTCAGCGCCACCCGGCAGCAACTCCTGGAACTCAGCGGCGTCCACCTCCCGCAGTTCCCGCTGGAGTCGGACTGACGCCCGCCCGCTCCGCCAAGCGAACGCCCCTGCCCATGCGAATATGCGTGCATGGGTGCATGGGTGCATGGGTGCATGAGTGCACGTGTGCCACTGGCGTCCCGCCAGTGAGAAGCACGAAAGGGCCCGGCCTGCAACTGTCATGGCAAGGGGCCGAACATCGGCAGCAGCGGCCGCATTGTTCAACGGAACGCATGTACCTGCTCCACACTGGCGAAACGCCAGTGGCACACCTGCGCCCCACTGGCGGCGGGCCGGTGGCACGCATGCCAGCATAGGCGTAGCGGCGGCTCGCTTCGAGCAGCAGCGCATTTTCGGCGACAGAATTCCAACCGCTTCGCTGGAAACATGTTGCGCGCGTCGAGTCGCGACAAATAGCGTCGCCGCGGCGACAAATAAGGGGGCCTTGTGGCGAGGGCGGCACGAAGGCGGTCACGAGCGGCGGGCGCGCATTTCGGGCGCAGAAGGGTCAGGTCAGGCCGAGGCGCAGCAGGATGCCAAAGAGCGATGGTTCGCCGACGACTGAAGCGTAGCGGGCCGCGCGGCCAATTGCCAATGAAAACCGCTAGGCGGCGTGCGATGCGGGGCGGCGGCCGAACGAAGCGGCGGGCCTCACGTCACGTAGTCGAACGCGACGCGCCACATCTGGTTGTTGAGGATTGCTTGGTCGTCGTTGTCGACGTCGCCGTCGTTATCGGCGTCGCCGTCGTTGTGAGTCACGCCCGTTTGGCCGAAGTGGGATTGCCAAATCGTGAAGTCGAGCCCGTCGACGACTTTGTCGCCGTTGAAGTCGGCGAAGACCAGGTCAATCAGCTTCTTGCCGTATTGCGAGGACCAGACGCTGAAGTCGTTCGCGTTGACCAGCCCGGTGGAATCCCCGGTGAATTCGCACTCGGTGAACGTGTGTCCGGTCTCGTTGTAAAACCGTTGAAACAGGAGGAATTCGAACGTACCAACCTCGTTATCGAGCGTGGCGTCGCCCTTCAGCACCGTGAAGACGAACTTGAACGCCCCGCCGGGCGCGCCGTCGCCGGAGGGGAATTCGCTCACGGCCAGGTTGGTCGTGTGGAGGCTGAAGGGGTTCGTCCAGTCGCCGTCGAGGGCACTGCCGGCGCCGTCGGTGACGGCGTCGGGCAGCGTGATCAGGTACTGATCCGAAGAGAGCTCGGAACTGACCGTCCAGGCGGCGGAGTTGACGGTTTGCAAGACGCTGCTGGGCGTCCACGTCACGCCGGACTTGAGGCCGTAAAGCGACAGGGTACCGGCGGCGAGCGTCGAGGTCGGCTGGCTGAAGTTGAGGATCACCTTATCGATCTTGGCGACCGGCACGGTGCGCAACTGCAATCCCGAGCCGTCGAGGTCCAGGTCGTCGTTGGGTCCGTTAAAGGGCACCGGCGGGTGAAAGGTCTGGTTGGCGGTGGAACTGGCGATCGTAACGTTCGTTACCCGGAGCGTGCCGAGCTCGAAGGCGCCGATGTCAACCGGCGTCGGACTGCCATTGGGGAGCACCCCCGGGACATCGTACATGCGATCGAAACCAATTCCCCGCTGGTCATTGGCCAGTGGCGTGCCCGGCCCGCCTGAAAGATCCGAAAATGGCACGATTGCTTTTGCATTGGCGCCGCCGTCGATGGCCAAACTACTCGGAAGAATTGCATGCGTTCGCGTTGGGCCGCCAAAATTTGCTAACTCGGACAGCTTGGGGTCGTTGTTAAACCGATTTCCCCCCGGAACGTCGGTTCGCAATGCGGTAACGCTGCGCGTCACGTGGTCGAAAATCGTGTTGCTAGATACGAGTCCGAAGAGATTGAACACCGTTTCAGCCACATTGACGCTTCCCCATACGTTGTTGGGAACACTTTCGTGGGTACGGTTGCCCGAGACGATGGTGTTCTGGAATCGCGCATCGACCATGCTCTGGAAGGACTGAGGAGGATCGTCGACCTGGTCAGGTACAAAGCTGAACACGCCTCCGCCGACGGTGGCCGTGTTGTCGGTGATCGTAACGTTGTTGAACCGCACATCAACCGTCTCGACCTCGTGATTAGGAACGACATTGAGATGGAAGATCGTCAGGTGCATGCCGCCGCCCTCGCCCGTCACCGCGTCGTCTGGCGTCGAAGTAGTGGGATCGTCCGTCAGCCCCGCCGTGTTCCCCGAGATGGTGGTGTTATAGAGCGAGATATCGGTGTTGACGGCGTCGGTGTAGTCCTGCCGTTTGGCGCGGAGATACAAGCCGCCGCCATGCTGTCCCGCGGCATTGTTGTCAACGGTCGAACCTGCAATCGTGAACCTGGCGAACTCGTTCGCCGTATGCGCCGGATTCATTTGATCGATGGAATCGTCGCCGCTGACTAGGTAGGCGTACACCCCGCCGCCCGAATTGGCGGCGGTGAAGGCGCCAGGGCTGCCTCCCAGGACAATCCCCGCGTCGTTCCCTGTGATGGTACTGTCTTGAATGACCGTCTCGCCCCCGGCGCCGGAGAGCAGCAAGAGGCCGCCGCCGCGATTGACAGCGCGGTTTCCTCCGACGGTCGACCGGGACAGCGTGAATTTGCTGTTCGTAGCGGAATAATGCCCGAATCCGGGCATGTTCACCCGTAGCCCGCCGCCCTCCGCGGCAATGTTGGCGGAGATTGCCGAATCCTCGACGAGCAGTTCCGCTTCCTCGGCAATGGCGGCGAACACGCCACCGCCCCCGTATTCGCCATAAAACCCGCCGCCCTGGGCCGTGTTGCCGGTGATTAGCGATTCCGCAATCGTCATCGCCGAATCGCTCGCGATGGTCGCATGCAGACCGCCGCCGGCCCCGGCCGCCAGGTTCGTTTGCACGATTGTTCGCGCAAACTCGGCCGTCGATGCGTTTAGCTCGACCGCCATCGCGCCGCCGTTGTCGGCAGCGAAGTTCGTGTCGAAGAGACTGTCCTGCACCAGCAAGGTCGAGTTGCTCAAGAGCGTGGCGAAGCCTCCGCCGCCGTCATCGCTGGAGTCGTTTTGGACGAACGTCGAATCGATCAACTCGGCCACGGCCTGGTCGGAGAGATTCGCATGCACGCCGCCGCCCCTGCCAAGGGCCTCATTGCCGTCGAGGGTCACACCGTCCAGGCGTAGCTGCGCTCCGCTGTTGGCTTGCACAAAGACGCCCGCGCCGTCGCCGGAGGCGTCGTTCGCGTCGATGAGCGAGCCGCTTACCAGTAGCTCAGCGCGGCCGTCGAGCGTCACGTGGATTCCGCCGCCATTGTGCGATTCGTTAAGGGCGAGCGTGCTAGCGGAAATGGTCAACTGCGGGCCGAAGGTTGAGGATCCCGCGAGCTCGGCGTAGACGCCTCCGCCATTGCCGAAGTTCGTACGATTGTCCGAAAAGGTGGTCCCGTTGATGACGGCGGTATCGGAAGTCGGCGAGCCGAAGCTGCCGGAGACGATCGCCACGCCGCCGCCGCTACTGGAGGCGAAGTTGCCTTGGATCACGGAATTCTCGATCCGCAGCAACCTCGCGCGGCGTCGAGCCGCCGCCGGCGACCGCTAGAAAGATCGCTCCGCCCAAGTCGGCTTCACTGCCTTGAATCGTGGAGTCGCGGACAACCAAGCGAGCCGCCGATCGGATGGCTCCGCCTTCCGGACCACTGGGCGCAGAGAACGAAACATCGCCACCTTCAAGAGTAAGGCCAACGAGCGTGACGAGAGGTGGCGCAATCCCATTGCTGGGGTCCGTGATGTTAAAGACGCGGATCCCTGCGCCAGTATGCGTAGGAGTTGGATCGTCGGCATCGACGGTGATTCCGTTTGGCAGCCCGCCGGCGTCGATGGTCAATGACTTGCCAAATGCGATTTCTCCCTGAAATGCGCGATCGAGCGTAATCGTGCCGCCGTTCAATGTAGAATCGAAGTTGATGGTATCGCCGGACGAGGCTGCGGCGGCGACCGCCTCGCGCAGCGAGATCTTGCCGTCAGCGCCTGGACTCGCGACCAACGCCGGAATTGAAGTGACGTTCGGATCAACGTCAACGAGATCTGCTAGCGTGTTCACCGATACGGTGGCTAGTACGCGGCGGTTTTCAAGCGATTCGATCCGTAGCGCACGACACATAGGAGATCGCGCTGATCGCTTACTTGACCTCATGCGCTTAAACCCGAGCTTGGCGAAAAATGTGTTCCATCCGCTGGGCAGACTGCGCATCCTACACCTCCGTATAGATGAACCGTTCCAAGAAGATATCTTTGGACTGCTTGCCAAATACCCTGACATCCAAGCTGCTCAACTAGCGGCGCGAACAGCAGTCCGCCATCTCAGTCCCAGCCATGCAAGCAGCGCCGTGCCGCACATCGCCGCAGTGCTGGGTTCGGGTATAACGCTCGCGACCCGGACCCCAATTGCTCCTAGACCAGTGGCTGGATCAGCGCCGAAACGAAAGGTCGCGGACGAACTGGAGGCAAACGCGGACCATGCTACGCCGCGGCCGCCTCTCTGCCCAAGGAGACTGTTGTTAGTTAGGTCAAGCTCGGTTTCTTCCCATTCACTCACATTTCCCGCCTGCGCCATAGTTCCAAAAGGGCTCAGGCCGCCGGCTAAGAAGACCTGTGCAGGACCGCTTGATGTCGGTTGCATGACGACGGCCGTCCCCGCCGCCGTCCCGCTGGGGACCGGCGTGGGCGGCACGTTGCTTCCCGTGGGATAGTTCCAATACGCCCCCGCGTCCGGGTCGTAATACGCCGCCTTGTACCACTCGTCGGCGCTTGGCAAAAAGTACTTCGCTTGGGAATTTCGGAAGAGGTTGTCCGGGTTGTAACCAGGGTCGGCGGGCGCCCACAGGGCGAACGTAAGGGTCGGCGGCGCGACGTCGGGGCGCCGCGGATCGGGAACCTCGATAAACTTATAGGCCGGCGTATGGCCCCTGCTGGTGTTGAGCCAATTGACAAACCGCGCCGCCTCGAACCAGTCGATGCTGGTGGCCGGCTTGTCGGGCCCGCGGGCGTCGAGGGTGATGCCGAGGCCGCCCACGGCATTGGCCGAGTCGATCGCCCGCTCGGGGATTTCGTACTTGCCGATCCGATAAGCATAGGAGACCGAACCCGCGGGGCTGGGCTGGCCGGTCGTATCCGGCGGATTGCCGGGGTGGCCGATGGCGACGAACTCGACGTCGAACGAGCTCGTCCCGCTGCCGAAGGAATCGGCCCGCGCCGCCGATGCGGCCAAGAAGATGCTGCTAAGCAGCGACAGTAGAAGCGCAGTGCGTTTCATGGGTTCGCCTCTCCGTGCCAACCCCCCCACGCGCGCCAATCTAAGCTGAAGCACACGACTCGTCAAGGAAATTCGCGTGATCAGCAGTCGAGGCAGAGCGCCTAATGCGCTCGGGACGATTGTTTTCGCCACGGATTTGAGTCTTTGGCTTATGCAAGGGGATGTTTTCTTGCGGGTTGCCGTGAGGCGATGATTAAACGCCGCGGAACAGCATAGATTAGAACGCGAATGACGTTGTCGATTGTCCGTTGATTGTTAAACAACCGCGTAAACGATGAATGCCGACCAGTCCGATGTTGCGCCGAATGCAGCGCCGCTGCGGAGCGTACACACGACGAGTTTTGCGCGGTTGCTCGCCGAGACGGGCGCGAGCGTGTTGGTTTCAACCTACCAGGCCGGCAAGTTGATTATTCTGCGTAATGACCGGGGCGTGCTGAATACTCACTTCCGCAACTTTCAGAAGCCGATGGGCGTCGCCGCGGCAGGCGGCCGGTTGGCTGTCGGCACGCAGACGGAAATCGCCGAGTTTCATAACGTGCCGGCGGTGTGCACGAGGCTCGACGGCACAGGGCCCTCGCGGCACGACGCCTGTTACTTGCCGCGCACGACGCACACGACCGGCGACGTTCAGATTCATGAAATGGCGTGGATCGAGGGCGAGCTGTGGTTTGTGAATACGGCGTTCTCGTGCCTGTGCGCACGTAGCGACGTAAACAGTTTTGACTTGCGGTGGCGGCCGCCGTTCATTGATAAGCTCACGCCCGAAGACTGCTGCCACCTCAATGGCGTGGCGGTCCGCGAGGGGCGGGCTGCATACGTGACGGCCCTGGGGGCAACGAATACTGCGGCCGGTTGGCGGGCGAACAAACGCGACGGGGGCGTGCTCGTTGACGTGGGTTCGAATGAAGTCGTCGTCCGCGGGCTCGCGATGCCGCATTCGCCGCGCTGGCATGGCGACCAGTTGTGGCTGCTGGAAAGCGGTGACGGCTCGCTGGGGAGGGTCGATCTTCAGACGGGCAGGTACGAGGCGATCGCCAGGCTGCCTGGGTTCACGCGCGGGCTGGCGTTTTTGGGGCGGGTGGCGCTGGTGGGACTGTCGCAGGTCCGCGAGTCGGCGATCTTCAGCGGGATACCGCTGGTGGACCGGCTAGCAGAGCGGTCGTGCGGCGTATGGGCGGTGGATATTGAGACGGGCGAGACGCTGGGGTTTGTGAGATTTAAAGACGCCGTGCAGGAGATTTGTGCCGTGGAGGCGCTGGCGGGCGTGCGGTATCCGGACCTCATTAACGACGATGTGGAGGTGATCGGCCGCTCGTATGTATTATCTGATGATGCGCTGGCGCTGGCGCCCGAGGGGATGCGGTCGGGGCGGTAGTCAGAATGATGGATGGCCGCAGACGGCGACCAGACTGGGGGCTGCAGTCTCAACCGGCAGCGCGGCGGTCAATCGCCCTGGCCCGTCTGCTTTTCCAAGTCGGCGATCCGCGTTTCGAGCTCCGCCATCCGCGCGGCCAGCGGATCGGCCGCCGACGCGTCGGCTGGCTGGACGGGCTGGCCATCGCCGCCGCGCTCTCCGGAGGCCGCCAGCTTCGACCAGCTATCGAACCAGGCCTTCATCCAGTGGACCGGTTGGGCCAGCGGCCCGGTGGCGCCGTGCTGGTGAAGGTAATCGAGATAGGAGAGCGAATTGCGGAAGTAGTCCTTCAGAAAATTGGCCACGACATCGTTGGCCCGCAACATCGAGTGGAGCATGGCCGTGGGGAACAGGGCCATCTTCTCGGGATGCCGCTCGGCGATGATCTGGACGAGCAGTTGGCGGGTGAGGTCTTCGCCGGTCTGGCTGTCGACGATTTCGACGTCCTGGCCGCTGCGAATCAGCGCTTCGATATCGCCGAGGGAGACGTAGCTCTTGGTATGGCCAGCATAGAACCGGCGATTGGGATATCGCTTGATGCGGATTGGTTCCGCCACGGGGAAAGACCTTTCGTAGTGGGGGCTGGCGGCCGGCGGCTGCGGCGGGCGGCTGATCGCCGGTCGCCGCCAAGCGGACCCCGCTCGCCAGTCGCCGAGGCCGATATGCGTATTATATCGCACGGCGGGATGGCTGCATGGCGGGGTGGGACGCATGAGGCCGATCGAGGGTCGCATGCGAGGGCGCGGCCGACTTATACTAGTGAGGGCTGTGCGGTTGATGAAGCGAAAGCGGCTGGCGGCGGGCGGATAGACGCCACGGATGCTCATTCTGGCCGCTAGCCGACGGCCGCGAGCCGCCAGCCCCAACGTTCCTTAGCGGCGCAGGAATCAATTGGCGTTTAGACGCCGCACGGTTTTTCCGCACGAACACTCTTTGCGAAGGAAATCGCCCATGGCCTCGACTGCCCGTTCGCTTGGCACGCATGTATCTCGTCGACAGGCGTTGAAGGCCGGCGCGGCGGCCCTGGCCGCCGGGCGCGTATTGCGGGTACGCCCGACCAGTGCGCGGGAACTGGGCGAGAAGCTCCGGGTGGCCGCCGTCGGCGTGGCGAACAAGGGGGGCGACGACCTGGCCAACGTGGCGACGGCCAAGGACGTGCGGATCGTGGCCCTGTGCGACGTCGATGCGAATTACTTAGGCGCGGCGGCCCAGCGGCATCAAGGCGCGCGGCGGTTTGCTGATTATCGCCGAATGCTCGACGAAGCGGGCCCCGAGATCGACGCGGTGATCGTCGGCACGCCCGATCATATGCACGGGGCCATCGCAATTGCGGCCATGTCGCTGGGCAAGCACGTCTACGTCGAGAAACCGCTGGCGCACAACCTGGCCGAACTGCGGCGGATGGCGACGCTGGCCGCCGAGAAGAATCTCGTGACGCAAATGGGGACGCAGATCCACAGCGACCAGTCGTACCGCACGGCCGTCGAGATGCTCCGCCAGGGAACGATCGGCAAAATCCGCGAGGCCCACTCGTGGATCGGCGGCTCACTGAGCCGGCCGGCGACAGCGCCTCCGGAGCAGCCCAGTCCCGTGCCGCCGACGCTCGACTGGGATTTGTGGCAGGGCGTCGCTCAGGAGCGGCCTTACGCCGAGGGGCTGTATCACCCGTTCCACTGGCGGGCGTGGCGGGACTACGGCGGCGGGACGCTGGGCGACATGGGCTGCCATCTGTTCGATCCGATCTTCACGGCGCTAGAGCTGGAGGCTCCGATCGCCGTCCATTCCGCCGGGCCGGCCCACAGCGCCGACTTGTACGCGGCCGACGCGGATGTGCGCCTGTCGTTTGCCAGCACGCCCTACACGACCGGCGAGTTCACGATCCGCTGGACGCACGGCTCGATCAAGCCCGATGCTTCGCCGGCGCAGTTGCCGCCCGACGCGGCCCTGCCGGGTAACGGCTCGTTCGTCGTCGGCGAGCGGGGCGTGATGGTGCTGCCCCACTGGTCGATGCCGACGTTCTACCGCGACGGCGTCCCGCTGCCGGGCGAAGTGAAGTCGGCCGGCAGCCGCAATCATTACCACGAGTGGGCCGACGCCTGCCGCGGCGAGGGCGCGACCTCGACCCCCTTCTCCTACGCCGCCAAGGTGACCGAGGCAGTGCTAGTCGGCAAGGCGGCGGGCGACTTCCCGGGGCAGGATCTGAAGTGGAACTCCAGCGCCCTCGAATTCGACAACCCCGAAGCGACTGAGCGGGTGCACCGGCAGTATCGCGAGGGGTGGCGGCCGGCGGGGGTATGAAGCGGTCGCTGCGCAAACGGGGGTCGGGACGCTCTTGCGACTGGCGGCCGATCCGTGCAAATGAGAGCGACCAGTCGCAAAAGCGTCCCGACCCCCGTTTGCCGCCGCTTAAACCTTCGGCTCCCAGCCCTGGCGATATTCGCGGGTCCACAGCTTTTGGGCCTCGGCGTTGTCGCGGATGTGGCCGGTGGCCGGATCGAGATCGATCGATGAACCGAGCCGGTAGGCGATGTTGCCGACGTGGCAGAAGAGCGCGCTCTTATGGCCCTCTTCAACGTCGGCGTTGGTAGCTCCGCCGCCGTTTCGCACGGCCGCGAGGAAGTCGGCGATGTGCTCGGCGTCGCCGCGGGAGCCTTGCTGTTTTTCTACGACCTTGCGCTGGGGGTCGTGGATTACATAGCCGTCGTCGTCGATGTACATGGTGCCGTCGGTCCCGCGGAATTCGATCCCCAGGATGCTCTGCGACTGCACGGGCCGCGTCCAACTAATATGCTCCCAGGCGATCATCTTGTCGCCGCACTGATAGACGACGGAGCTCGTATCGGGCGTCTGCTGATCGTCGTCATATCGAATATGCCCGCCGGCGGCGGTGACGCGGGTCGGGAAATCGACCTCGAGCGCCCAGCGGCAAATGTCGAGCAGGTGAACGCCGTTGTTGCCCAGCTCGGCGTTGCCCCAATGCCAGAAGAAGTGCCAGTTGTAGTGGAGGATGTTGTCTCGAAACGGCCGCTCCGGCGCGGGGCCCTGCCACAAACTGTAGTCGAGCCAGTCGGGCGGCGCGGTCTCGTTTCCCTTGCCGATCGACGGGCGGAGCGTGTAATACCAGCAGCGGGCGTGAAGCACATTGCCCAGGGCGCCGCCGTGGATCTTTTCAACGGCGGACCTGTAGAGCGAGCCGCTGCGCCGCTGGGTGCCGACCTGCACCGTGCGGCTGTGGTTGCGGGCGGCGGCGATCATCATTTCGCCTTCGGCGGCGGTATGGCTGCAGGGCTTTTCGACGTACACGTGCTTGCCCGCGGCGCAGGCCAGAATGGTGGCCGGCGCGTGCCAGTGGTTAGGCGCGGCGCAAATGAGGGCGTCAACCCCTGGGTCGTCAAGGGCCTCGCGAAAGTCGCGGACGCCCTTCGGCCGCGGGCCGCCGTTGGCGGCGGCGGCGGCGATTCCCTTTTCGATGGCCCGCTCGTCGGGATCGCACACGTAGGCGAACCGCACGCCGTCCTGCTTGACGAATTGCCGAGCCAGGTCGCTCCCGCGGTTGTTGGCCCCCATCAGGGCGAGCGTCACCGTACGGCTGGCATCGGCGGCCCGCAAACGGCTGGCGGCGGCGAGGCCGGCGGCTGTTGCGGCCGAGAGAAAGGTGCGGCGCTGAAGTTCAGCCATCGCGATCGCCTCCGGGCATAGGCGCCCGGGCTGGTGAGCGAAGTCGCGACCAGCCCGGGCGAAATGAATTCACTTGTCAGCCGCCCAGCATACGGCCATCCGGGGGCGCTGTCAAACTGCTCTGTCGCGGGCGCCGCGTTGGCGGCGCCGCCAGAGACGGCCGATAAAGGACGGCGCGCTGCGGCGGCGGCCGCGGCCTGTGGCCAACTCCACGTTCCCGCTTAGCGGAGGAGTCGAACGGATGACCCGGCGAAGCAGCTCCAGCGAAGCCTTCGTGCACAGCAGCGGCGCTCTGTCGACGGCTGCGGCGGCAGGCCAAGGCGGCTTCCTATCTCGATCGTGCGGCCGGGGGAGCTACCGCTCGATGGTTTGGCTTGTCGTTGGATTGGTCGCGCCTCAATACGTCCGAACGAGCGCCGCTCGTGCCGCAGGGCCGCCTGACGCCACGCTCTGCTGCATCGAGGTCGTCGATCAGCAATCGGGCTGGCCCGTGCCGCTGGTGGAGTTGCGAACCGTTCACGGCCTTCGCTACGTGACCGACAACGCCGGCCGCATCGCCGTCGATGCACCGGAGTTGATGGGGCGCGAAACGTGGTTCACGGTGATTGGCCAGGGGTATCAGCGGCCAGCGGATGGTTTTGGCTATCGCGGCGTGCGCGTCGTCCCGAGTCCGGGAAAGACAATACGCGTGGAAGTTGAGCGCACGATCATCGCGAAGCGACTTGGTCGCTTGACCGGCGCGGGGCTATTCGCTGAAAGCCAGAGGCTCGGCTGGGAACTCGACTGGCCGGAATCCCTCGTCGTTGGGTGCGACAGCGTGCAAAACGCGGTTCATCGGGGAAAGCTCTATTGGGCTTGGGGCGATACGTCCTTGGCGAACTATCCGCTCGGGCTGTTCCACATGACCAGCGCGACCACGCGGCTGGCGCCGCTGCCGGAGCCGGCGCCGCCGTTACGAGTGAAGTTTGATTACTTTCGCGCCGGCAACGGCCGACCGCGGACCGTCGCCGAAATGCCGGGCGAAGGGCCGACCTGGCTGACAGGCTATGTCAGCCTTTCGGATCAGGCCGGCCGGGAGCATCTGGTGGCGAGCTACAGCAAGATCAAGCCGCCGCTGGAGGCGTACGAGACGGGACTATGCGCGTGGAACGATGATGCAGCAACATTTGAGCACCTGCGCACGCTATGGACCAAATCAGCCGCTGCGGCTCAGCCGCCGCCGATGCCCGAGGGACATCCCGCGTTCTACCGCGACGCCGCGGGCAAGTCGTGGGTGCTGTTTGGCAACCCGCTTCCGACGCTCCGCTGTGAATCGAACTATGAGTCCTGGCAAAATCCTGAGGCCTGGCAACGGCTTGCTCCGCAAGCGGACTTGACGGCGGCAGACGGCGCGAGCGTTCATCTGCATTCGGGTTCTATCGCCTGGAACCCTTTTCGGCAGCGCTGGATAGCGGTCTTCATGCAGGCCTGGGGAAAGCCGTCGGCGTTCGGCGAGATCTGGTACGCCGAAGCGGTCGACCCCGCCGGTCCCTGGGGAACCGCGGTGAAGGTCCTGTCGCACGACAACTACACCTTTTATAACCCGCGCATCCATCCGGAATTGGCCTCGCAAGATTCGGCTGTGGTGCTGTTCGAGGGGACGTTCACGCAGCAGTTCGCCGACCATGCCGAGCCTACGCCGCGATACGACTACAACCAGATCCTCTATCGGCTGGACCTGGACGATCCGCGCCTGGCGCCGGCTCAGTCCCCGGCGCGCTAGCAGAAGTGCAGCAGGCGAAGACCGGCGGGCGCCCGGCAGCGTGAAACGTTCGCTCGTAGCAGACGCAGCGGCCGCGGGCCCTAGTGGGTGCCGGTTGGCCGCAGCGCCTGGCGGCGGCGATTGCGCTCCTCGGCTTCGACTTCGGCGACCAGGTCGGCCGGGTCTTCGCCCGGAAAGCTGTGCAGCGCCGCCTCGCTGAATACGATGGGCTTCCACCATTCCGACAGCGATTGCATCACCAGGAAGAAGACGGGTACGAAGAAGACGGCCAGGATTGTCGAGGCGATCATGCCGCCGAACACGGCCGTACCGAGCGCCTGTTGACTGGCAGCGCCGGCGCCCTCGGCCCACACCAGCGGCACAACTCCCAGGATGAACGCGAAGGAGGTCATGAGAATCGGTCGGAATCGCAGGCGGGCTCCTTCGAGCGCCGCGTCAAAGAGGGGCCGGCCGGCCCGGCGCAGGTCGCGGGCGAATTCTACGATGAGGATCGCGTTCTTACTGGCCAGCGCGATGATCAACACAATGCCGATCTGCGTGAAGATGTTGTTGTCCATGCCGCGGATCGAGACGGCGGCCACGGCGCCCAGCAGTCCCAAGGGCACGACCAGAATGACGGCCGCCGGCAGCAGCCAGCTCTCGTACTGGGCGGCGAGCACCAAATACACCAGCAGTACGGCGAAGGCGAAGATCCACAGCGCCTGGCCGCTGATGCGCTTTTCCTGGAACGCTTCGCCGGTCCAGTCGTATCCCATCGTGGCGGGGAGTTCGGCGGAGGCGATCTGCTCCATGATTTCGATGGCCTCGCCGGAGCTCACGCCGGGCGCCGCTTCGCCGCGGATGGACGCCGTCGGGTAGAGGTTGTAGCGCTGAATGATCTGCGGTCCGAACGACCGCCGCACGCTCACTACCGAACCGAGCGGGATCATCTTGCCGCGGGCATTGCGGACCTCCAGGCGCTCGATGTCTCGCGGTTCGATGCGAAAGTTCTCTTCCGCCTGTATCCGCACCTGAAAGGTGCGGCCGAACTTATTGAAGTCGTTGACGTAGGCCGAGCCGAGATAGGTTTGCAGAGCGTTGAAAACGGCCGTCAGCGGCACGTCGAGGGTCTTCACCTTGACGCGGTCGACGTCGATGTAGAGCTGCGGCACGCCGGGCCGGAATGCGGTCATCACGTTGGAGAGCCGCGACTGCGAGTTGGCTGACTCGATCATGCGTTGGACCGCTTGCTGCAACTCGCCCAAGCCGACGGCGACGCGATCCTCGACCTGCATCTGGAACCCGCTGCGCATGCCCAGTCCGCGGATGGCCGGCGGCGGAAAGACGAACACCTGCGCTTCCTTGATCTGCGAGAACTTTCCCATCAGGCTGCCGAGCACGCCTTGGAGGTTCATGCTGGGATCCTCGCGCTCGTCCCAATCCTTCAGCCGGATGAACAGCGTGGCGGCGTTGGACATGGCGCTTTGTTCGAGCAGCGACATGCCGCCGACGACGAACCAGGTTTCAACGCCCGGCGAGTCGGCGAGAATCTGATTGATCTGGTCCGTGACGGCGCGGGTCCGCGGCTGCGAGGCGGCGTCAGGCAACTGAACCGAGGCAATGATGTAGCCCTGGTCCTCCACCGGCAAAAAGCCCGTCGGCACCCGCTGGTACCACCAGGCGGCAAGCGCCACCAGCGCCGCGAACGCCAGCATGGTGATCCACTTGAATCGCAACAAGACGCGGACGGCGGCGGCGTACACCCGCTCGGTCCGATCGTAAACGTAATTAAAGCCCCGAAAGAACCAATTGCGCCGTTCGGGCGGCTTGCGGAGATACGTAGCGCATTGCGCGGGCTTGAGCGTCACGGCGTTGATGGCGCTGATCACGGCCGTAGCGGCGATCGTGAGGGCAAATTGCCGAAACAACTGGCCGGTAATGCCGCCCATGAACGACGCCGGAAGAAACACCGCCATCAGCACCAGCGTGATGCCGATGATCGGCCCCAGAACCTGCTCCATGGCGCGGATCGTCGCCTCGCGGCGCGGGATGCCGCGTTCGACGTGGTGGGCGGCGGCCTCGACGATCACTATCGCGTCGTCCACCACGATGCCGATCGCCAGCACCAGACCGAACAGCGTCAGCATGTTCACCGAAAAGCCCAGGGCGTACATCGCGGCGAAGGCCCCGATGATCGTCACCGGCACGGTCGTCGCAGGCACCAGGACGGCTCGCCAGTCCTGGAGGAACACCAGGATGACAATCAGCACCAGCACGCCCGCTTCGAGAATCGTGTGGTAGACCGATTCGATCGATTGATCGATGAAGTTGGTCGTATCGAGCGGAAAGCTGTGGATCAGCCCTTCGGGGAAGGACTTGCTCATCCGCTCGACCGCTTCGCGGACCCCCGCGGACACCTCCAGGGCGTTGGCCCCGGGCAATTGATAGATGCCCATGCTCGCCGACGGCTTGCCCCCCATCTGGGCGTACTGATCGTACGAGTGAGCTCCCAGTTCAACGCGGGCGACGTCCTTGAGATAGGTGACGCGGCCGTCGACGCCGCTTTTGATGACGATGTCTTCAAACTGCTGGACCGTGCTAAGACGGCCGAGCGTGGTGATGATGTACTGGAATTCCAATTCCGAGGGCGCCGGCTGTTGGCCCACCTGGCCGGCGGCCACTTGGACGTTTTGCTCCTGGATGGCGGCGAAGACGTCCTGCGTCGTGAGGTTGCGGGCCTTGAGCTTCTCGGGGTTCAGCCAGACCCGCATCGAGTAATTGTTGCCGCCGAAGATCGTAACGCCGCCCACGCCATGGACGCGGCTGAGCTCGTCGCGCATGCGGAGATTCGCGTAGTTGGATAAGAAGAGCGAGTCGTAGCGGTTTCCTTCGGAGGTAAGGCTGACGACCAGCACGATCGAGGTCGATTGCTTCTTGACCGTGACGCCTTGGCGGCGAACCTCTTCGGGGACTTGCGGCTCGGCCACGGCGACGAGATTCTGCACGAGCACCTGGGCCTGATCGAGATCGGTGCCGATGTCGAACGTCACGGTCAAGTTGTAGGCGCCGTCGCTCGAGCAGGTCGAGGCCATGTACAGCATGTCTTCGACGCCGTTGACCTGCTGCTCGATCGGCGCCGCCACCGTATCGGAAACCACCTGCGCGTTGGCGCCAGGGTATACGGCGGTCACCACGACCGTCGGCGGCGTGATCTCCGGGTACTGCTCGATGGGCAGACCGAACAGGCAGACCGCGCCGACGATCATCGTCACGAACGCGATGACGTTGGCGAAAATCGGACGGTCGATAAAGAAGCGGCTGATCACGTGTAGCTAGTTTCTGAATCGGTGAATAATGCAGCGTTGTCCGCTGGCGGGGCGGCCTTCGAGGTTGCTCAGTTGCCGCCCGCAGTTTCGGCAGGTCGAGCCGCTTGCAGCGCCACCTGCGGAATCGCCGGGTCGTTGGCCGCCTGTAGATTCTTCGCTTCGGGGATGTCCTGCGTTTTCTCAGGATTGACGGGCGATCCGGGTCGCGCCCGCTGCAACCCGTTGATCACGATCCAGTCGCCCCTCTGCACGCCCTCGGCAACGACGCGCATGCCGGCGATCCGCATGCCGAGCGTCACCGACCGATACTCCACGACGTTCTTGTCGTTGACCACCAGTACGTATTCGCCCCGCTGGTCGGTGCCAATGGCCCGGTCGGGCACCATGAGTCCCGGATGAGGTTCGCCTACGGGAAAACGCACGCGGGCAAACAAGCCGGGCAGTAGTTTGCGATCGGGGTTGGGGAAGACCCCGCGGCGCATCTGGGTGCCGGTGTCGGGGTCGACTCCCAGCTCGGCGAAATCGAGGCGGCCTTCATGGGGAAAGCCGATCTCGCCGCTGAGACCCATGTAGATCTTCGGCGCTTCGTCGGCGATGGCCGCGGCGGTAACCCCCTGATGGGCTCGCATGAATTGCAGGACGTCCGACTCGCTGACCGCGAAATAGACATGGATCGGGTCATACGCCTCAACCCGGGTAAGCACCGTTTGTTGAGCCTGCACCAGGTTGCCGACGTCGACCAGATGCCGCGACACCCGTCCGCTGATAGGCGACTTCACCTGCGTGTATGAAAGCTCCAACTCCGCCTGCCGCAACTGGGCCTGTGCCGAAGCGACGCCGGCGTCGGCGGTCGCCACATTGGCACGGCGTAGATCAAGTTCCTGGGGGGTCAGCGCGCCGCGCTGGACGAGCGGTTCGGCTCGCGTCAGATCAGCTCGGGCGAGCTTCAATTCGGCTTCCGCCCGCTGCAGCGCCGCCTTGGCCGAGTCTCGCGCGGCCTCAAATGGGGCCGGTTCGATTACGAACAGCAGATCGCCGGCCTTCACCTCGGCGCCGTCTTCGAAGTTGATCTTCTGCAAATAACCCATCACCCGAGCGCGGACTTCTACGGCTTCGGTGGGGCGGGTCGTCCCAGTGAATTCCAATTGGTGAACGATTTCTTGCTCCACCGGCTGCGCTACGGTGACGGCCGGAGGCGGCGGCTGCACGTATTTGTTGGCGCTCTGGTTGCACCCGCCGGCGGTCAGGAAGGATGCGCCTAGCAGGGCGGCAAGCGCCGCGGCACAAGAAAATCGGAGCACGTTCGAGTTCCAGCGTGGAAGGCAAGGGGACGGCGGGGGAGCGGCGTCGTTCGATCGAGCGGCAGACCTGTTAGTCGGCATGGCGTTTTGCCTGCTAAGCTTGGTCCGGGCGACTTGGCAATCATAGATTGGACGGACCCGTCCGTCCACCGTATACTTTGCCAGGTCCCGATCGCCTTAATCTGCAACTCGAAGAACTCGATTATCGACCCCGCCGACCTGGGACGCCCCCGTGAGCGGGAAACGGTGCGGGCCAGCAATGCCCAAGAGACAAGTTTGCCGCCATGGAAGTTCAACCGCATGCCGACGGCAAAGAAGCGGCCCAGGCCGAACGGTCGCGCGACATCCTCGACGCAGCGATTAACCTCTTTGCCGACAAGGGCTACGGGCAAACCGAAGTGCAAGAAATCGCAGACCGCGTAGGCGTCGGCAAGGGGACAGTGTACCGACATTTTGGCAACAAGGAGTCGTTGTTTCTGGCCGCGGTGGCCCATGCGCGCGACCAACTCATTGCTGCCGTTGACGTGGTGCAGTCCTCCGAGGCGGATCCGCTGGTTCAGCTCCGCTCGTGCATGACTGCTATTCTGCGGTTCTTCGACGCCCACCCGCAGGTGGTCGAACTACTCATTGAGGAACGGGCCCTATTCCGCGATCGACGCCCATCGCTTTTCTTCGAACACGATGAACAGCGCCGCCGCGAATGGGGACAGCGGCTGCAGGGCCTCATCGAGGCTGGAAGGATTCGCAACCTCCCCGTCCCTGAGATTCAGGACACGCTGTCGCGGTTTGTCTTCGGCGCTATGTTCTTCCACTACTTCGCCGGCCAGGCCCCGCCGCTGGCCGATCAGTCGCAGGTGCTGTTCGACGTCCTCTTCTACGGATTGGCTGCGGAACGGCCGACCCGCGCCGAATCCTAGCCGGCGACTGAGGCGGGAACCGGCCAAGAATTCGTGCAAGAGCCGTCTGCTACGCGGACCTCACCGCTGCCGATGACGGTACGCACGACCAGCCGCGCATGGAATCTGCCTGGAGTCGGCGTCGCTGACGCTTCGCCGACATTCCCGCCGCTGCGAGTACGCTCGGAACGATTCGACCGGCCGGAGTATGCGAAACTGCTCACTCGACAATCGCGCCCGAAGCGGCTATGGAGGTGACTATGTGCCATCACTACATTGGCGTTCGCAGTCGACCGGAGCATCTCGCTGATGAGTTCAGCTTGCGGACGAACTTGTATCAGCTCACTCTGCCGGACGAAGGCTTTTATCCGCTCGCGGCGGTTCCGCTAATCCGGCTGGATGACGCCGGACAGCGCGAGATGACCGCCGCTGAGTGGGGCTTTTTGCCGGGCTGGTGGAAGCCCTCGGACCGCACGCCGAAACGAGCCGCATTTCAACGGAAATGCATCAACGCCCGCAGCGAGGACGTGCAAGTCAAGCCGACCTATCGCGAGGCGTTTCGCCGCCGGCGGTGCCTGATGCCCGCGGAGGCGTTCTTTGAACGGGGCCACTACTTCCATCTGGCGGGCCGCCGCCCGTTCGCATTTGCCGCCCTGTGGGACCGTTGGCGGGACGCCGACGGGACCGCGCTCGACACGTGCACGCTGCTGACGACCGAAGCCAATGCCGCCGTCGCCGCCGTGGGGCACCCGCGGATGCCGGTCGTTCTCATGAACGAAGAGCGTTATGAGCAGTGGCTGAATCCAGAAATCAGTGAGCGGTTGCAGTTGGAAGAGCTGTTGCGGCCGACGCCGCCGGAGCTGTGGCACTGCATGCTCGCTTCGGAAGGGCCGCGCCCCCGCCCATCAGCGCCGCAGGACCGAGAGCTGCCCCGCGGCGTCCCTTCGGCCGCCGGCGGCGAGCCGACGTCGCTAACTAAGGAGGTCGACGCCGCTTCGCAGCGTATGCTCTTTGAATGATGCACGCGCGAATTACGTGAAACATGGGCCGGCAGATTTCCCATTCGGCTAGCAACTGAACCGGCTCGAGTTCTTCGATTCCCTCATTCGTGTCAACGACCTGCGGCTGGCGTTCGTTTTTGCACCACGCGGTTTGCCGCGGCGGGTGGCGCGGCGCGCAGCCAATCGCCGCGGCCGGCGAAGTAGAGGGCTTACGAGTCGAGCCGGACAATCACGCCCTCGTCAGCGCGCAGCTCCAGGCGGCAGTCAAAGACTTCTTGCTCGTGGTCCAGATGCGTCGAAAGGACGATCTTGCCGCACGGCGCCCGCCCGGTCACGTCGAGTACGGCGGGCTCGTGACCGAAATTGAGCGCGACCAGAAACAGGGAGTCGCCTTTCCGCCTGCGAAAGGCCAGCAGGTTTTCATGGGCCGGGACGGCCGCGTAAGAACCGATATGGAGCGCCGACTCCTGGCGCCGCAATTCGAGGAGCCGCCGGTAGAGGGCGAGTATGGACGTCGAGTCGGCGCGCATCGCTTCGACGTTTCGGCTGTGGGCGTCCTCGCCGATGGGGAGCCAGGGGGCGGCCGCGCTGAAGCCAGCGTGGGCCTGGTCGTTCCACGGCATGGGGGTGCGCTCCGGGTCGCGGCCCAACCCGAGGCCCGGGACGTTTTTCTCAAACGGATCCTGTACGCGATCGGGCGGGATGGGCACATTGTGCATTCCCAGCTCGTCGCCGTAGTAGAGCGTCGGCGTGCCCCGCAGGGTGAGCAGCAGCATTGCCGCCACGCGGGCCTGGGCGGCGCCAATGCGGGTGGCGATGCGCGGGTTATCATGATTGCCGAGCACCCAGTTGGGCCAGCCGTGGGGCGGCAGGAGTCCCTCGTACTTCTCTATGGCGTCGGCAATGATGCGCGCGTGCCACGGTAGTTCGATGAGTTGAAAGTTAAACGGCAAATGGACCCCCTCGCCCTCGCCGCCGTAGTACGTGACCAGTCGCTCCACCGGTAGATACACTTCGCCTACCATCATGCGGTGGTCGTACTCGTTGAGCACGTCCCGCATCTTTTCGATGACCTGGTGGACTTCCGGTCGATCGGTGTTGTAGGTGGCCAGCAATTGGCGGTGGGGGGCGAGGCCCGGATGATAGTCAGGATCAGGATCGTTGTTGCGAAACTCGTCGTCCTTGACGATGTGCCAGATCACGTCGACGCGGAAGCCGTCGACCCCGCGGTCGAGCCAGAATCGCAGCACGTTCAGCATGGCCTCGCGGAGTTGCGGATTCCGCCAGTTCAGGTCGGGCTGCTGCTTGAGAAAAGCGTGGTAATAGTACTGCCCGGTCGCGTCGTCGAACTCCCAGGCGGCGCCGCCGAATTGACTGAGCCAGTTGTTAGGCGGCCCGCCGCCGGGCGCCGGATCTCGCCAGATGTACCAATGACGCTTCGGATTATCGCGCGACCTGCGCGACTCCTTGAACCACGGATGCTCGCTGGAACTGTGATTGGGCACGAAGTCGAGCACCAGCTTCATGCCGCAGCGATGCACTTGCCGCACCAGCTCGTCGAAGTCGTCCAGCGATCCGAACAGCGGATCGATGCTGCAATAATCGCTGATGTCGTAGCCGAAGTCCGCCATCGGCGAGGGATAGATCGGCGACAGCCACACGGCGTCGACTCCGAGCCACTGGACATAATCGAGCCGCGAGAGGATGCCGCGCAAATCGCCGACGCCGTCGCCATTGGCGTCTTGAAACGAGCGGGGGTAGATCTGATAGATGACCCCCTTCTGCCACCACTGGTGCTCTCGCTCGGCGGACATGGCGCACTCCTTCCGCGCCGCGACAGGAGCAGCATTCATGCCGAAGAAAGCATCGCTGGCGTGGCCCGATGCGCTGCCCCGCGTGCAGCGTGCACGCCGTCGCCCGCGGCGACCAGCCGCATCATTCCTGTCCGTTAGCGCAATCGCCTGGAACTTGCCTGCGCTGCGAGCCTACAGCGCGGTATCGCCCGCCATCGGCGTGCGACCCTTATGATCCTGCTGTTTGCCGATCTGGCGTTCGAGCGTTTTCAGCAGTTTGTCGATCGCCCCGTCAATGGCCAGATCGACGGTCGGCGCCTCGGCGTTGATATTCACCGTCGGGAGTCCGCCCAGTTTAACATGCATGCCACACCACTTGTCCGAGCCGCCGGATTTATGGCTATTCTCGTCGCCCAAGTGAACTTCGACCCAGGTCACGCGATCGCCGAATCGAGCCAAGGCGTCTTCGAGCACGCCGGTCACATAGCTGCTCAGCCGCTCGCTGCCGTCGATATGGTTATCGGTGACGATCTCGACCTGCATGATTGTGTCTCCCGGCGCCGCCTGATCGTCGCCCAGGCCGGCGGGGGCGCGGCTTGGGGCGTGGCTTTTTGCTCGTTGGCGAAAACGCGACGAAGTACGAGCTCTAACGACCGGCGGGCGATGCTGCTCAATTATAGGTTAAACGATAACGGCGGGCAGCCCGGCAAATCGGCATAAGATTGGCCGTAAATGTGCGTCTCGGGGCGGTATGCGCCAGCCCCAGGTCCGCAGGCGGCCCGGAGGGGGCGGCTGCGTGCAAATCGAATTCGACGTTCCACAACTCTATCGCAGGAGTCTAAGCCATGCCTGATCGTACCTCTACCGCTGTGTGGGAAGGCGACGTTGCACAAGGCCGGGGCACGATGAAGATCGGCGCTGGCGCTTGGGAGGGGCCGTACTCGTTTAAATCTCGCTTCGAGGACGGCGCTGGCACGAACCCGGAAGAACTGATCGCCGCCGCCCATGCCGGCTGCTACTCGATGGCCCTATCGAGCGCACTAGGCAAGGCTGGTCATCCGCCCCGCCGAGTTGCGACGAAGGCCCATGTGGCGCTGGAAAAGACGGCCGAGGGATTTCGGATTCCGCGCATCCGTCTTGAAACGGCGGCCACAGTTCCCGGCATCGACGACGCCCGCTTTCAAGAGATCGCCGAGCAGGCGAAGCAGAATTGCCCCGTCTCCAAAGTCCTCAGCGGCGCTGAGATAACGCTGGAGGCGAAGCTCGAACATTGAGCCAACCGCGCACCTGCAACGCTTAACTTGCCGGACTGATAGAAGTGGTGCGCGATTGCGGACGACGGCGCGACAAGCACAGAGACTGGGCGGCGGAAAGCCAGCGCCCTCCGCCGCCCTCTCTCTCAACGGCACTCACTCGATCGTCAGGCAGTCGCGTTATTGCCGCCCTTCGTCTGTCGAACGGTAGGCTTGTCGCGACGCCTCCTGCTGCTGACGGTCCTGATTCTGCTCGAGGCGCTGCAGAAGTTGAGTGATCTGCTCGAACCGGTTTTCAAGCCGGTCGAGGCGCTCGGACAGCCGGTCCGCAAGGTCGCGGTCCTGTATGCCGTCATCAGACCAGCGCCGCTGATTCTGCGGTTGGCGCTGATCGTCGTCGTAATAGGCCTGCCGCGCCGAGCCGGCATATTGATCGCGCATGCCCTGATTGTACCCGCCGGCTTGCCTGTTCTCGTCCCAGCCGCGCGGCTGTTGACCGTAAGGGGTCTGCTGCCCGTATTGCGTCTGCCCGTACTGGCCGCGCTCGGACTGGCCCTGGCGATACTGGCCTTGATTGTCCTGCTGGCTGTACTGGCCCGGCTGGCCGTATTGCTGTCGCTGCGGATCCCACTGACTTTGTCCCTGCGGCCAAGCCTGGTCCCGCTGCCCATACTGGCGCCCCAACTCGCTGAAGCGCTGAACCATGCCGCCCTGCTGATCGCGGCCGAGGGCCTCCTGACGACTGCTCAGCCGCACTTGAAGCGACTGCTCGCGGCCGTCGCGCAAGACGGCGAAATCGGCCGTTTCCCCTACTTCGCTGTTTTGAATGGCGGAGACGAGTTCCCGCGGCGAGCTCACGCGGCGTCCGTCCACTTCAATGATCGTGTCGCCGGGACGAATGCCTGCCTGGGCGGCCGGACTTTGCGAATTGACTCGCGTGACGCGCACGCCCATGCCGCCGCGCTCGACGACCGTGACGCCAATGGCCGGCTCGCGGTTAGAACCGCGATTGCCGAACAGGCGGCGGCGCTGCTGCTCGTCGCGCTGCGAACCCTGTCGTGCCGCCTGCGAAGAGCGCTCGCGGTCTTCCTGGTTGTATCGCGAGTCGTTCTGGTCCTGTGAACCGGTCCGGTCGTACGCGCTCTCCTGCCCGTGGCCCGTGGCGTTTTCGCTGGTGGTCGCCGAGCTTTCGTTATCGTCGCTGGTTTTCGCCGTGCTCTCGTCGCTGGTCGTCTGCTCGTCGGACTGGTCGCTGGTCGACCGAGCGCTGTCATCGCTGCTCGATTGCGCGAGGGCCGGCATGCCCGTTGCTAGCACGAGCATGCTGCCCGCCAGCGCCACGCGGGAAAAGAACCTTCTCATCGCTTCACTCCTTCCAAATCTCGAGTCTCTTCCGTGTTTGAGGGCCTTCGCCACGGCGAGGCGCGAAAGCAACGCCGCCGATCGCCGTAGGCTTAGCCACGCACCCTTGCACCGGGTACGCCGTTGCAAGAGGCACACTGGCGCGGGCAAACGGTGCGCCGGCAACTAATGAACCGTGCCTGGCTGTCGGCTATCGGCTGACAGCCAAATCTACAACGGGATTATTGGCGGCGCAGAAATCAATAAATGATCCGCTTGGCGTCGGTGCTTGGCGGGCGTCCGGCTGGTCCCGCACCCAGGGCGGATTGGATCATCAGGAATTCACCGACGTTCTCGCTGGTCAGCAAACCGATAAGTTCGCCATGCTCGAGGACGGGCAGCGCCGGGCACGCGCAATGCTGCAATTGGGCAAACGCGACCTCCAGCATGTCTGCCGGATCAACCACGTCGAACTCGCGCTGCATAACATCGCCGACGCGCGTCTGAGGTCCTCCGGCCGCGACTGCCCTCAGCAGATCGCTGCGCGTCAGAATTCCTTCCAGGCCGCGCGGCCCGACCACAGGGAAATCGGTCTGCGATCCGGCCAGGATGAGTTCGAGCGCCCGCGTCAGCGAGTCGTCGGGGCTGATCGTGGAAAAGTTCGTTACCATCGCAGCTCGAGCCGTAGCGCCGCCCAGCGCGGCCTTCATCTGCGTCATGCTCGCTTCCTGCCCGGCGCCAATCCACACGAATAGCGCAATGAAGATCAGCATCGGGTTGCCGAAGATGCCCAGGAACCCGAACAGCAAGGCCAGCCCCTGCCCGATGCCCGCGGCGATGTGGGTCGCACGTACATAGTCCATCCGCAGCGCCAGAATGGCGCGCAACATCCGTCCGCCGTCCATGGGAAACGCCGGGATCAGGTTGAACAGCACCAGCAGGACATTGACGATCAACAACCGCGCGAGGAACGCTCCTCGCGCGACGCCCATTTGCTCTACGGGAGTCCACTGATCGAGCGTCGCCAGCAGTACGTATAGACCCGCGGCAATGGCGACGTTGACGAGCGGCCCGGCGGCCGCCACCCACAGCTCTTGTAGCGGCTCGTCGGGCATCCGCTCCAGGCGGGCCACTCCGCCGATGGGATACAGCGTGATGTCATGCGTGGGGATCCCGTATCGCCGCGCGGCGGCGGCGTGTCCCAATTCGTGCAGGAGCACGCATCCAAAGATGGCGAGAATAAAGGCCACGCCCTCGACCACCGCCGCGGCGGATCGCGCGGCGCTCCAGTGCTCGATCGCCACCCAGGCCAGCAACAAGAAGAACGTGGCATGGACGTAGACGTCGACGCCCCACAATCGACCGATCTTCCAAGACCATCTCATAGACCGCACCTGGGACGCTGAAGGAATCTGATAGCCGTCGTTACGCCTGTCCCTCGGGCCGGCGAGGCGCACATCCAGAGTGCGGATGCCAAATGGCGATGTGCGGCCTCCATCTGCCGGATCAAGGTGATAACACAGCGCCGCCATACGTCAACGCCGCAATCTAGCAGTGACGCCGCCGTGGCGCTCAACATGGCGATATTCCGGCCGTTTTTGCGTAGTTGGGTTCATGAGTCGTGAGTTGGCACGTCGCTCGCCATCGCATCCGGCCGGCGGCACTGGCCGCAGGATATCAGCACACGCAGCGGGAGAGATATGATGAAACGCTTGGCGGCAATCGGAGCGGCAATCGGGCTATTGATGATCGGCGCGGGAAAGGTCCAGGCCGCGCACGGCTGCGGCGTCGCCGTCAGCGTCGGTTACGGCGGTTACGGCGGATACGCGATCGGCGGTCCCAGCTACTATCGCAGCTATAGCGCGGGCTATGGAGGCCCGTGGGCCGGCGGGTATCGCGGCGATTGGGGCTACGGCGGCCATTCGCATTGGCACGACACCAGCCACTGGGATTACCACCCCGCCGGGGTCTATCGCCACCGCAACCACCTCCACTACATGCCCGGCCACTACGACTGGCATGATGACGGCCATTGGGATCGCCAT
>JADLBW010000034.1 GCA_020847515.1 Pirellulales bacterium | reverse complement strand
CGGCGGGGATCCGTGAGGTTGAGAGCGCTGTTGCGGAGTGTGAGCCGGTCGACGCCGACGCCGAAGGCGGCGGGGTCGGCCGAAGCGACACACGGCGAGTTCCGACGAAGCGGGCGCAGGCGAACGGCCTGCGTATGACCTGCAAACCCGATCGAACGCGCGTTCCATGAACGCGCGTTCAGGGTTTGTCAGGTCGATACGCTTGTTCTCGGCGCGCGTGAAGCGTTGGCGAAGTGGTGGGAACGAAGTGAGGCGACCGGCAGCGGCGGAACGACGCTGCGGTCGCCGGTACAGGCGACGAGCAACGTAGGTGGCTGTTTGCCAAGCCCGCGCAGCGCGACGATTGGGCATTCAGTTAAGCTGGCAAGGTGACTCTCGTTCTCGGCGCTCCTGTGAAGCGTTGGCGGAGCGTGGGGGCGAAGTATAAGGCGGCCGCAGCGGCGGAACGACGCTGGGTCGCCGCCATATGGCGGCGAGTACTGCAGTTGGCCGTTCTCGGCGCCGCTTCGGCGCCACTCCCGGTGTGTCGCTTCGGCGGACACCCCCGCCCACGGCGCCGGCGCCGGCCGGCTCACTATCAGCAACTATCAGCAACCACTTCGTCAACGGCACCCGCTCCGGCGCTCACGCGACCCTGCCCTTCGTCTGATCGGGCGCCTGTTCTCGGGCCGCTCGGAGCGTTGGCGAGGCGTGGAGGCGAACCAAGACGGGCAGCCGACTGGGCGTCTGCCCTCGTCGGCGTCGAGTCGTGGCAGTGGCGGCTTATAGGTTCCCTGTCTGGGCCGGGGCCTTGGCCTCGGTCCTTCTTGAAGGAAGGATCGTCTCCTTGGCCGGGCGCTGGAACTCACGCTGGAGGCCGCGCCAAAGCGGCGCCCGGACGCCACAGCCCGCGGAAGCAGCCGAGGTCCCAGTACGAGAACCCAACACCGTCGGCTCCGAATCAGAGAAGCGAAAGCGTGGGTTCCGATTTGCCCCTACCACCGTAGGCAAGCTTCCAAATTCGCTCATCACCACGAAACTTGATTGCCCAGGGGTGATTACCGCGCCCGTTTCGCCTCGCCACGAATTCGATTGCGAGTCGCGATGGCGGACTCTCCTGGTCTTTCAACTGTCCGAGTAGACTTGCCAACACGTCAAGAGGTACATCATCTACGCGGTAGACCCCAAGCTCTACGCCTTGCAGCACGATAGTTGTCGCAGGATGTGTTGCATCGGGTTGCCTCGGTGCCTGTTCACCTTCTAGTTGACCGGTTGTCGCCTCGGCTACGAGTTTTTGGAGTTTCGAAGGTAGCGCGCGCTCCACGGCCTTGACCTCGCTGGCCAAAGACGTGAATTCACCACCCCCCGGCAACTTGAAATTGAGCGCTCGTCGACCGTTCAATGCCGCGAACAGGAAGAGCATCGCGGCTGCGAGTAGGAGGAGTACGAGGGCAAGCGGGTCCGATGATACGGCGACTGTATCCGGGGTATTTGGTCCTGGTGCGCCTGGGTGTTGAAATGCGACACTTCTAAGAGGCGGGAATTGCCAAGCTAGAATCGCGCCAGCCAGAAAGATCAAACCGACCAGGCTCAAGAGCCACTTCTCGGCGCATGTGAATATCACATCATCACGGTCTTGGCTCAACATGTGCCTCCTGAAGCGTTCGCACGGATTCATGATATTCTATTCCGTCACTGTGTGTGACGGAGCAGATAGCACGACCTATAGCCCAACCAACCCACGCCACGCAGATCACAGCGGCGAGATTACGCAGCCGGAACCCGACATGGTTGAGTCCGAGCGGACGCCGAGTGACGAGTTCCAGCGAACGCCAAGCGAGTGTAATTGACGTGACGAGGAACAAGAGGGGACCGAAGGCGTGGTAATCGAAAGCGGCGCTCAGATCGCCGTGAGAGAATGCAACAAACGAGCGCGTCAGCCCGCATCCGGGACAAGGCAGATCAGTCGCCAGGCGGAACGGGCAGAACACTGGAACGTGTGACAAGGCGCTTAAATCAATAATGAATGATGAGCCCAGCACTGCCCCGGCGGCGAGCCATGCTGCAAACGACGCTCTACTTGCGGAGCGGTCGGCCATCGGAATCTCTCATCCGGTTCGTGGCGACAGCAACTAGATCGACGATCCACCAGATCCAGAAGCCGCCGCAAGTGAAGAGCTTTGCGAGTCCGAGCCCGGTCTGCCCGAGGTAGAATCGGTCAACGCCGAGTTCGCCAAGAAAGATCGAGAGCAAGAGTGTGGTCATCCACTCCTTCGATGAGAAGACGCCTGGAACGGCTCCGGCCGGAAACAAATCCCCACCGTCTGCACGCCGCACGAGTTGGGCTGAGGTCAACCGACCGGCACGAGCCATTTGCTGCAGCTCAGCCAAAGTAAAAGCGCCCTCCTCTCGGCCCATGTTCTGTACGTAGAAGCTGTCGGCGTTGCCAGAAGGCCCCTGGGAAACGGAACGCCGCGGAAGGGACGCCATCGGTCGTCCGCACTTGGGACAGGTAGGAGCGATGTCAGAAATCTGCGCTTGACAGTCGAGACACGTGATCAGCGGCATGGTCTAACTGGTCCTGCACGCGGGCGTGCGGTGGGTGGGGACGGAGACGAGTCGAGCGCGTTTGCCCGGGCGGCGTGGCTTGTGGACTGATGAGATGAGTATGCCCGATGGAAGGGGGGCGGTCAACAACCAACTGCCTTGCTCTTCCCCGTGTAGCGGCGCCCGCAGCGTCGTTCCGCTGTGGTCGCCTTACTTCGCCCCCAGGGCTTCGCCGACGCTTGACGAGCGCCGAGAACAGGCAGTTCGAGCAGACGACGGGCGCGGTCGCGTGACCGCTGGAGCGGGTGCCGTTGACGAAGCGGTTGCGGATCGTGAGCCGGCCGACGCCGACGCCACAGGCGGCGGTGTCGGCCGAAGCGACTCCCCCGGACCGGCGCCGAAGCGGCGCCGAGAACGGCCTGCGTATGACCTGCAAACCCGATCGAACGCGCGTTCTATGAACGCGCGTTCAGGGTTTGTCAGGTCGATACGCTTGTTCTCGGCGCTCGTGAAGCGGTGGCG
>JADLBW010000033.1 GCA_020847515.1 Pirellulales bacterium | reverse complement strand
CGAAAACCGAGCCGCACCCGGTAATTATCCATGCCCAACGCTTTGAGCACCTCGAGGGTCATTTCCAGGCAGCCGCGGACTTCGCCAGCAACCTGCTCCTCGGTGCAAAAGATATGGGCGTCGTCCTGGGTGAAGCCCCGCACGCGGGTCATGCCGCTCAACTCACCAGACTGCTCGTAGCGGTAAACGGTGCCAAATTCGGCCAGCCGGACCGGCAAATCCCGGTACGAACGGGGCTTCGATTTGTAAATCATGATGTGGTGCGGGCAATTCATCGGCTTCAGCAGGTACCGCTCGCCCTCTGACGGAAGCGGAGAGCGGAGAGCGGAAAGCGGAGATAAGGCATCACCTTGTATTGCTTCCACCTCCCCTTCCGCTTTCCGCTTTCCGCCTTCCGCTTTCTCCGAAAGGTCGATCGGCGGAAACTGTGAATCGCTGTAATACGGGTAATGCCCCGAGATCTGATACAGCTCGATCTTGCCGATGTGCGGCGTGTATACCGCGTCGTAACCTCGACGCCGCAGCTCGCTCTTGAGGTAGTCCTCGAGCGTCTGCCGGATGACCGCCCCCTTGGGCAGCCACAGAATGAGGCCCGATCCCACGGTCTGGCTGATCGTGAACAGCTCAAGCTGCTTGCCAAGCACACGGTGATCGCGCCGCTTCGCCTCTTCGAGCTGGGTGAGGTAATCGGTCAGCTCCTTCTTGTCGAAGTACGCCGTCGCATACAGCCGCTGTAACTGCTCGCGCGAGGCGTCCCCCTTCCAGTAGGCCCCGGCCAGGCTGAGCAGTTTGAACCCCTTGCCCATGTGCCCCGTACTAGGAATGTGCTTCCCCCGGCAAAGATCGATGAATTCCCCCTGCCGATAGAACGACAGCGTCGCCTCTCCCGCCAGGCCCGTCTCGATGTGCTCGACTTTGAGCTTCTGTCCTAGCTCGGCGCACAGCTCCTTCGCCTCTTCGCGCCCGAGCACCATCCGCTCGAACCGCAGGTCCGCGGCGACGATCTTCTGCATCTCGGCTTCGATCGCCGGGAAATCCTCCTCCGACAGCGGCTTTTCAAGCTGAAAATCGTAGTAAAACCCGGTCGCCGTCGTCGGTCCGAACGCCAGCCCCACGCCCCGATGCAGCCGCATCACCGCCTGGGCCATCACATGCGCCGCACTATGCCGCATGATGCCCAGCGCTTCGGGATCCTTCTTCGTCAAGATCCGCAACGTCACCTCGCGCTGCGCATCGCCGCCGTGGCGAGCCGCGGGGTCCAACGCCGCCGCGGCCTCCCCCTCCTCGACCAGCGGCGCGTGCAGGTCTCGGATCTGCCCGTTCACCTCCGCCGCGATCGCCGCCCGGGCCAGCCCCGCGCTGATTTCCGCCGCCACGTCATAGGCCGTCGCCCTGCGGCTGAACTCGCGCCGCCCGCCGTCCGGCAATATTACGACAACCATGTCCTGTTTAATGCCCCTCGCCATATCCGTTTCATCCCTGTCCGCTTATCCGTCCGCGGCAAAGCGCCTCGCACTTTCACGCCCGCACCCCAAATGCTGCGGCAACCACGCTCCGCCGCCTCGCAAATCCCCAATCGAGCGAGTATAGACCTCTCCCCGCCCGCCAGCCAACGGGGTCGGGATTCTTTGGCGACTAGCGACCCGCCACCCACATCAGCGCACCCAATCGCCAAAGCATCCCGCTTCCTTCCGCACAGCCAACGGGGTCGGAATGCTTTGGCGACTAGCGATCCGCCACCCACAGCAGCGCACCCAGTCGCCAAAGCATCCCGACCCCTTCCGCGCACCACCGCGCAAGCCGCGGTCTTGAACACTCGCCCACCCCTGCGCGCTACTTCGATTATCACCGCCCTGCTCCGATCCACCGCCCTGCTCCACACGGCCGAAGCAGCTCACCCGCTCACACCACGACACGCCCCCCTGTGCCGTCGTTCACGCCGTATTTTTGCCTTGTTCCGCACAGTACATTAGCCGGTCCGCACGCACGCGGTCCAAGGGCAGCCCCGGCCGGGCCGCAGGGCTTCGGCCAGCGGCTCGGGGCGGCCGAAGGGCGTCGCTGTTGTCACGCCTTCGCGCAGGCGGGCCTCGCGTCCAAGCAAAATGCAACCCGCAAGTACGAAAAAGTTCAAAAAAACTGCCCCGTCTCGCCACTTTTACCCGTCGTCACAAGTGATTGGGGGACAAAGCTTAAGTGGTTTTCTGCAAACCGGGGCGGGCCAGCTAGCGACTTTTTTTGGGTTCCCCCTCGTCAAAACTGTTGCAAGCCTCCGTTTCCTTGGTAGAGTGGGAAGGAAATGGCGGCCAGTACGTACGCCAGCGGTGTGCTTTTCTTCCCCCTGACCTCGCTTTCACCCAAAGACAGGCAACAGGCGACGAGCAACAGGAACAGGACGCGCGTCATCGAGGGCCGTCAACGGTTTCTCCAAGCAGCACCTCGGCCGCAAGCTGCTTGGCGCCCTCGCTAACGGCTGACTCCTCTTGAAGCTCGGGACCAGGAAGTAGCCCTATCGCCGACGAACGCACTGGCGGCTCTTTTCTAAAACGCCCCCCAACCAAGCGCAGCTTTTGAACGGGTATCATTCACCTACATGAGACGGGGACTTGGAGAAATGAACATGAAACGCGGATTGGTTTTCTCTCTGTGCGCATCAGCGCTGGTTGCGATGGCGTCGCCCGCCTTGGCGACTGTTCACGTGCAACTGAACCTTCGCTACACCGACCCGAACAATCCCACCGGGGGCGGTACCTGGCAGCTTCTGGCCAAGTCCGATGCCGCCGGCGGCCTCGCTGGCCTCTCGGCCACGGTGACGGGCAACCTGGGCGTCACCGGCGTTGATCTGCCCGCCGGCGCAATCACCCCCAACGCCCCGGTGTTCGATAACACCACCAGCGTCTTCCGCTACAACGGCACAGCCGCCTCGACTCAGATCGTCGCTGGCGACGACTTGGCCGGTACGCTGGTCCTCAACGTCGGCAAGCCGGGCGGCCCTGGCGTGGTAGCCCAGGATGACTTGTTCACCAATGCCACTGCCGATTTCTGGGACAACTCGTCTCTGATCGCCTCCGGTTCTTGGACCGGCGCCCGTCCGAGCCTCACTGGGGCCAACGTGCAGGCCAATGAGTTCGATGGCTCGAACAAGGCCGTGGCTGGCGCGATTGGCACGGTCAGCACCCGCGGCGACAGCGTCGGCGTCGATGGCCTGTGGCAAGGCGATGCCAACCGCAGCGGCAAGGTCGATCAGTTCGACTTCAGCATTCTGAACGCGAACTTCAGCACCTCGGCCACTGGTAAGACTTGGGACACTGCTGACTTCAACTCGAGCGGCAAGACCGATCAGTTCGACTTCAGCTTCATCAACGCCAATTTCAATAAGGCGACCGCGTCGCCTGCGGCCGCAGCCGCTGCGTCGGCTGTGCCCGAGCCGACCAGCATCGCGATTTTGGGAATCGCCCTGCTGGGTCTTGGCATCCGGGGCAAGCGCGGTTAAGATCACACAGATGTGTCAATGTCCACGCAGGCTCTCATTTACAACAGGAAGATTTTTTGCTAATGAAAGTTCTGTAGTCGCCTGTGCAACCGCCGGCATATAACCTGCTGTCGGCAAGGAGTTGCAATCTTCTTTGTAGTAGCACTTTCAATCAGGCAGTGGTCATTTCCATCAACTTCTACAACACGTGAGATTTCAAATATGAAGACAATTCTTAGTCTGGTTGCTGTGGGCCTGTGCGTGGTTGCTTGCTCCGCCGTGAATGCAGCAAGCCTTAGCCTGGGAACCAACAATACGGCGATCTCGCTGTATCTGGATGGCGGCGCTGAGAACGGCCAATTCGACACGATCTTCGTGTCGCTCAAGCCCAACGGGTCCGCCACGTTCGCCAATCAGAACAGCGGTGCTGCCGCTGGCGTGCCTCGGCCTGCCGGCGAAGCGTTCAGCTATCCGAACCGTATGCTGACGGCCGATCCGCTCGATTTCCCTGGCGGGTTGGCTTTGTCCCAGGTCGGTTTGGTTAATACGCCGCAAGAACTATCGTTTGCGGTAGGCAAGGCCGGTGGAACCCTTACGACGGCTGATCAGCCCGGTGGCAAGCTGTTCCTCGCGAACGTTGACTTCCCCGCGATCGCGCAAGGCGCCAAGGGCACCGCGACCGTCCAGCTCATCTCGGCTGGTAACTTGGTCGTCGAGCTGAACCGTGCCATTCCCGAGCCGACCACCCTCGGTCTGGCCGGCCTGAGCCTGCTCGGCTTGGTCGCGGCTCGCCGTCGGATGGCCTAAGCTAGTTCGAACGTCGACTGCCGAGAGAGATCCTCTCTCGTGTAGGTGAACCGAAGGCCCGTCGCTTCCCCCGAGCGACGGGCCTTTTTCGTTTCAGTCCCAGTTTGGCAGCGAAGTTCCGCCGGGTGCCGGGTGCCGGGTGCCACTGGCGTGCCGCCAGTGAGAAGCTGGTACACCCGCTGTATCCGTAACTGCCCACAACCTGAAACGGCACCCCCCAAGTCAGCAAGACGACTGCCACGCTCGTCCGGCCGCTCCGCACGGGCGGCACGCCCGTGCCACCCAAAGATCGCATTGTCATGCTGCGCAAGGG
>JADLBW010000032.1 GCA_020847515.1 Pirellulales bacterium | reverse complement strand
CCAAACTTACGCAAGGAGCTCGCGAGAACACCGCGCTCGCCGCCGAGAAAACCCAGCTCGTCGAGAATCTCGCCGCCAGGACCGACGAGCTCGCCGGCCTGGGCGACGTGCTGCGGCAGACCAGCGAGCGGCTGAACCTCACGCAGGAGGACCGCGACAAGCTTCGCCAGCAACTTGCCGACAAGCTCGCCCAGATCGCCCAGCTCAATTCCAAGCTCGACCTGCTGCTGAAGCAGCAGGGCCAGTTGAAATCGCAAAGCCAGTCGCTCGCCGCCGCCAACGCCGACCTGGAGGCGAAGCGCCTCCAGGTCGAAGGCCAGCGCGCCGCAGCCGCCGCCCAGCGCGACTCGCTCGCCGAAACCAACCAAACGCTCGGCGAGCGCCTCGAGGCGCTTAGCGCCCAGCTCGAAGAAAAGCTCGCCGCCCTCGATTCGCTTACCCGCGACCGCGAGCAGCTTCAGAAACAATCCCGTGAGCTGGACGCCCTCGTCGCCGCTTTGCGAGCCAAGCTCCAAGAAGCCGGCATTCAACTCGCCGCCGCCGACCAGGCGTCGGCCGCGAAATTGGCGGAGTCTAAACGCACGTCCGACGAGCTGCAGTCCCGCCTCGCCGCCAGCGCCCAGCAGGCGGCCGATTACCTGGCTCAGCTCAAGCGGGCGGAAGAGCTGGCCGCCGGTCTGCAGCAGCAGAACCAGCGACTCCAGCAGGCGATGACCGCCGCCGACCAGCAACACCAGCGGCAATTGCTCGAAGAAGGACGCAACAACCGCGAGCTGGTCGGCCTCCGCGGGCCGCTGAAGCGCGTGGCGCTGGTCATCGACGCCTCGGGCAGCATGCGGCAGAGCGGGGCCGCCGGCGCCGCCGACCGCTGGGCCGACGCCCAGGCGATCGCCGCCAAGTGGCTGCGGCACCTCAACGTCGAAGAATGCGTGCTGATCGTCTTCTCCAGCAGCGTGCGGACCTTCCCCGCCGACGGCGCCCTGGTCGACCTGCGCGGCGAGTCGGGCCGCGATCGGCGCGAGGCCCTCCTGAAGCAATTGCAGCTCGTCGCGCCCGGCGGATCGACCAACACGCTCGACGCCCTCCGCAAGGCCTACGCCTACGACGTCGACACCATCTTGCTGTTCTCCGACGGCGCTCCCAGCCGCGCCGATACAGGAGTGTTCGATCCGGCCATGGCGCGCGAAATCTATCAATTGTGCCGCCAGCACCAGAACGTGCCCGTCAACACGGTCGGGCTGGGCAATTACTTCGACGCCGCCCTGGCGACCTTCCTGCAAACCGTAGCAGAAATCACCGGCGGCACGTTCCGCGGGCAGTAGCGAGCGATTCGCGCGGGGCGCACTCGATCAAATTTGGTTCTTCCGGTCTGCTAATGGCTGTTCGGCGACGACTATGGCCTTCAGCCAAAGCGACCGACATACCTCCCTCTCCCTAGTGCGTCGCCCTAGGCTAGGATGATTTTGGCCGTTGGCCAAAGGCCTCTGTCACCGTAGCCCAGGGCAACGCCCTCGGACGACAGTCGGCCCAAAGTTTCCGTTGGCCGAAGGCTATATCCATCCACTAAATTCCTTGACGACCTCAGATTAAGGTACGCATCTCGCTCCGCAAGACGACGTCCCGCTCAGAGAGCGAGCGGCCAACGCTCTCCCATCGAGCTGACCCGCCGCCCCGAGCGTAGATACCCCCGCCGGCCAATGGGCGCGCACCGGCCGCCCGTCAAACTCTTTAGATGCGGACGTAAATCTTCCGCCATTCCATCGCCCGCAGCACCGCGTACGTGGCCGCGAAATACGCGAAGAAGCACGCCGCGACCTCCCATCCGGGCGACGTGCGGTCCAGGTAGCGGTCGAAATAATCGCCGATGAACCCGTGCAGCGCGTAGCCGACCAGGGCGTTGACGCCCAGCGTGCGAAACACGCCCCACTGCCATCCCCATCTATCGCAAAGAATATAGAACGCCCCGTACGCCGCCAGCGACAGACCCGCGGCGAAGAAGTGGTACGACAACGTCGCCGCCCGCTGGCTCATCATCCAAAAGTTCTCCTCCCTTTGGTGCGGGCCCGGCGGCGGCACGAACGGCCCTTCCGCCCATGTGATCCGGTGCGACTGGAGCCGCTCGGCCGACGGAATCACCGGGTCGGCCGCCCACTTCTGCGATGGCAGGGGATCCGCGGCGCCCGCTGGGATGTCGTACAAGGTCGTCCCGCACGACAGCAGCCACCCGGCCAGCATCAGCCCCGCGGCCCAGCCGAACAGCCGCCCTAGCCGCGGCCGCGCCCGGTCCTCGACCATCCAGTCGCAGGCCAGCGTGCCGGCGATCGTCGGAATCGTCCACGCCAAAAATCCCAGCACCCCGCCGTCGATCCCTCCCTGCTGAACCCAGTCAAAATAAAACCACTGCGACACGAGCAGGAAGATCCCGCCGGAAACCGCCGCATGCGCCGCCCGCACTACGCCGGGCGCGCGGATCACCGGCAGGATCCATAGCGTCGTCATCGCGATGTGCATTAGCGTCTGGAACCAGTCCTTCACCGCCGCCGCCAGCGCCGTCGATCGACCCTGCTCAGCCGCCAGTTTCAGCAGCTCCCCGGCCTCCGGCCCCAAATAGAGCAGTCCCGCGATCACCGCCAGCCCCAGAATCCGCCGCACCATGCGTGCGTAGGCCCGTGCGGCGCCCTCGCGCTCGACCCGCCGCTCGAACACCAGCCGCATCGCGAACCCCACCGCAAAGAAGAACTGCGGCATGATCGTGTCGGCATAGCTGCAGAACGTGTTGTGGTGTTTGAACAACATCGGCGCCGCCGCGAACGACCCCGTGAAGTTCACCAGGAACATCCCCGCCACGGTATACCCGCGAAACTGGTCGAGCGAAACAATTCGGCCGGAGGCAGGGGGATCGGTAGCCATGCTGCGCCGCTTGGGAAAAGTGAGAAGGGAGGGCGTGCGCCAAGGATAATCCATCAGCCCTACGACTGGCCAGATGGACCGCGCCAGGTAGTGGGTCAACTTCAATGTAGTCATCTCGCTCCGCGAGATGCCTTTTCGCGCTCAGCACCAGCGGCCTACGCTATTTAAGCCAAACTGCCCCGCCGCGGCGCCGCCGCGCGTCCATGCCGACAGCGTCCTAACTCATTCATTGGGCAGCGGCCGGCAAGACGCGGTTAAAGTGGCGCGAGAACGGCGTGCACCCCGGCGCAGGAATGAATCATGACGCGATGCGTTGCCCGCGAGGAATCATGCATACCCTTAGATTGGCGGACGTTACCGGCGGCTGCGCCGCCGGCAGCGCGCCTGCGCTCCTCTCGCGTCTGCGAGCGTCTATTGAAGCTTGCGCCGCTAACGGCCCTTGCCGCCCCGGGCTTTGCCGGGGGTGTCTTTCCATCGGGACAGATCCTGCACTGCCTGAAAAGCAATCCCCGGGCAGAGCCCCCCGGGCTGCCGAGGGTACGCGGCGCCTGGCGTCTGGCAACAGTTTATGGCGGCCGATCCAAAAGATTGGCCGAAGGCCCTGCCTGTCACCGTAGCCTGGGGCATCGCCCCAGGGGAGCAAGCGCCGCCACGCCCCCGATTGGCCGAAGGCCAATACGGGTCCAGTCGCCCTCGGGACCTGGGGCGATGCCCCGGGCTACGGTGAAGTAAGGTCTGCGGCCAATTGAGGCCGTTCAATCGTTCCTTGTAAAATGATCGCCAGAAATGGTTGCCACGCGCGGCGCCTGCCGCAGTTGGACCCGGCAACCTCCATTCGGCTAAACTGCCGACTCGACCTCCGCGCCGCCGCGGCCAGCTCATCCAGGACTTATCAAGGAAGCCCCGAATGACGCACCCCGTCGATAATCCCGCAGCGCCGCCGCCGCGTCGCCGCCGCGCCTTGGCGCCCGCCCTGGCGATCGTCCTGCTGCTCGCCGCGGGGCTCGGCTACTGGCTATTGAACTCCGGCCAGCGGACGGCCGCCGAAGCCGACGCCGCCAGGTCGCTCGAGGCCCTGGGGGCGATCGTCGTCATGGACGGATCGCGCAGCTACGTCGCTTCCGTGAATCTCTCGACAGTCGAGTCGGCCGACTCACTGCATAAAGCCATTGAACTTTTGCCGGCGCTGGGACGCCTCGGCTCGCTCGACGCCAGCCGCACCCCGCTGAAGGACCAGCAACTAGCGGCCATCGGGCGGCTGTCGACGCTCGCCTCGCTGGCGCTGGGGCAAACGGCGATCACCGACGACGGCTTGCAGCAGCTTCGCCCGCTTGAGGGCCTCCACTCGCTCAATCTCGCCGGCACGAACGTCGCTAGCGGCGGCCTGGCGGCGCTTGCCGGGATGAGGCAGCTCAAAATCCTCGATCTGACCGGCACGCATGTCGCCAGCGGGCTCGAGCCGCTTGCCGGTTTGCCGCAGCTCGAATGGCTGGTGCTGCGGGGCGTCAAGCTGGCCGACGAAGCGTTGCCGCAGCTCAGCCGCAGTACGTCGCTGACCCGGCTCAGCCTGGAAGGAAGCGAGTATCCGGCCGCTTCGCTGGCCAGGCTGCGGGCAGCCCGGCCGCAGCTTACGATTGATAAGTAGCTCAGCGAGCGCGGACATCACTGCGGCGGCACGATTTCGTCGTCGCGGCCGCCAAAGAGCCGCCACACCTCGGGGTCGACGTTGTACTGTATGAACCGCACCCCGCCGTCGCAAAACACCAGGTTGAGCCCGGTGGCGTGAGCGCTGCCGAAGAGGAACTTGTCGTCCGGGAAGTACCCCGGCCGGTCTTGCAGCGGCAGCCGCTGGAGGATGATCGGCACGGGAAGCCTCGGGACGGTTCCCGCCAGGCCGCCCTCGGTCTGGCCGGCGGCGAAGAAGCGGTTCATGTCGCGATCTTGGCCGAGGAAGATGTTTTGATCGTCGGCCGGATCTTCGCCGTTGAAGTATTCGTCGGGGCTGATGTACCGCTCGGCGACCAAGGCGGTTTGGGTCGTGCCGTCAGTGATTTGTGCCAGCCGGATCTGGCTTCGCTGGTAGGTGATGCCGTTGAGGTATCGATGATTGTCCCCCGCCTGATCGTAAAACCAGTCCCACGTCGCCGCGGCCGCGTAGCTGGGTGGGCCGGCTTCGTCCCCTTGCTGGTTCTGCATGATATTGCCCGTGTTGGCGGCGTAGTCGCTGCGGGCCACGTTGCAGCCCCCGGCTACCGTGCAGGCCATCAGGTTATTGCCCAAGTAGTCGTTGCGAACGAGCGGATACACAATCGGCTCGCGCCGCGTCGGGCAGGTGAACAGCGGCAGCGGCGTGCTGACCAGCGGCAGCAGGTCGGCCCGTTGCATGTCGCCGGAGTTAGCCCGGCCCTTGCCGAGATTGCGAAGATTCTGCAGCTCGACATAGGCCAAAATGTTGTACGCCCAGCCCCCCGGCTGTTCGACTCCATAGCCCCGATCCGGATCGGGCTGCCAACGCCATCCCCAGCCGCTGGACGGCAGGTAGCCCTGCGCTGATTCGTGGTTGAGAAAGCCCAGGCCGATCTGCTTCTGGTTATTGGTGCACTGCTTCAGCCGGGCCGCTTCCCGCGCCGCCTGGACGGCCGGCAAGAGCAGCGCCACCAGCACGCCGATGATCGCAATCACCACCAGCAATTCGACCAGCGTAAAGCCCGCACGATCTCTATCACCCTTGGTGTGCATAACCCAACGCTCGTTCATGGCTCGCGTCAATCGGGGATCGCCAATTGCGACACGCTATTGACGCCGTAGGACGACTCGTCTTCCACCAACGAAATGTTCGCCCCCAGCGGGCTTTCCTCCGTGGAGTACTTTGCCGGTATCTTGACCTGGGGCGATTTCACCTGCACGCGATAATACCCCAGCCGCGCCCCCGGCACGTCCTGCCCCTCGGTCTGCGGGGCAAAAAAACCGTCGACGTCGGTCGTGCCATGCGCCGGTTCGATCACCCCTTCCAAATAGCGCTCGGGCAGGAACGTCACTTCGGCGTCCGGCACCGGTCGGCCCTTGTAGGTTAAGCGAAACGTCGGCGCCCGCAGCCCGACGCGCCGATCGCGATACTTGGCGAATTGGGCCTCGATCTCCGCCGCCGTGACTTCGCCGTTCTGGTCGCGGTCGAGATACCGCACGCCGCTGGCCAGCCCCGGCGACGCGGAGAGCTCCTGCTGGTTCACCTGGCCGTCGCCCCCCTTATCAAGCTCCGAGACGATCTGCTCGGCCAGCGCCGGCGGGTCCCAGTCGGGGGCTTCGATCCGCGCCGGGCCGCGATTGCAGCCGCCGGCCAGCGCGGCCGCAACCAGCAGGCCGCCGGCTCGCGGTCTGCCTGAATGCTCGGACAGGACTCGGCTAACGAGGTCGAGCGGCGATGACAGGTCCAATTTACCGAACAAAGAATTCCCTCGTCAGCGAGCCGCTCGTACAGCCGTCGCGTCCTATCTTTTGCCTGGGACAACCACGGCCCTTGCGCGGCGTCGGCCCGGGCAAGTGAGCTTGCCAGGGCCGACGCTCGAAGCGCAAGGTTGCGTCACCGGACCAAGAAGAACCGTATAAGCCTACCTACAGCAGCCGCGCGGCCTTTAGGCCCCCCGGCGGGCCCGACGCAGGGCCAGGCAACCCAGCCCCAGCAGCGCGCCAACAAGCGTCGCCGGCTCCGGCACAGCGCCCGCCGTGGCCGCCGCGGCCGGGCCGCCGAAGCCGCCCTGCCAGACCGCCAGGTCAGCGGCGTCGACCGTGCCGTTGCCGCTGCCGTCGGCGCCGGTGCCGGCCGTCACCGTGTTGCCGAACGACTTCTGCCAGGCCAAAAAGTCGTTGCCGTCGACGTCGCTGTCGCCGTCGTAGTCGCCGTTGCTGCCGCCGCCGCCGCCCAGTAGCGACGTGAGCGTGTAGTTGGCGGCGCCAGGCGTGCCGGTCACGCTGAAGTAGTCGCCGAACGTACCAGCAGCCCCGGTGATGCCGTTAGCCTGCAGAATGCCCCGGTCCCACAGGTCCTGATAGGAAACCTGTCCCGAGGTCCACAGGCCCGTGCTGTCCTGGTCGTACACCCACACGCCCGCTTCATCGACCGTGATCGAGCCCGGCCCGGTGAAGTTGATCTTGTAGGTCTCGCCCTTGGGGTCGGTCGTGGTCGTGGCGCCGTTGCCGTTGCCGAAATCCGAACCGTAGAAGAACGCCAAGTCGGCCTGCACGATGTTGTCGTTGTTGACCTGCGGATAATCGCCGCCGGTGAGGTCCAGCGTGCCGTCGTCGATCTCCATCAGCACCTTCAGGCCGAGGGCATGATCCTCGTCGGCGCCGAACCACACCTGCCCGTCATTCTCCAGGCGACCGCCGTTCTTGATGTTCACGCGGATCTCCTGATCCTGAATGCTCCGCCAAGAGCCGAACATCAGCAGGCCGCTGGATAGCGACGTGCCGCTATGGGTTCGCTTCAGCGTGCCGTTATCGAGCGTCATGTCGCCGTCCCACTCGGTCCACTTGCCGTCGTCGTCGGTATTGTCCGACGCGAGGGTCAGCACGGCGCCGTCCCGGACTTCGACGTGCGTCGGGCCGTTGGCCGACTTCAAGCGGAAGTCGCCATTGGCCGCCGAGTCGTAAAACACCTGCGCGCCGCTGCCGACGACGATGTGGTGGCCGTTCTCAGTGCCGTTGTCGCGGCCCAGGGCGGCGCTGGAGGTCTGGCCGCCGTTCCACTTGGCGTCCTTCCATTCGCCGTTGCCGCCGTCCCAGGTG
>JADLBW010000031.1 GCA_020847515.1 Pirellulales bacterium | reverse complement strand
GCGATGATCAGCCAATCGAGGGGCGTCATAGTCAAGGTTTCCCAGCGCAGGCGCCTGCTAAGTCAAGTACGCAGGCAAGGGACGGCTGCTGCGCGTGACACAAGAGCCGTCTACCCGGCCGACTCTTGGAATGCCTGCTCAACGGCCGCATCGACGATTGCCAACTCTTGGTCGCCGTGAGTCGCGCCGACATACCATCGCCCATCTGGCAACAAGTGAACGCCGCCGCGCAGCATAGCGAGTCGGAATCTGCGGTACTGCGAGTCGTCAGCCGCCAGCGTGTCTCGATACGTTCGGGGCGCCTGATCGATCCCAAAATGGATGCTGAATACCGTCCCCAGCCCAACGGTGATCAGCTTGACCCCGCGCGCAGCCGAGTGGCAATGGATGATGTCGCGAATTGCCTGGCCGTGCGCATGCATGCCGTCGAACACGCCGGGCGCACGTAGCGTCTCGATGGTGGCACGGGCGGCGGCAAGACTGATCGGATTGCCGTTGTAAGTGCCCGCGTGAATAGTGCGGCCATCCTCGAGCGCCTGGAACGCTTCGGCGCGGCCGGCGACGGCCGAAAGGGCCAGTCCGCCGGCGAGTGCTTTGGCGTAAACGCTCAGGTCGGGCCGCACGCCTTCGCACTCCCGAACGCCGCCCAGGGCAATGCGAAAGCCGGTGATAACTTCATCGAAGATCGATACCGCGCCGTGCTGGCGGCATAATTCGACCAGCCCCTGCAGATAGCCCGGCTCTGGAAGGCAGCACCCGCCGTTAGCCAGGATTGGCTCAGTAATGATGCAGGCAATTTGGCCTTGAAACTGCCGAAACGCATTCTCAACGGCCGCCAAATCGTTCCACGGCAGCACTAAAGTTTCGGCATATTCAGCCTCCGGCTGACCGCCGCAGGCTGGCATGGGTTGGCAGGGGTCGGCGGGCTTAAGGCGATAACTTACGAGGATGTTGTTAAGCCATCCATGGTAATGGCCTTCGAACTTCACAACCTTCGTTCGCCCGGTATACGCGCGGGCCAGCCGCAAGGCTGCTTGCACCGCCTCGGTTCCCGTGTTGGAAAAGATGACCCGCTCGACCCCTGGAAGTACGTCGATCAGCAATTCCGCCAATTCATACTCGCCTCGGTGCTGCGCTCCAAAGGTATACCCGCGGGAGAGTTGGGCCGTCACCGCGGCGTTGATCGCAGGATGATTGTTGCCGAGGATGAGCGGCCCCCAACCGAGCGTATAGTCGAGCAGCTTGTGTCCATCGACGTCGAACAGATAGGGCCCCTCGCCCCGTTCGAAGAACAGCGGCGCCGGCGCGATGTGCCGGCGCAAGCCGCTGGAGACCCCAAGTGCCAGCGCGCGGCACGACCGGGCATGCAGTTGCGAAGAATTCGCCACGCTGAAAATCTGTTTGGCGGCGGCGCTCATTGGCGGCTCCCGGTCGCGGTGCGTCGGCCTTTGTTGCTGCCACTGGCGCTCGAACGGCCGCCTTCCATAGCAGCGGCGATTTGCCCGGCGGCCGACCGCACGGCCGCTACCAGCTTGGGCATGAGTTTGCTCGCGGCCCGAGCGGTCGGCATGCTCAGACTGACCGCCGCCAAAGGCGCCCCGCCCACGATAATCGGGGCGCCGATGCAGGTCACGCCCACATCTGTTTCATCTGCTTCAATCGCGTAGCCGTCGCGAGCGACCTTCGCGAGCGTAGCCGCCAGCGCCGCATGATTGGTCTTGGTTAGCGGCGTACTCGGCTCCAAACGGGCCGTTTTCAGCAATAACTCCTGTTCGGCCGCCGGCAGATGGGCGGCAATTGCTCGGCCCAAAGCCGTTGAGTGAAACGGATCGACCGTATCTGGCGTGGCGACGCGGCGTAGCGGTTGCGGGCTCTCCAGCACCCGCAAGTACACCACCCGATCGAACCGCAGCGCCCCGAGATTGACCGTTTCGAGCGTCTTTTCGTGCAGGTCGCGGAGGACGGGATCGGCCATGGTTAGCAGCCGCTGCGCGGGGTCGTTCGACACTAGTTGCTGCACTTTTGGCGTTTGCCGGTAGACGCCCCCGGCCCTCTCCAGGTAGCCCAGCATGGTCAACGTCTTGAGGATTCGGTGAGCGGTCGGCTTGGTAAGGCCCGTCTCGGCAGCCAAGGCGGCCAAGGGCCTCCCGGCGGGCTCATTGGCCGTGGCTTCAAGTAAACCGAGGGCTTTGACAAGCGACGTGGATTCCATTAAGTTGAATCTAGTATTCCGGCATACGAAACGTCAAGCAAGAGTTAAACCAAATCAGACGAAAAAAACGTTTCGGCTTCCGCAATGGCTGCCCGCGGTTTCGCGAAGTACCGGGGATGCACGTGATCCGGTGCGAAATCGCCGTCGAATTCGGTGGTACGCTTCCCACCAAAAGCACAGGTCGAAAACGCGATCGACTGGACGTAATTAACCACACGGCACTACCAGGTCCGCACGTTGCTCTATGATGGATAAAAGGCCCCTCATAAGCAGCGATTTACCCAAAACGTCGCCACCCTACAGCACGGCCATGCACGTCGGCCCGTTGTTGTTCGTTTCGGGGCAGGCTTCCACAGACGAGCAAGGGCGGATCGTGGCCGGTTCGTTTGCCGAAGAGTTCCATCGGGCAATCGACAATCTCAAGCGCGTCCTCGTCGCGGCGGGTCTAGGTTTGAGCGACGTGGTGCAAGTGCGGTCTTACCTTGGGCGGCAAGAGGATCTTGGGGAATACAATGAACTTTACCACCAGTATTTTTCGCCGCCCTACCCTGCCCGCACGACGCTGGTGGGCTGCTTAGGGGATCTGCTCAAGTTCGAGATCGACGCGATAGCGGTAACTCCTCGGGCCGCCGGGTCTACATCGTGACCAAACGAGTCGGAATCGTTGCACTCCTGCAGGAATCGAACACGTTCGTGCCGCGGCGGACGACGTTGTCCGAGTTCCGGCAAGACGTCTTGCTGCGCGGCGATGCCGTGCGCTCGTACTTTGAACAGGCCCACCATGAAGTCGGCGGCTTTTTCGCGGGCCTCGCCGAAGCCCGCCTAACCGCGGTCCCAATATTTGCAGCTCGAGCGTTGCCGTCTGGAGTAATGACCAGCGGGACGTTTAACGCCCTAATGGAGATGATGGAAGCCGACGTACGCCGCGCCGGCGACGTCGATGGCATTCTGGCGGCGCCCCATGGAGCGACGGTCAGCGAGATAGTCGCTGACGTGGACGGCTATTGGCTGGGAATGCTACGCCGACTTCTAGGGGCGGAGCGGCCGATTCTTGCTACGTTGGACCCGCACGCCAATCTCTCAGCGGCTATGGTGGAGGCGTGCGACGGAATGATCGCCTATCGTACCAATCCCCACATCGATCAGCGGCAACGGGGACTTGAAGCGACCCGGCTGATGGTCCGCACGCTCGCGGGAGAAGTCCGGCCTATCCAGGCTGCGGCCTATCCGCCGCTGGCGATAAATATTGAGTGCCAGGCGCCAGCCGTTTTACCGTGCCTGCCAATTTACGAGGCGGCCGAGCAAGTCCGCGGCATTCAGGGCGTGCTTTCCAGCAGCATTTGTCTGGGGTTTCCGTACGCCGACGTGCCTGAAATGGGCGCCGCGGCGCTGGTCGTCGCCGATGGCGATCGGAAGCTGGCCGAGCGGCTTTCCTGCGAGTTGGGCGAGTTGCTCTGGTCGAGCCGGCAGGACTTTGCGCCCGAACTCATCGATGTCGAAGCGGCGCTCGACCGGGCGCAACAAATTGTACATTCTGGCGAGGCGACTGGGCCGACCTGCCTCTTGGATATGGGCGACAACGTCGGCGCCGGCTCGCCGGGGGACGGCACCCTGTTGGCCTGGGCCATCCATCGCCGAAAACTACCAGGCGCCTTCGTTTGCCTGTATGATCCGTCAGCAGCAGCTCAGGCCGCCAGTGCTACGCGAGGCGACCGGCTGCGCCTCGCGGTGGGCGGCAAAACGGATTCCTTGCATGGGAGTCCGCTCGTCGCCAACTTTACTCTCGACGGGGTCTACGAGGGCCTCTTCAGCGAACCGCAGCCGCGACATGGCGGCGTCTCTAAGTTCGACCAAGGCCGCACCGCCGTCGTCACCACCGACCATGGGCTCAGGGTAATGCTCACCTCTAAGCGGATGGCGCCCTGGAGCCTGGCGCAGTTGACGTCTTGCGGGCTTGATCCGGCTGCTTTTCGGATTCTGGCGGCCAAGGGGGTTCATTCGCCCATCGCAGCCTATCAGCAGGCGTGCTCCTCCTTCATTCGGGTCAATACCGGCGGCAGCACGTCGGCCGATCTCGCCACGTTCGACTACCAAAAGCGCCGCCGACCGATGTTTCCCTTTGAGCAGAACGCGACCTGGCAGTGCCGCCACGACGACCCGCCCGCGGGAAACGCCGACCGATGATGCTGCAACAATTCACAGTTAGCGGACGGCGACCGGGGCCGCACCTGTTAATTACGGCCGGAGTGCACGGCGACGAATTCGAGCCGATGGTCGCCGTACGCGCTCTTGTCGAGGAATTGCGCCCCTCCGACGTGCGCGGCGTCGTCACCTTAATTCCCGTGGTAAATGAGCCGGCGTTTTCCCGGGGCGAGCGAACGGCCGAAGATCAGCTTGACCTGGCGCGCACCTGTCCCGGGACGGCCGAGGGTAGCGTCACGCAGCGCCTTGCGGCGGCGCTGACGGCGGCCATACGTTCGGCCGATTACTATATCGACCTGCACACCGGGGGCGCTCGCTTGCGGCTGATGCCGCTGGCAGGCTACATGCTGCATAAGGATGAAAGCGTCCTCGAAAAGCAGCGGGCGATGGCCGCCGCCTTCAATCTGCCGCTGGTCTGGGGCACTTCTCCCGTTTTGGAAGGTCGCTCGCTCTCGGTCGCTCGCGATGCGGGCATCCCGGCGATCTACGCCGAGCATAGCGGAGGCGGCGGCTACAGCTTTGCTGCGGTTGACGATTATCGGCAAGGCTGCCGGAATGTCATGGGGCTGATTGATATGCTGCACGCGCCTGTCCAGTCGAGTCGGGTTAAATACTGCGTCGAAGATCGGCGCCCGGAATCCGGGCATTTGCAGGTGCGCCATCCGGCTCCAGCGGGCGGGCTTTTTTTGCCCTGCGTTGAAGTGGGGCAATCGGTCGCGCGCGGTCAAACGCTGGGCGAACTTTTGCATCCCATCGAAGGCGCGCGGACTGCCATTGTCGCTGAATGCGACGGCATCGTGTTGATGCTGCACACGTGGCCCCGCGTCGCGGAAGGGACCGGGCTGGCCGTCGTGCTGGAATTGCCGTGAGCGGCTTGCTTGCGAGGCGGCTAGAGCGCCGAGTACTCGACCGTTGGACAGGACTGGTTCTGAACAAGCCGGTCGACGCTCGCCATGTCCTTGAAGCCGCTGCCGGTGACAATGCATGCCATGGCCTCATCGGGGTTAACCTCGCCGCGCTCGATCGCCTGCAGCGCGCCGCACAGCGCTACGGCCCCGGCCGGCTCGCAGAACACTCCTTCCTCGGCCGCCAGACGGGCCTGCATCGACCACACTTCTGAATCGGAGACAAGATATCCCGTTCCGCCCGATTGGCGACAGGCGTCGATGACTTCATTGCCGTCAATAATCGAGGGCACCTGCAAGCCCGTAATTGCCGTCGTGCAGGCGACTTCCTGCGCCAACCTGGCGCCGGATCGCAATGGCGTGACCATCGTATCGTTCCCTAGCGGCTGAACGATGTGGATGGCCGGACCTTCGCCGGGCGACTGGGCGGTTAGCTGCTGGAATCCACGTGCGACAGCGAGCGCCAGCCCGCCGCCGCCAGCGGGGACGAAGACGTGCCGAATCGGCGAGGGCGACGTGCGAGTCTGCTCGTGCAACTCATAGCTGATGGTCTGCACGCCCTGCATGCCTATCGGGCAGTATCGAAAGGCAGTAATTTGCAGCGCTGCCCCCGCATCGAGTGCGAGCGTTTCTAGTCGCGCGCAGGTCGCTTGGGTGATTCGTGCATCAACGCCGAATCCGCGAACCCGCTGAAGCTGGGCGCCGTAGGCCAACATCTGCGTTAACTTGCCCAGCGGCGCGGTTTCGACGATGGCTATTTCGCAGCGTATGCCCGCCGCCGCGCAGTACGCGGCCAAAGCGGCTCCGGAGTTGCCGCTGGAACTCGCGATGCAGCGAGTCTTGCCGGCCGCGCGCATCGCGGAAATGGCAACGGCGGCGAACCGGTCCTTATAGGATCCGGTAGGATTGCCGCTCTCGACCTTGAGGAACAGACGCTTCGCGCCACGGACCGGTCCTATTCGCCGCGACGGCACCAACGGCGTGTCACCCTCGCCCAGCGAAAGCCGGCAGCCCGCGTCGATCGGCGGCAGTAGCTCTGCGAATCGCCAGATGCTCATGGCTTGCCCTGGCGGATCAACTTCTGAGCGAGCGGCGTGGGGAAATGGTGCCGCGACCAGCCCCCGTCGAGGGTCAACGTGACGCCCGTTAAATAGGAAGCCTCGTCGCTCGCAACCCAAGCCACGGCGGCGGCTACTTCTTCGCCGGAGCCGGCGCGGCCGAGCATGGACATCCCCTTGCCATATTCACGCACTTGGACGCCGGCCGACGAGGACTCGTCCTGCAGGTCGTGGCTGAGACCGGCGTCGATGGCGCCGGGGCTGACCGTAACCACTCGAATGCCGTGCGGGCCGTAGGCGGCCGCCAGATCGTAGGTGAGGGATTCCAGCCCCCCTTTGCAGGCAACATAGGCCGGCGCGAACCCCCCCGCCTGCTGGGCCATCATGCTGCCAATGTTGATAATCACGCCCCGCCCGCGCTGCTGCATGGCCCGCGCCGCGTCGCGAGCCAGAAACGCCGGTGCGGTCAGACAAATCCGCACGGTTTGTTCCCACGACTGCAGCGTGATTTCCTGCATGGTGACGATCTCCCGCCAGGCTGCGTTGTTCACGAGCAGGTCGATCCGCCCAAAGCGGCCGACAACCTGGTCGGTCAGCGTAGTGAAGAACTCCACTTCGGCCAGGTCGCCGGCCAAAGACAGCGTCCGCTGATCGCTTTCTGGGAGATCGCCGAACCGCTGCTGCAGCGCGTCGCCATCGCGATCGACTAGGGCAACGGCGTAGCCGTCCGCGAGCAAGCGCCGCGCGATGGCAGCGCCGATCCCGCGTGCGGCGCCGGTGACGATGGCGACCGGCTGTTCGATCATCGATCCTTCTCCTGCTTGCGCCGATTGTGCGACGGCGTTGGGACTCTCAGGCTTCAGTTGGCAGCGTCATTGAAGCGGCGGCGCGGCGATTAACCCTTCAATCGGAAGCCGTTCGCCGCGGGCGGCCGAGCAAAGGGCTGCGGCGCTGATGTCGAGCGTGTGGTTCGCTTCCCAGACCGAGCATGCCACAGGTCGCCTGCCTAAGGCCGCTTCGAGGAACAGCTTCGCCTGCTCGCGGAACAAGTCGTCGCGCTCGCGAATCGGCGTATTGTGCCAGTGCCACTGGTCGTCGCCGAGGCGGAACAGGCCATACCGGTGCTCGTGGAGGATCAGTCGCGCGCTGGCCTGCTCGCCATTGATCTGCATCGTGACTTCATAGGGCGCCATGAACTGATTGATCGCGATCGAAATCATCACGCGATTCTTGTCGGCGCGGGCCGTCGCATGGACAGTGTCTTCAACCTCCACGCCGGGCAACGACTGATGGGCCGCGTCGCAAAAAATCCAGTCGAACGGGCCCGTCATGTAATGCGCCAGGTCGAATAAATGGGTCGCAGCGTCCTGGATGGCGCCGCCGCCCGTCTCGCGGTGCGCGTAGTAGGTGTCGCGATACGCCGGTCGATGGGCGGGAAAGTGCGATCCGGTGACCACGGTCAGTTGATGCACCTGGCCGAGCGCGCCGCTTACGATCAAGTCGCGCACCGCCTGCACCGCGGGATGCGACCGGTAGGTGTAGGCCACGCCTACTGTCTTCGCAGGCGTCGCGGCCAACAACTGGTCGACCGCCACGGCTGGCGTCGAAAGCGGCTTCTCAATCAGCACCGCCGGGGCGCGCTGCAGCAAGCGGACGGCCTGCTCGACATGTAGCTGCGCCGGCGTGCAGATGACGCCGATGTTCCAGTCGAACTCGGTTGCTTCCGTTAGAGACGAGAACGTACGTTCAACGGCGTAGCGGCTGGAAAGCTCGGCGCGACGCCTCTCGTTTGGTTCACACAATGCAACCACCACTCCAGGCTGCTGCTGAAAGCACCGCAAGTGTCTCTCGCCGATGGAGCCGCCGCCGACAATGAGGGTGTTCAGCGGCATGTCCATCCCCCGTCCAACAGTAGATTGATTCCAGTAACATAGCTGGATGCATCCGACGCCAGAAAGACCACGGCGCCTTGAATATCTTCGTGGCTGAGCATTCGTCCTAGCGGCACGCGGCGCTGGTATTCGTCGACGAACTTTGGCGGCTGGTCATCTCGGTAGCCGCCCGGACTGATGCAGTTGGCCCGAATTCCGCAGCTTCCGTAATAGCTCGCCAAATAGCGAGTGAAATTGATCATGCCGCCCTTTACAAAGTTATAGCTCGGCGGCTGCACCATATCCGTGCCGGCGTACAGCGCGGGGTCGTTCGCGACGACTCCGTAAATGCTGGCGATATTGATGATCGATCCGCAGCGGCTGCTTGTCCTGGATTCGACGAACCGCTGACAAAGCCGGAACAAGCCCAGGAAGTCCCCCTCGGCGGCGGAACGCAAGTGATCGGGGGTCTGATCGACCAGGCAGCCGATGTGGCCGGTGCGGGCGACGGCATTGTTTACCAGCACGTCGATGGCGCCAAATTGGCGAATCGCCGCTTCAAATAAGCGGTCGATCGAGTCTACGTCGCACACGTCGACTTGCATGCCATGGACGTCCAAACCGCGGGCCCGCAGGGACTCGGCATACTGCTCAGTCCGCTCGAGCGATCGCGAAGCGGTAATCACCGTCGCGCCCGCATCGGCTAGGGCCTCGCTGATGCTGCGGCCGAACAGCGGCCCGGCTCCCGCGGTTACCAAGGCCGTGCGGCCGTCGAGACGAAAGCGATCGAGGACGCTCATTGCGGCGGCTCCTGGCAGCGGTTCGATTCTTGCGCTACGGTTGCCGTACGCCGGTCTACGCAGCCGACGCCTCGGATGTTAGCGAGCGCATCACGGCAGAGGCGCACAGCGCGTCGCGCTGCCTTTCATCGAGCGAGGCGTACGGCGCACCGTGGAAGCGTCCGGGTATTCCCCGCGCGTTCATCATGACGGTAAATGCTCCCATGACGCTGGCGGAGTTTATAAGCTCGGCGCGCAACTCGTTGAGCTTCGCCTGGTAGGCGGCAGCCAGCGGCCAATCGTTGACGGCGGCCGCGCTGACGATGCCTTTGATCCACTGGGGCGCGATCGCAAACATGCCGTCGAGGTGTTCGGCGACCCCCTC
>JADLBW010000030.1 GCA_020847515.1 Pirellulales bacterium | reverse complement strand
TTTGACCGCGCGGCGCGCGTGATCTATATTCACCATGGCTGACGATCTCGACCCGCTTCGTCAGCCGTCGTGAACGCATGGATGCTCACCCACCAGCCCGGACGGCTGTCGCGCGTGCCGACGCGCGAAAGCTTGGCCGCATGGCGCGCCCGAGCGACTCCCCACCTGCACGGAACGAGCAACTCATGCACTCACGGGTCCTTCGGCTGCGAAGCGCCTGGCTGTTATTGCCTTTAGTCGCCGCTTGTCTGTCGCCGGCGCCGCGCGCGTCGGCGCAACAGGTCACGCGATCGTCGGAGCCGGTGTTCATCGCCCCGGAATTGCCGCCGGCGCCCTCGATCGAGGCGGTGCTGGCCGAAGGCACGCGGCTGGAAACGCTGGGACGATGGGGAGAGGCCCTGTCGCATTATGAGGACGCGCTGCGGCAGCATCCGGGCGAAGCCACGCTCGAAGCCCGCGAAGACGCCGCCCGGCTGCATTACAGTCTCGATCGCCGCTACTGCGATCACAGCTTTTTGCAGTCGCTCGATTCGTTGACGCCGCAGCAGGCCGGCGCCCTCTATTTGGAACTGGCCCGCAAAATCAACGCCCATTACGTGGTTGAGCCGCCCTGGCAACGCCTGGCGGCCCGCGGAGCGACGGCGGTTGACATGGCCCTGGGACAGCCCGGATTCTGTGCGGCCAATCGCGTTTCGCCGACCGCCGAGCATCGCTCGTCGCTGCGTCGCGAGCTGTACCAACTCACTGCCAATCGACTGATCGCCGGACCGAACGATCTGGCCGCGCTGGCCGCCGAAGCCGCGCAACTCGCGGAACGACGCTGCGGATTGCGGCAGTCGGCGGTGCTGCTGGAGTTCATCACGGCAGCGGCCGGCGGACTGGATGAATACTCGACCTACCTGACGGCCGACCAACTGCGCGACGTCTATTCGCAAATCGAAGGCAACTTCGTAGGACTGGGCGTCGAATTAAAGGCCGACCGGGGGGCGCTGCTGATCGTTCACGTCATAGGCGGCAGTCCCGCCCAGCGCGCCGGCATCAAGGACAATGACCGCATCACCGCCGTTGACGGTCGGTCGACAGCGAAGCTTTCGACCGATGAAGCCGCCGCGCTGCTGACCGGAGAGGAAGGCAGCTACGTCCGCGTGCAGGTGGAGTCGGCGGGCTTGCCGCCGCGAGAGCTGAACGTCCGTCGCGAACATGTCGAGGTGCCCAGTCTGGAAGACGTCGCGATGGTCGATGCGGCGTTCGCCCAGGCCCGCGGGCTTAATCTCACCGCCGACCAACTGGCGGCCGGCGTGGCCTACGTGAAGATTCCCGCCTTCCAGAAGACGACCAGCCGCGATCTGGACGCCGCACTGTGGGATTTGCATGCCAAGGGGATGAAGACCCTGGTGCTCGACCTGCGGGGCAACCCTGGCGGACTGCTGACGGCCGCCGTCGAGGTAGCCGACAAGTTCTTGATGCAGGGCAACATCGTCTCGACCCGCGGCCGCAGCGCGCAGGAGGATTTTAACTACCAGGCCCATTATGGCGGGACTTGGCGGGTGCCGCTGGCGGTCCTCATTGACGGCGATAGCGCCAGCGCCAGCGAGATCTTCGCCGGCGCCATCAAAGACAATGGCCGCGGGGTGATCGTAGGCCAAAAATCATACGGCAAGGGCTCCGTGCAGGGAATCTTCCCGCTCGGCTACGCCGGCGCCGGAGTTCGCCTGACGACGGCGCTGTTCTATGCCCCCAGCGGGCAGAAGATCGCCAAGCAGGGCGTCACGCCGCAACAGATCGTCGCCGGGCCGTACCGCGTCGCCCGACCTGTCGACGGCGGCAGCGAATTGAAGATCGTAGGAACCGACCCGGTGCTCGATGCTGGCATCCAGGCGGCCGTCGATGCGTCGAAGCAGCGAGTGGCCGCCCGGTAGCCCTCCCAGGACGCCGCCGGCGGCGGGCGCGTGTTGCGACTGGTTGCCCAGCGCATCCGGGAGGCTTCGCGGTCGCAAACGGCTATCGGCCCCTGTGGCCGCCCGGACGCAGGTTGACGCCTGCCGACGGCTCTCGGATACTAAACTGCTTCGTCCGGCAAAGCGATTTCTGGACCGCCGGCAATCCTTCTCTCTTTGACCCGCTCCCGCTGGAGCGCTTGTGGGCCATGGCGTACGACGACGACGATGATTTGTTCGATCACGACTTCGACTTTGTCGATGACGACGATGAGGACGAAACGGAGGAAGTAGAGGGCTCTGACGTCGAGGATGAGCCCAAGCCGAAGCCGAAACCTCGCAAGCAGTCCGCCAGCCGCGGCAAGGCGGGAAAGGAGAAGCCGGCGGCGAAGGGCCGAAGCAAGGCCAACGCCAAAGGCAAAGAGAAGGAGGCTCCTAAGGACAAAGAGAAGGCCTCCCCCAAGGCAGAAAGCGAATCGCCCGGGGCCCGCGCCCCGAAGAAGCCGCGACCGACCAAGCGGGATGCCGCCGGCGACGAGGCCGAAGAGGCTGCCGAGCGCCCGGACCATCCCCATGGTCCCCCGCCGCCGCCGGCCCCCGCGCTCGAACCGGCGCCGGTAGGCTACATTCTGGGCGATGATCTCGCGGAAGATGACGATGAGCCGGCCGATCCGGCGGCGTCGCCGGAATCTGCCGGCCCGCAGGCCGACCATCTCGTGCACATCTACGAGCACGGAGACCTCAAGCGGACGATCGCCCGCAAATTCACCGACGAGCAAGCGGTGAGCTTCGCCGAAGAATACACCCGTTCTAACAAGGCGTACGGCCGGTACGCCGTGGCCATGCCGGACGACGAGGATCCGTCGCCCACGTTCGCCGGAGCGGCGCGGGGTTAGGCCCCCGGCAGCGGACAGATCGCGACGCTCTCGGTCCAATCGACCGAACCGGCAGAATTGGCGTTGCCCGCGCGATCGGCGGCGGGGCGGGGCATTTTCAGGCCTGACTACGCCAAAGCATCGCGGGTTCCCCGCCGCGGGTGTTACCATGAAGGGCGGCTTTCTCGCGAAGCCTAACCTACTCTTTCACGATGGCGCGGCCTAGGATTCCTGGCACGGTCGTCGCTCTGACTTCTTACGCTCACCCTGGAATAGTCGCTCGGCTAGAGGGGCCTTTCATGACCTACGTTAAGCATCTTGCGGTTTTCGCCCTCCTCCTTGGATTTTCCGCGTACGGGACGGCGACCTCCCGTGCTCAAGACGCTACAACCGCCGAAACCCCGGCGGCGGGCGACGAACTGGCCGCCATGCGGCCCAAAGACGCCATCGCGGCGCTGGACGAGGGCCGGAAGTTGGCCGCCGAGAAGAATTACAAGGAGGCCGTCGCGGCATTCAATCGGGCGATTTCCCTCGACGAGACGTATGTCGAAGCCTTGATCGGAAAGGCCGACGCGCTGCGCGAGCTGAAGGACTATCAGGCGGCCTCCAACGTCTACACCCAGGCGTTGAATATCGACGTCAATGCCGTGCCGGCCTATATCGGGCGCGGCGAGGCGGCGCTCGAACTGGGCCAGATGGACATCGCGTCAACGGACTTCTCGATGGCGCTACAAATGGATCCCAACAACGCCCGGCTGTTGTCCGACGTCGGCCACATCATGGTCAACTCGGATCCGGTCGGCGCGATCCAGCGATTGGACGACGCGCTGGCCATCAACGACCAGGACGCCCGCGCCTATCGCGATCGCGGCATGGCGCACGTGCTGCTTGGCGAATACGAAAAGGCCGAGGCCGACGTCAGGCGTTCCGTCGAGGTCGATCCGACCGACCATGAGAACTTCATGGTGGAAGCGAACGTCTATCTCATGCAGAACAAGTACGACCCGGCGATCGAGGCGCTGACCAACGCCATCAACGCGTACCAGCCCGAGCGCCCCGGCGACCCGGTGAAGTACGTCACCGGCTATCTATCGCGGGCGGGCGCCAACCTTCGCATCGCCGAGCAGGAGAAAGACTCGGAAAAGGCCCAAACCGCTCTGCAAGCCGTGATCGCCGACGCCGACGCCCTGTTGGCCGTCTCGGAGGAACGCCCGGAATCTGGCAGCGCGTACTTCTACAAGGGCCGCGCGCTGCGGATGCTGCAGCGATATAGCGACGCCGTGGCCGCGCTCACGCAGGCTATTGAGAAGGGTGCCGGGCAGGACGTCAACTATCTGGCCGACGCGATCTATTTCCGCGGCATTTGCTGGTATTACCTGGGCGAGGCGGAGCTGGCCCGCGGCGACTTTGAACAGGCCTCGTCCACCGGCGGCGGTTATCAGGATCCGCGCATCTACCTGTGGATCGGCTATACCCACCACGTCCAAGGCGATTTCCGCGAGGCGATCAACTCCTACAACGAGGCGATCGCCAAGGCCCCAAATCTGGCGTTGGCCCACGTCAACAAGGGCCGCGCCTACATGGACCTCAATGAGTACCGCCGGGCCATTGAAAGCTTCAACAACGCCGTGCGGGCGGAACCTACGGTCGGCGAACACTACTACAACGTCGGTTTTGCGTACCTCAAGCTGCGGGAATACAAGAAGGCCAGCGACTTTTTGAATCTGGCCCTCCAGCAGGAAAACCCGCAACCGAAGATGTACCGGCTGATGGCTACCGCGCTGCGGGGGCTGGGGCGCGACCAATTGGCCGGGCAGTACGAAGAGCAGGCCCGCCAGGCCGAAGCCCGCCAGCAGGCGTCCGGCGGTTAGGCCGGCCGCAAACGGCAGTCGGCGCCGCAATCGAAATCAGGCGAGCCGGAGCGGCTCGCCTTTTTTCGTTGGTCGATTGCGCCAGCGGGTCGCCGGGCTTTGGCGAACTGAAGGTCTGCCTGATAGGGCAGGTCGCCATTGGCAGAAGACCCGCGCCCCCTTTGTGGTCGATCGGCCCAGCCCTATACTGAACCGCAAAAGGGCGGGATTCTTGCAGGCGCCACGTCGCGCTCGCCCCGAACGGCACGATCGCTTTCTGGAAAACCCTGCTGTGGACAGCTCGCCTCCTTCGTTTCTGAACCGCTACGACTTCTTGATCCGCAGGCTCCACTCGCTGAGCGGTCTTATTCCCGTGGGCGCTTATATGGTGGTTCATCTCGTGGTGAACGCCAGCGTCGTCAACAGTCCCGAGACGTTCCAGAATAATGTGTTGAACATCCACAAGTTCGGCTCGCTGCTGCCGCTGATCGAGTGGACGTTCATCTTCATACCGATCCTATTCCATGCGATCGTCGGCATCATGCTCGTCGCCGGCGGCCTGCCCAATACCCACAACTATCCGTTCGAGGCCAATTACCGGTACACGCTGCAGCGGGCCACGGGCGTCATTGCCTTCTTCTTCATTGGCTTCCACGTGTTTCACATGCACGGCTGGTTCCACAACAGCGCGTGGATGAATTACGTGGTTCAGCCGCTCGGCGGCGGGGTTTTCAAGCCGTATAACGCCACCAGCACGGGCGGACTGGCCCTGCAGAGCCTTGTCGCCGTGGCGATTTACGCGGTGGGCGTGGTAGCGTGCGTATACCACCTCGCTAATGGCATCTGGACGATGGGCATCACCTGGGGCGCCTGGACCAGCCCGGCGGCCCAGCGGCGGGCGCTGTACGTTTGCGGCGCCTTCGGCTTCTTGCTCTTGGCGGTCAGCGCCGCCGCCCTGTTCGGCATGCGCGCGGCCGTCGATACGCCCGAGAAACTCGAAGCCGTCCGCCAGCGGGAGGCCGAGATTTACAAGTACCGGTCGGAGGTCGGCGACGTGCTGCCCGATGAACACAAGATGTACCATCCGCCCGAGGCGAGCGACGCGCAGCCTAGCGCCGCGGCCGCCGAATAACTGGCTGACGACAAAAGCGGGCCTGCGCTTTGGCGCCAAGGCGGAGCGACATGGCTGCCAATTGCCGCACATTGACAGGCGCCGCAGCAGCGGCGGGTTTCGCGAATGGGATTCGCGACGCAGCGCTGCGTGCGCCCAGGGGGACGCGTCGCTGTCTGGGGCGGCAGGTCGTTTCTCGTTCGTACATGTACTACGCCGCGCCGGCGACCTCGAAGCAGTCTTCCGCGCGCGATTCTGCGCCAGACGCAAATAAGAGAAAGATAAGATCATGGCTAAGCAACGCGTTTTGATAGTGGGCGGCGGACTAGCGGGACTGGCCGCGGCGATGAAGCTGGCCGAAGGCGGCGCGCACGTCGATCTGATGAGCCTGACGCCGGTCAAGCGGTCGCACAGCGTCTGCGCACAGGGCGGCATCAACAGCGTCAACGCCGTCACCCGCCAGCAGGGCGATAACGAATGGAAGCACTTCGACGATACGGTCTACGGCGGCGACTTTCTGCAGCATCAGCCGCCGGTCAAGGAAATGGCCGACTGGGGGCCGCGGATCATCGACCTGATGGATCGGCTGGGCGTGCCGTTTAATCGCACCCAGGAAGGCTTTCGCGATCAGCGCCGCTTCGGCGGCACCCTCTACAAGCGCACAGCGTTCGCCGGGGCCACTACCGGTCAGCAATTGCTGTACGCCCTCGACGAACAGGTGCGGCGGTGGCATGTCGCCGGCCGCGTCGCCTTGTACGAGGGCTGGGACTTCTTAAGCCCGGTGATCGACGACGACGGCCGCTGTCGCGGCGCGATCGCGCAGAACCTGATCACCATGGAAATCCGGGCGTTTCCCGCGGACGCCGTGGCGATGGCGGTCGGCGGCTGCGGCCTGATCTTCGGACGCAGCACGATGTCGATGGCCTGCACGGGCGCGGCGGCCAGCCGGGCCGCTCAGGCCGGAGCCCTGTATGCCAACGCCGAGTTCATCCAGGTGCATCCCACGGCAATTCCGGGCGCCGACAAGCTGCGGCTGATGAGCGAATCGGCCCGCGGCGAAGGAGGCCGCGTGTGGGTGCCCCGCAAGCCGCACGATCCGCGCGATCCCAAGCAGATTCCAGAAGCCGAACGATACTACTTCCTTGAGGAGCGTTATCCTAAGTACGGCAATCTCGTTCCGCGGGACATCGCCACGCGAGAGATCTTCAACGTCTGCGTAAACGAAGGCCTCAGCGTCGAGGCGGATCGCCAGTGCGTCTATCTCGATCTGACGCATATCCCGCGGGCCGAACTTGATCGCAAGCTCGGCGGCATTTTGCACATTTACGAAAAGTTCCAGGGCGTCGATCCCCGGGACGTGCCGATGCGAATCTTCCCGGCGGTTCACTACTCGATGGGCGGCTTATGGGCCGATTACGAGCGGACGCCCGCCGGAGGGCTGGTCCCCGGCTCGCCGCGGAATCACCAGACGAACATCCCGGGGCTGTACGCCATGGGCGAGTGCGATTACCAGTACCACGGCGCCAATCGGCTGGGGGCCAATTCGCTGCTGTCTTGCATTTTCAGCGGACTCATCGTGGCGCCGGGCATCGAGAAGTCGCTCGCCGCGCTGCAGTCCTCAGCCAGCGACGAGAAGTACGATCAGCTTCTCCGCGGCCAACGATCCATCAAGCAAATGGAGCATGATGCGCTCTTGAAGCGCGACGCCGGCCGCGAGAACCCATACATGCTGCATCAGCAGTTGGGCGCCGTCATGACCAACGCGGCCACGGTCGTGCGCGAGAACAATCAGCTTCGCGACGCGATCCAAAAGGTGAACGAACTGGCCGAGCGCGTCGAGCGCTGCTCGCTGTCCGACACGGGCGTCTGGACCAACCAGAACGTAATCTTCCTAAAGTCGCTGCGCGACATGTTTCCGCTGGCGAAGGCGATCTTGCAGGGCGCCCTGGCGCGGGACGAATGCCGCGGCGCGCACTATAAGCCCCAATTCGACATGCCCGGCATCGACGCCGACGCCAATCCCGCGGAGAAGCGTCGGCTGGCCGAGCGGTGGTGCGATGAATTCGAGGAGAAGAATCGCAAATTCCTGAAGTCGACGATCTGCAAGTTCGACGACGAGGGCGAGCCGGAGTTGAGCTATGAGGAGGTCGACGTCTCGCTCCTTCCGCCGCGTCCACGGCTGTACGGCCTGGTGGGCGCCGAGGTGATCGAAGAGGTGTGGCGCGAGCGGCAGGCGAAGCACACAGGGAACGGAGCGACGACGAAGGCGGCAGTGGCGGCGGTCGGTTAGCGAGGCAGTACGCATGGCAACGCACTACGCGGCATATCATAACGTCGATCGAATGGGTCGCGCCCTGCATGACGACGACCCCTGCCGAGTGATATCGAATAAGCCGCTCGATCGGTTGCAGGGGAGCGTAGTGTGGATGATTGTCGGCGAGTCGGTTGGCGGCGCCAGACGCAAGCGATTCACCTTAGGCAGCGTGTTCCACGTGTCCGAGACAGGCGGCCAGGATGGCGGCGATTTCCGCCATTTCGCGGCCGGCCCCGGCCACGCGTTTGACCCGCCCCCTGTGCTCAACGAAGAACCATGGTTTGACGAGTTCCGTCGTAAATGCCGCAGCTTCGAAGGCATCCGTCCCATCATCGAATTTCATCATTTGCAGGGACTTAAGCAGGTCGCCGCCAGCCATGGCTGCGTGATAGAATAAGATACCGTCTCAAGCAGATGGCGGGGCAGTTTAATGTAGTCATCTCGCTCCGCGAGATGACTTTACGCTCGCTCCGCGAGCGGCCAACGATCGCGTAGGCCAACTGACCCGCTACCCTCAGGCAAGAGTCCTGCCGTTGCGATTAGCCATGTAGGACTTCTATGATCACCGTAAGTCTCGACAAAGTACAGCAAGACTTCCTTGCCTATGTGCGACGCGCCCAGGCCGGGGAATCTATCATCATTGCCGAGGGGCAGCAGCCAATCGCGCAATTGGAGCCGGTAGCAACGGCGTCCATCAAGCAGCGCCCGTTCGGATTGTGCGGAGGCGAGTTCGTCGTGCCGGATGATTTCGACGCCCCCCTTCCCGAGGCAATCCTCCGCACTTTCGAGGGCGAATGAAGATACTGCTCGATACTCACGTCTTTTTATGGTTCATATCCGGCAGCCCTCGAATCTCCGATCGGTGTCGCGAACAGATCCAATCGCCGGCTAACGACGTTTATCTCAGCGTTGCATCGATTTGGGAAATTGCGGTCAAACACGCCTTGGGCAAGCTTGCGTTACCTGGAAATCCGGCCGAGTTTGCATCGCAAGCGCGTCAGCGACACGGGATCGTTAGTTGGCCATTGACGGAATCTGCCATCGGTTATTTGCATAATTTGCCGTCGGTACACCGCGATCCGTTTGACCGCCTGCTCGTCTGCCAAGCTCTGCAGCTTGGAGCCGCGGTGGCCACGGTCGATCAGGCGTTTTCTCAATATCCCGTTCCTCTGCTGGCTATGTAGCCGATCGACGGAGAATTCACCCCAATGAAACTTGCTCGGGATTGCGCAACGATTCGCAGCGGTCCCATGGTGCTCGCAGCGTCATTGTTGGCGGCGCACTGTGGCGCAGTCGCCGCCGAAACCCTCCCGCTGCTCTACGCCGACGACTTCGAGCGCGGCATGCAGCGCTGGCAAACGACCGACCCAAACCCCGCCAAGCCATACTGGAAGATCGTCGATTTGAAGAACGCCGCGGGCGAGCCTACCAAGGCCCTGCGGGTCACCGGGATGAGCGACTATCAGCCGCCGCATCGCAGTCCGCCCAGCATTGCCCTGCTGAAGGACGTGGTCGTCGGCGACTTCGACATCACGGCGCAGGTGCAAAGCACCAACGTCGATGCCGGCGCCCATCGCGATATGTGCATCTTCTGGGGTTATCAGGACCCGGCCCACTTCTACTACGTCCACTTTGGCGCTAAGTCCGATCCGCACGCCTGCCAGATCTTCATCGTCAACGACGCCCCGCGAACCGCGATCACCGAACAGGGCGCCGACGGAACGCCCTGGACCGAAGACTGGCACAAGGTCAAGATCGTCCGCCGTATTGGCGACGGTACGATCGAAGCCTACTTCGACGACATGCAGAAGCCGATGATGACCGCGCACGACAACGCCTTCACCTGGGGTCGCGTAGGCCTGGGCACGTTCGACGATAACGGCAATTGGGACGATTTCGAGCTCCGCGGCGCCGCGATTGGAGATAACGAGATCAAGCGTTTGAAGGAGTCGGCCCGCGAATCACGCCAATGACCGCGAACCGCTCCATCGCAGGCGCGCTGCAGCGGCGTCGGTCGGCCCAGGCAGCGGCCTTGCCAGGCGCCGCGCCGCCCCTGCCGGCGGTCCCCGGCCGGCGCCAGCAACCGCTGCGCCGCCTCCCGCTGTTCTTGGCGTCGCGGCCTGGCTGCTCTACAATTTTGGGGTATTCGCAGCCCATCTTTCCTGTCCGCATGATCCAACTCAATGACCGCGCACGCTCCAGGTTCCGCCCAGCCCAGCTCGTTTGAAGTCCGCATTCTTCGCCAGGACTCCCCGGGGCAACCCAGCTACTGGGAGCGCCATCGCGTGACCTACGAGCCGGAGATGAACGTCATCAGCGTGCTGCAGAAGATCGCCGCCCAGGCCACGACCGCCGAGGGGAAATCGACGACTCCGGTGGCGTGGGACTGCAATTGCCTGGAAGAAGTCTGCGGCGCCTGCACGATGCTCATCAACGGGTATACCCGGCAGGCGTGCTCGGCGCTAGTCGACCAGCTCTTGAAGGACGAGCCGGAAGGGATCGAGCTCCGGCCGATGAGCAAGTTTCCCGTCCAGCGAGATCTGGTCGTCGACCGCCGCCGGATGTTCCGCGCCTTGGAGAAGTTGGAGACCTGGATCGACGTGGACGACTACGTCGATCACGGTCCCGGCCCTAAGGAGTCGCAGGATTCCCAGGCGACCCGCTATCCGCTGTCTGAGTGCATGACCTGCGGCTGCTGCGTCGAGGCCTGCCCGCAATACGCCAAGGTGGAAGTCGAGCGCCGCCCGGGCGAAAGCGACGATGCGCTTCGCCAGCGACAGAACCAGGCTTACGACGAGTACTTCATCGGCCCGCATGCCATTAGCCAGGTCATGTTGATGAACGACCATCCGACCGGCGCCATGGAGTCCAAGAAGCGACTGGACTTATTGATGGGCCCCGGCGGGCTTCAGGTATGCGGCAATGCCCAAAACTGCGTGGCCGTCTGTCCAAAACGGATCCCGGTCACCCGATCTATCGCTCGCGCCGGCAGGGCGACCACCAAGCGGCTGTTCATGCGGTGGTTTGATAGCTGACGAAACGCCCGGCAGCATCGTGGACGTGGCCCGCGTTTTGCTGTACGGGCTCAATCCGTCCAGTTCGCGCTAGGCGGTAGGCTTTTTTCCGCCTACCGCGCGTTAGAATCGCGGCGCGCTCAAACTGCGGCGAACCACTACGCGCCGCTGGGCGATTTTGCCCCTTACCGGGCGCAGGCGAGCCGCCCATTCTCCCCCTGCCAGGAGCAATTCCGATGAAAATCCAAGTCGTATTCTACAGCATGTACGGCCACATCAACCGGATGGCCGAGGCAGTTGTCGAAGGCGCTCGCCAGGTCGAAGGGGCTGACGTCTCGCTGTGGCAGGTGCCCGAACTGGTCCCCGAGGCGGCCCTTGAGCGGACCGGGGCGAAGCAGGCCCGCGCCGCCTTCGCCCAGGTGCCGCAGGCCCAGCCGCAACAGCTTGCCGAGGCGGACGCGATCATCTTCGGCACGCCGACGCGGTTCGGAAACATGGCGTCGCAAATGCGGAACTTTCTCGACCAGACCGGCGGACTGTGGGCCAAGGGCGCGCTCATCGGCAAGGTGGGCAGCGTCTTCACCAGCACCGGCACTCAGCACGGCGGCCAGTAAACGACGATTACCAGTTTCCATACCACGCTGCTGCACCTGGGGATGATTATTGTCGGCGTGCCTTATAGCTGTCAGGAGCTCGCCAACATGAATGAAATCACCGGCGGCTCGCCTTACGGCGCCGGAACGCTCGCCGGCGGCGACGGTTCGCGTCGGCCCAGCGAGAATGAACTTGCCATTGCGCGTTTCCAAGGCAAGCACGTAGCGGAAATCACCAAGAAACTCTGTCGATAATCGTGGTCGGCGTCATCGAGTTGGAGATCGTCGGCCGACGCCGGCGCAGAGGAGAGCACCATGTTGGCCGTCCGAAAGGCCGATGAGCGCGGCGGCGGCGACTACGGCTGGCTGAATACTCGACACACCTTTTCGTTCGCCGAGTATGCCGATCCCCGCCATATGGGCTTCCGCGCGTTGCGGGTAATCAACGAAGATCGCATTGCGGCCCTGCAGGGCTTCGGCATGCATCCGCATCGCGATATGGAAATCGTCACCTACGTGCTGTCGGGCGAACTGGAACACCGCGACAGCCTTGGGCATCAAGGAATTCTACGCGCCGGGGAAGTTCAGCGGATGACAGCGGGGACCGGCATTTCGCATAGCGAACGCAACCCTTCGGCGACCAATCCCGTGCACTTGTATCAAATCTGGCTCTTGCCCGACCGCCGCGGGTACGAGCCGAGCTATGAGCAGCGGTCGTTCCCAGCGAGCGGCCGTCTGGGGCGATGGCAAACGGTGGTTTCGCCGGATGGCCGCGACGATTCGCTTGTCGTGCAGCAGGACGTCTCGATCTACCTCGCGGAGCTGGCTCGCGAAGGCACGTTAAGCTACGATTTCCCGCCGGGGCGGTATGGTTGGCTGCAAGTTCTCGCGGGAACGGCAAGAATTGGGGTGGATACCCTAACGGCCGGCGACGGCTTGGCGAGCAGCGACGAGACTCGCTTAATGCTTGAAGCGCAAGACTTTACGGAGTTAATGCTGTTCGATCTGCCGTGACGGACGACTGGATCGTTCTCGACAAGCCGTAATTACCACGTTATAGTACGTTTGCCTCCGCGGGGATTTTTTCTCGGGGCAGTAGCTCTGCGGGGTCTCTTCTGTATCTGTTTCGTTGGCACGAGGACGGGAGTTGTTGCTTTAGTATTGGGCGGGTCGTCTGCTCTCGCGTCGCTTTTCTACCGCGCCGTTCCTCACGACCTGCCCCCGGTAAATGCTGCCCCCTCGTCGCCGTCTTGCCGCCCGGACCGTTGGGGTCCGATTCTGGCGCACAAGCGTTCGCAGGGACTCAGCGCGTTTGGAGTTAGTTTGATGAAGCTGTATGTCGGTAACTTGTCTTACACGACCACCCAGGACACCCTCTACGATGCGTTCGGCGCCCATGGCAGCGTCGCGGAGGTCGCCATCATCTCAGATCGCGAAACCGGACGGCCCCGCGGTTTCGCGTTTGTCGCCATGAACAACGATCAAGAGGCCCGGGCGGCCATCGAGGCCCTTAACGGCGCCGAAGTCGACGGTCGAACCATTACCGTCAACGAGGCTCGGCCCAAAGCCGATCGCAACGGCGGCGGCGGACGGGGCTACGGAGGCGGCCGCGGCGGGTATGGCGGCGGAGGGAGCGCCAACCGCAGCTATGGCGGCGGCGATCGCTGGTAAGACGGGGCGCGGCTCGTCAGGGCTGCTCGCCCCGGGCTGATTCTTCTTGACGATCAACGAACACGCCCGTCGCGCGGCTGGATCGCGCAGACGGGCGTTGTTTCGTAATGTGTCAGCCGATGGCGACGAGCAAGCGATCCTTCGGCAGACAGCCAGGAAACGACTACTCGTCCAGATCACTGGCCTCGAAGTAGATGGCTTGCTGCAAGCCTTCTGCTCCCGGCTCGACTACCACGGCCGCCGCCGGGTTGATCAATTGAATCCCCATCGGCTGCGCATGGCCGGCCTGGGTAACGCCGCGGTGCATGGCGTCGGCAGGCCCTGCGCGGGGAGTCGCCCGCTGCTCGATGGCGCCCGCCAGGGTCGAGTAGCCCGGCGCCGACGCGCCGGAGGTCAGTCCCTTCAGCCCCGGGGGCAGCGCGGGCGGCGCATCGTCGCCATGCAGATTCGGTCCGTCGAAATCGGGGACCGCGAGGTTCGCTGGCGGTACGAGGTTGATCCCACCTTGCACTGCCGCAGCCGGAGTGCCGTAGGGAATCTCCAAGGATGAGGCGCCGCTGGGCGTACTGGTTACATCCACCACGGGCTGCACCGTTTGCGGCTGGGCGACCCTCGCCGGCGCGGCGGTGGTCGCCTGGCTCAACCAGGCGGGCGGCTGCGGAGGACCGCCGCCGAACGGATCCAGCGGATCGCCGGCAGGCTCGCCGGCGGGCGGCTGTGCGGCGGGCGGCTGTACGGCGGGCGGGTTCTCCAATTCAGGGAGGGGACCTGCAGGAGGCGTTTCCAATCCCGGCGCCGGCTCGGTCGCCGGGCCTGGCTCTACTGCCGGGGCCTGGCCTGCCGGCGGAACGATCGGCTCCTGCGGCCCCGGTGCGGCAGCGCCTCCGCCGTTTTCGGCGGCCGGCGCGGCGCCGCGCGGGCCGCGTTGCGGCGCGATCGAGCCTTCTTGTTCGAGCGTCGGAAGCTTCGGGCCGCCTAAGCCTTCTTCGGTAGGCGCGGCCGGCGGCTGCTCAGCCGCTTCGGTCGGCAGGCCAGTCGGCAGATCGCCCGGAAACGTCCGCCAACGGGTCTGATACCAGCCCCAGCGCATGGGGTTGGAGATGCACACGCCGTCGGGCGAGCAGGGCGGCGGCGTTTGCCGCGGCATGGGCGGCGCGGGCAGGTGGTAGTGCGTCGGTCCCCGCGAGAAGATCTCGGATGTCGCCGCGGGCTGGCTCGTTTTGGCGTCGGCCGCGGTCGGCGCGGCCTTCTGGCCGGCGGTCGCTGCCGTTGTCGACGCCTGCTCCTGGAGCATTGCGTCCTCGACATGGACCGGCGGCGCCGCGACCGTCCACGGGCTGCCGCCCCAGAGGGCCCCCGCAAGTACCAGCGGCGAGGCGGCCGCTCGCATTTTCAACCGAGGAGACATGGCGTGCATTCCTAGGGAAGCCACGGCCCGAGCCGCTTCGCGTGACGACGCCCCCTGCATCGTCACGCAAAGCGCGGCCATCGGCGGCTGGGTCGGTAATCGAGCTAACTTACAATCGCGGTCAACAATCGTTCGAAGCAACGGCCGTCGAAGTCACGTTAGAACGTGTTCGGCAAGCCGAACCGCACAATACGGTTGGCAGTCGAGGTCGCCAGCGAGACGAACCCGAATACCCGCTCGAACGGATTGAGGACCTTGGTTACGACAGTGTTGAAGGCGGTAAGCCGGTCTTGGGCAATGAACAGACGATCGCCGGGCATAAGCTGATAGTTGGTGGCCGTCGAGGCCCCTTGGGCAATTTCGTTCCAGCTCACCGGCAGGATCTGCTCACAGCCGACGCCGTTGGGGGCCGGGCGCGCGATCCACATCTTGGTGGACGACACCTGCGAGATGCCGCCGATGTTCGCTACCGCGTCAATCACGGTCTCGTTTCCGGTCACCGGCAGGCGAACGACGTCGTCGCCCATGCCGCCGCCTTGCGTAATCACGTAGAACACCTTGCTGTTGTACGCCAGAATGTCGACGAAGACTTCCGGGTCCTCCAGCCGCTCGGCGAGCTTGGTCTCGATGGCCGCGGTGGCTTCCTCGAGGGTCATACCGGCCACGTATACCGAGCCGTACGTGCCGAGGTTCACCCGGCCGTCCATGGCCACCAGGTGCTGTCCGGTGATTTGCTGGGCGCCGACCGACTGAATCAACGAGACCGATACTTCCACGTCGGTGAGCACTTTGGCAAGCTGGTCGCGGATCTGATCCTCGGCCTCCTCGATCGTATAGCCGACGACGTTCACGCGGCCGTAGGTGGGACCCAGGTTGACGGTGCCGTCGGCGTCAACGGCGTACGTATCGTCGATCGGTTGCTCCGGAAAAGCGCCGACGACGCGAATCAACAGCACGTCGAACGTCTCAATGCGGTGGGGCGACTTGGGAACCAGCTTCACGCCTTCAATCAGCAGGATATCGGGCGGCTCGATCACGTAGCGCGGCAGCGTCACCTTTTCGAGTTCGCGGGGAACCGGGCTGGCTGCCGGCGGCGGATTGGGCGTGACCGGAACGGGATTGCGAGGCTCCATGAACGCCGTACAGCCAGTGGACGCCGCCCAGACCGCGGCGATCAGCAGCCAGCACAGGCCGGAAGTGCGTTGTTGGCAAGCCTTCATCGATAAGTTCCCGCTGAAGAGGAGTCGCGATGCGGTCGCCGCCCGCCCGCGCCGCCGCCCTCGGCGTGAGTGCGGAAGCACGGCGCGGCGCCGCTTATGTGACGCTTACAATGCTTATAATCGGAAGAGCTTCACACCGACTTTGCCTTCTCTGCTGCAAATTCCGCAGGAAAGGCAGTTTTGGACCGCGCCGGCTTTGATAGCACGTCGGGCGGGGTCGCGAGGCCTCTGCGACTGGCGGGTCTGCCGGTAGCGGCGTGCCGCCGGTCGCAGGAGACTTCCGCCCGCTTGCGGTGCGCCACATTACCCTGTTGGGCGCCGTTCAATTCCCGCGCGAACGAATCCGTCGTAACGCTCTACCAGCAATCGCCTTAAGATCCGTCATTCCATTCCTCGCGGCTCCTGCCCCCGAGGCCGGTGACCTATACTTGCACGCATCTATCCGGCCCGCCGGACACCTGACCTACGTCCCGCGCCGCACAGCCCGCGCTTCTCGCGCGGCGACGCTGCCAGTCACGCTGCTACGCCCGCCATGAAGCTGCACGATTTTCTCGCCCATCACGGCATCGCCGCCAACCCGTTCGCGGATGAAGACGCGCAGACCGACCCGGTGTTTCAGGGCCGCTGCCGCGCCAGCACGTTTCACCCCCAGTGGGACAAGATCTACGGCGATCCCTCGAGCCCGGCGACGTCGATCGTGTTCGGCGAAAAGGGGGCCGGCAAAACCGCCCTGCGGCTGCAGATGGCCGGCCAGATCGACCACCACAACCAGCGGAGCGAAAACAATCGGCTGTTCGTCATCGAGTACGACGATTTTAATCCGTTTCTCGATCGCTTTGCCGATCGGCTAAGCGGGCGCAAGCGGCGCAACCCGCTGAAAGTCCTTTCCGAATGGAAGCTGTGGGACCATATGGACGCCGTCTTGTCGATCGGCGTCACCAGCGTGGTCGACCGGCTGCGGGGCGTGCGCCAGCCGAGCGGCCCGGCGGCGGACAGTTTGCCGCCGGACGCCGCGCGGCGGTTCGACCGCTTCCAAAAGCGCGACCTGTTGTTGCTGGCGGCCTGCTACGACAACTCGCTGACCGAAACGTTTCAATCTCGCTGGCGCCGCCTGCGTCGCCGGCTGCGGTACTATCCCTGGCAGAGCTGGTTGATTCGGCTACTCGGCGTCGCCGTTACGGCAGGCGTTTTCGGCGTCGTGCTGTACTACAAAAAATACGAATGGCTGAAGACCGTCTGGCCATGGCTGGTGATCGCCCTGGGCTGGGCCCCGTGGATGGCCCAAGTCTCGCGCTGGTGGCTCCGCGCCAGCCGCGTGGCCAAGAACCTCCGTTGCGTCAACCGTGAATCGCACCCCTTGCGGGGGGTGTTCATGCAGTTTTCAGGGCGAGACATTTCCAACCAGCCATTGCCCGAGAAGCCGCGAACCGACGACCGCTACGAACTGCTGTACAAATTCCAGGGACTCCTAAAATCTTTGGGGTTTTCTGGCATTATCGTGCTGGTCGACCGCGTCGACGAGCCGCACCTGATGAACGGATCGCTCGACAATATGCGGGGCTTGGTGTGGTCGATGCTCGACAACAAGTTCCTCAAGCAGCCGGGCCTCGGCTTCAAGCTGCTTTTGCCCATTGAGCTGGCAACGTTCGTCGAGCGCGAGGACCGCGACTTCTATCAACGAGCCCGGCTCGACAAACAGAACATGGTGCCGTCGTTGGAATGGACGGGCCAATCGCTCTACGACCTGGCCAACGCCCGCATCGCCGCCTGCGCGGCGGCAGGCGCGGCGCCGACGCTGCAAGAGCTGTTCGATCCGGCGATCGACGCCGGCCGGCTGGTGGGCGCGTTTGCGTCGCTCCGCGTGCCGCGGCACCTGTTCAAGTTCCTCTACCGATTGCTTGCCGCCCATTGCCAGCAGTACGTCGATGCGGCGCCCGAGTGGAAGATCGCCCCCGGTACGTTCGACACCCAGCTAGCACTGTACCGCCGCGACCAGCAAGCCGTGGACCGCGGCCTCGGCGTTTAGCGATCGAAGTGCTCTTCTTTCCGGGTATGGGCCCCAGTTCGCCCGTCTGCGCGACGGCTTGAACTGGGGATCATTTCAGGCCAAGTTCAGCGCTCTGCCAATACCCGGCTTATGCCGCCAGGCTCGGGTTCCGCAGTACCGCGGCAAGTCCGCTGGACATGGGCATAATTGTATGATAATTATCAAGGCTGGCAGCAAGCTTGTCAGCGCCCTCGCAAGCGAGGCGCTTTCTGAGGCGGATTTGCGGGCGCAGATACACCAACCAGACGCGGTACGCGATCGATCCGTCGAGCCTATCAGGCTCGGCTTTTTGGCACAGCTACGCGTCGCGCGCGTCCCTGCCGCCCTGAGCGGGCAATCAAGTACATCGAATCATGGCGAAGTTCCCGTACGGCCTGACTGCCGATGACCTGCTGAAGATGTACCGGCTGATTCTATTCGGCCGGCGTTACGGCGAAAGCGTGGACCGCTGGTATAAGGCCGGCCGCCTTCCGCAGTTGCCTTACATCAGCATGGGCCAGGAAGCGGTGGGCGTCGGCGCCTGTTACGGGCTGCGCGCCGACGATTGGGTATTGCCGTCGCTCCGCACCAACGAGGCCTACTGGACGCGGGGCGTGACAGTTCTGGAGCAGTTCCATGGCATGATGGGCAACGCCCATAGCATCACCGGCGGGAGGGAAACCTCCAATCACGCCGCCTATCCGGATCGGGGCATCTTGGTGGGCACGGGATTGATCGCCAGCCAAATACCCGTGGCGGTCGGCGCCGCGATCGCGCTGAAGCGCAAGGGCAAGGGCGACGTCATCGTCTGTTTCTTTGGCGACGGCGGCTCGAATCGCGGCGACTTCCACGAGGCGCTCAATCTGGCTTCGATGCTGAAGGCCCCGGTCGTCTTTGTCTGCGAGAACAACGGATACGGCTTCACCGCTCCGGCCAGCGAGGTTGTAACGGCCAAAGACGTCGCCGACCGCGCCATGAGCTACGCAATGCCCGGCAAGACCGTGGACGGCCAGGATGTACTGGCCGTCTACGGGGCCGCCCAGGAAGCCGTCAAGCGCGCTCGTCAGGGCGAAGGCCCTACGCTGCTGGAATGCAAGACGCATCGCTATCTGCCTCATTGCCCTTCCGTGGAGGAAGAACGCCCTCCCGAAGTACTGCACAAAATGCGGCAGCGCGACCCGCTGGTAATCCTGGGCGACCGACTCCAGCGCGAAGGGCTATTGAGCCAGGCGACGATCCAGTCCATGGAACAGGAGATCCGCCAGGAACTGGAGGACTCGCTCGAACAAGCGGAGCACGGGCCAATCCCCGAGCCGGCAGAGGTGTTCCACAACCTTTATTGCGAACCAACCACGGCGATGGGCCTATGAGAGTTCTAGCAGGCAATCAGATTCTGCGTGAAGCGTTGGCCCAGGAAATGGAGCGCGACCAGCGCGTTTGGCTTCTCGGCGAAGATATCGGGGTGCTGGGCGGCATCTATAAAGTCACCGAAGGCCTGCTCCAGCGTTTTGGCCGCGACCGTGTGACCGATATGCCGATCTCGGAATCGGGATTCGTCGGCATGGCCGCCGGCGCTGCGATGCTCGGCTTGCGTCCCGTCGTCGAACTGATGTTCGCCGACCTGTTCCCGGTGTGTATGGACCAGATCGTAAACACCGCCGCCAAGACGCGATTTGTCACTAACGGCCTCTTGCACGTGCCGATGGTCATCCGCACGCCGACCATCAGCAACGTTACAGCTTATCAAAGCCAGACCTTTGAGGCCTGGCTCGCGCACGTGCCCGGGCTCAAAGTGGTCATGCCATCCAAGCCGCAGGATCTGGGCGGGCTCTTGTTGGCCTCGATCCGCGACCCGGACCCAGTGATTTTTCTCGAGAATCGTTTCGTTTACGACATGATGGGGGAAGTGCCGGACGTCATTGAACCGATCCCCTTGGGCCAGGCGCGAATCTGCCGGGAAGGAACCGACGTCACGCTGGTCGCCTGGGGGGCGAACATGGTGCAGATGGCAGAGCAGGTTGCCGACCAGGCGGCCGAGGACGGCGTGAGCGTCGAAGTGATCGACCCGCGGACTCTGGTCCCGTTCGACCTGCGGGCGATCGTCCAATCGGTGTGCAAGACCGGTCGCCTGGTTGTTCTGCACGAGGCGGTGCGGCGGTGCGGGTTCGGGGCCGAGATCGTCGCCAGCATCGCCGACAGCGAGGCCTTCTCCAAGTTGCGAGCTCCCATGATCCGCGTGGCCAACCCGGGCGTGCCGGTCCCGTTCAGCCGTGCGTTGCATAAATATGCGCTTCCGGCCGCGGAGGATCTCATGGCGGCGATCTACCGCGTGATGAAGCGCGTCATGCCCAAGGCCATGCCCAAGACCACGGTCAAACAGCAAGTAGAGCTGGTGGCAAGCCGTCCGTCTGGTTACCTAAGACGCTAAACGTGCGCAGCGATTCATGCGTGACAAGATTGTCATCGCGGGAAGTTGCATCGCGGCCCTTTCGATGAAGGGAGCCCGCTTTCCGGCCATCGGCGAAACCGTTCTGGCCGAGCTATTTCTGAGCGAAGCCGGGGGAAAGGGGACGAACCAGGCGTTGGCCGCCGCCCGACTTGGCGGCGACGTCGCCATGATCGGCTGCGTGGGCGACGACCTCTACGGCCAAGGCATCGTCGGCAAGCTCGCGGAGTCCGGCATCAGCGTCGAGGGCATTCGGCAGCAGCGCGGCGCACACACCGGAATTGCTTTCGTCTTGATCGACGGCGCCGGACGAAACATGATCGAGATTGCGCCAGGGGGCAATTTCCAGCTCGGCCCCGGCGACATCGAGCGCAACGAGCACCTGGTTACATCGGCGGCCATCATTGGCTTCCAACTTGAGACCAACGTTGAGTTCGTCGAGTACGGCGTCAAGAGAGCCCATGCCCTCGGCGTCAAAACTTTGCTGGATCCGGCGCCGGCTCAGCGGCTAGACCCGTCAGTTTATGCATTCCTGGACTTCATCAAGCCCAATGAGGTCGAGGCGGGGCTTTTGACCGGGATCAACGTCGTCGACGTAAAGACGGCATTCCAAGCGGCAAAGTGGTTTCTCCGCCAGGGCGTGAAAAACGCGCTCGTCACGCTGGGCCCCCATGGCGTCGTCGTTCTAAACCACGAACTTGAAAGGCACATCCTTCCCCCGCAGGTTCCGATCCAGGACACCACCGCCGCTGGCGACGTCTTCTGCGGCGCGCTGATGCATCGCCTCGCGGAGGGCGCCGACCTGGCTGAAGCCTGTGAATTTGCGGTGTATGCATCCGCCTTATCCGTACAGGTGGTCGGCGCCATGAAAGCCATGCCTACCACACCCGAAGTGCTTGATTTCATGCAGCACGCAGTCCCCACGGGCAGCCACAACTGAGCGAACCGTCGATCAACAGGTATCTCGATCATGCGGTGCTGAAGCCCGAGTTGACCCAGACCGAAGCGGCGCAGGAAATCGAAGTCGGGCTGCGCTACAGCGTGTTCAGCGTCTGCGTCCGGCCGGCCGATATTCGTCTGGCCCAGGACCTTTGTCGCGGGTCGCAAACATCGGTCTCGTGCGTGCTCGGCTTTCCCCACGGGACTCTAGTTAGCGAGAGCAAAGTGGACGAAGCGCAGCGCTACGCCAACCTAGGCGTGACGGAGATCGACATGGTGGCCAATTACGGACTGATTCTCTCCGAACAGTGGCAGCGCGTTCACGAAGACATGGCGGCGGTGGCCCGCATCACCAGGCCCGCACGAATCCTGCTCAAAGTGATTCTCGAGACCTCGGCGCTCAAGCTGGAGCACATCGCCCGCGCAACGGAAATCGCCGTGGATATTGGCGCCGACTTCGTAAAGACGTCCACAGGTTTCGGCAGCGGCGGCGCCACGGAGGAAGCCGTCCGAGCCATGCTTGCCGCCGGCCGCGACAGGATCGGCGTTAAAGCCTCCGGCGGCATTCGCGATTACCGACGCGCCAGGCTCTTCATCGACCTGGGCTGCAAGCGGCTGGGGGTGGGATCCGCCTCGACCCCCGCCATCTGCGAGGCCGTGGCCGCCGTCAACGCCGTCGGCGGCGTGCACGCCGAACCGCAGAATCGTTACTGACCGCCAGCGGGCTGTTGGCCGGGTGCTGAACTTCGAGCCGCCTGCTCGACAAAACTATGGCCACGTACGGCGGGCGCATCGATTCATCCACGACCGGCATTGTGAACTTCCGCCGAAATCACGCACCGTGACGCGCGCGGGCGGCGCGCTCATTCGGGGTCGAGGTGGGTTTCTTCGCTGGCGCGAGTCGCCAGGGCGAGTCGCATGGCGTGATCGACGTCGGCGGCGACCATCCGTACCGACCCGTCCAGCAGGGCGACTTGCACGCCGGCGTGGGGGTCGCTGCGGCAAGTGCGCGGCGGAGGCGGCCCGGCATTTGTAGTTTCAGGCTGCCGGTTGGTAGCATCGCACGGATTTGAGTGGCTCGTGGCGGTGTCGCCACAAAGCAGCTCGATGCTCGCCGCATCGCCGATCTCGACGGGATTGGGTCTGGACTGATCGAGTCAACTCAGCGCGCCGCAATCATCGATCTGTCCCATTTCCTCGGCCAATTTGCGCACGAACGCCGCTATTCGCTCCTTGACATAATTCGTAGTCGCCATGCGTGGCTCCCTCAATTCCCCAGCTTCTCGCGGGTACGCCCTGCCGGCGGTCAAATTCCTGCCAGCACATTCATACCACACGCCAACACCTGCAAAGTGCGGGCTGCCCCCCCGCAGGCTCGGGGTTAGCCGGCTCGCCTTGACCCCCGCCGCGCGTTTTGACAGACTCCCGCCTGCTGGAATCGAGTTCGCGGGCGACTGCAGCTCGCATGACCCAAGGACGGGAGCACTCGCGATGCGCGTGTCATTACCTTTATTATGGACGGCGATTGCCCTGGGATCGGCAATCGGCTGCGGCGGTTCGTCAGCGACTAACAGTGGCGGCAGCGTCGCCCAGGATTCTAGCAATGGCGCATCGGCTCCAAGCGCCGTGCCCACGTCGCCGGGGGCGCCTGCCGATCCCATCGCGCGGGTCGTCTACGAATTCCTCGATGCGGTGCGTCGCGGCGACACGCAGGCGGCCAGCCAACGGCTCACCCCCCTGGCGCTGCAAAAGACCAGCGAGATGGACTTTGTCTTCGCGCCGCCAGGCAGCTCGACGGCGCGGTTCGAGGTCGGCGCGGTGGAACTGGTGGGACAGGACAAAGCGGTCGTCGATTCCGTCTGGACCGATCTTGACGCCGACGGCAAGCCTCAGAGCGAGCCCACGCTGTGGGCGCTGCGGCTGACGGAGGGCCAGTGGCGAGTTTCGGGCATGGTGGCGGACATGGGCGATGATCAGCAACCGCTGATCATCGACTTTGAGAATCCCGAAACGATGGCTCCGCAGCAATCAGCGAATCCGGCGCGGGTGGTCGACGCCGAGACGGCCCCAAATGCGGAAAAACCCGCAGACGAAGTGGCTCGCAACCCGTTTGCCGAGGGCGCTCAGCGATAGAATTGTCCGATTTTTCGCGGTCGGCTTCGGCCGGACCCATCGCCCTAAGTAGCATTGATCGCAATACTTAGGCCATCTGAAACAGTTCATAAGGGCGCGCCCCGCAGGGCGCGCCCGTTTCTTTTTCGCGCCCGCTTCTTGGCGCTGCTCCCTAAGCGGAATACGGTGTGCTATGCTTGCGCGACCGCAACGTCAACCTAACCGCCCATCTCCACGGGGCCTACGCGGTTTGACAGCGGGCACTTGACACTACGGGCCAGCGCGTTAACTTGGCCTGCCTAAGTTCACCGACGCTTAAATACGACGCATCCCCCCTAAATTAGAGGGTCCCGCCATCTCGAGTTCTCGTCCGACGACGGGCGCGAACTTTCCACGAGTCCACATAGAGCGTCGACCCAGCCGCGATTGACCGTCGAGGCGGCCAGGGGACCCAACACTGCTCGACGGTCATGAAGCGTGTCCTTTGTTGGATTTTTTGTTACACGTAGGAGGAGATTTCAGATGAATCGCATTGTGTTGTGGACGGTCGCCATGCTGGTGGCCGTGGTCGGGTATGCCATGATGGGCGAGGATCAGGAAGCGACCGCCGGCCTGTTCCGTAAGGGCTGCGGCGCTCCGGCCTGCTGCGCCCCGTCTTGCTGCGAGCCCGTATGCTGCGAACCCGCTTGCGGCGGTCGCAAGCATAAGTGCGGCGGCGGCCTGTTCGCCCGCCTGCGCGCCCGCAAGTGCTGCCAGCCCGCCTGCTGCGAGCCGAGCTGCTGTGCTCCGGTGAGCTGCTGTGCTCCGGCCCCGAGCTGCGGTTGCGAGCAGAGCTGCGGTTGTGAGCAGAGCTGTGGTTGCGACAGCGGCTGCGGCTGCAATGCCGCCCCGAGCTGCGGTTGCGACGGCGGCGCTGCGCCGGCTCCCAATGGCCAAGGCGGTATGGACGTCCAAGCCCCGCCCCCGGCTCCGGAAGCCGCTCCGGCTGCTCCCGAAGCCCCGGCGCCCCCGGCTGACGCCAGTACCTGAGCCGAGTAACTGCTCAGCGATTGGATAGACGTAACGACCGGGCCGCGCATCATGCGCGGCCCGGTTTTTTTGTGCCACGGCAAGCGCGCCAAGTAATTGACGATCCGCAGCGCGATTCTATAACCGCAGATAGCAGCGGGGCCTTCGCGCCGCTGCCGCACAGCCCCCTCTTGTCGCCGTAGGGGAGAGAAGCATGACGAGCTTGCTCGGTCGGGCGCCGGTCGTGGTGCTGGTCGTCAGCCTGGTTGCTCGAGCCGCCGCCCAAGACGACCAGCCCCTCGACTTCCGCGAAGCAGCCGGTGCAGCGCCGCTCTGGACGGCTGCCTCGCCAAGCGATTCGCTGGATCTGTCCACGGTGGTGCACCGGCTGCATCCCTCGATCTTCCTCGTGGGAACGGCTGAAGCCGGCCATGGCACGGCGTTCGTCATTTCGCAGCAGCACCGCCTGCTGGCAACCAACGCTCACGTGGCTGATATCATGCACGCCACCGGCGGCGAAATGGTAGCCATCGCCAATGGCACGGCTCACGCGTATCAAGTCGCCGAGGCGTTTTACCATCCGGGCGTCCGCCGCATCGTCGGCAACATCGCGGTGCGCACCCCAGACCCGCATCGCGGGGACGTCTATCCGGAATCGCCGGACGTGGCGGTCTTGCGACTCGCGCCAGGCGACGAGCTGCCGCCGGCCATCCCGCTGGCCGAGCCGGGCGATCTGGCCGAGCTGCTCGCCAAGCCGGTGGCGATGCTCGGCTATCCGGGCCATGACACCGAGTGCTGGCCCGCCGTCGGGCAAAAGGCGGAAGCCACGTTTCGGCAAGGGGTGATCTGTCGCATCACCGACTTTACGAACGACGTAAACGCCCCCTCCCGCCAACTGCAGTTCGTGCAACACTCCATGGCGAGCTGGCCGGGCTTCAGCGGCTCGCCGATCTTCCTGCCCAACGGCCACGTCATCGCGCTGAACAATTGCGGAACGACCAAGAAGCTTGGCGAACGGATCACGTCATTAGCCTGGGGGGTCCGCGTCGATTGTGTGTGGGAGTTGCTCAAGCAGCATGGGCTGTGGAACGAAGTCTCCATCGCCGCCCGTCCGGAGGACGTCGACGTCGACCGCTATTCCCAGCCTGATCCGGCCGCCCAGTCGCTGGCCGAAGCCCAGCGACTGGTCGCCGAGGCGCGTATCGATCTGATGCGCGACGACGTACAGGCCGCCGTCGATAAGTGCAACGCGGCGGCCGAGAAGGCCCCCAACCTCACAGCCGTCTACGACGTGCGTTGCATCGCCTACAATTTCTACGCCACGCATAAGATCAAGGCCCGCAACGCGGAGGCTAAGCGGTACTTCGAGTATGCGCTTAAGGACGCGCTCCGGGCCGCCGAGCTGGAACCGACGTCGGTCGACCATTACCTCGACGTCGCCGTGGGTCAGCTCAATGCCGCGAACGCCGACGCCCCGGCCGGCGAGTTTTACGCGTCAACGAAGATCCTTGAACTGGCGGACGAGCTTTTGAAGGTAGAGGGCCTGCGGGCTCGCGATCGCGCCTATGCCTATCGCGTGCGGGCGCTGGCGCAAGGCTGGTCGGGCGGCGCGCTGGACGACATCGGGCAGGCGATCGAGACCGATCCATGGATCCCGCAGAACTACACCACCCTAGCCACGTATTGGCAACTGCATGGCGACGCCGCCGCGCAGACGAAGGCCCTGGAAAAGGCGCGGACGCTCAGCGCGGCCATCGCTGACAGCGACCAGGCCTGGCTGGCAGCCACGAGCGTCGACGACAATCGCCGCCATGGCGACGAGGCCCGCCGCCAAGCCGAGCGGGCCTGCGAGGCCACCCAGTACAAGTGGTGGAGCGCCCTGCGCGCGCTGGCCGCCGCCCAGGCGGAAACGGGAGAGTTCGAGTCGGCAGTCGAGTACGCTCGCAAGGCGATGGAAGCGGCGCCCGACGACGAGGCCGGCGCCATTGGGCGGCAATTGCGCAGCTATCGCCGCCGACAACCGTGGCGGGAGGAGCCGTAGCAGCCCATCGGCGCTCATCCGGTGGTCTCGTCAATGACCGCCAGCATCTCGCGGCGAATCTGGCCCAGGCGATCGTCCTGGTCGATCTTTGTCCCCTCGCGATCGGTGACGTAGAAGACGTCGACCACCTGGTCGATGTAAGTCGCGATCTTGGCGTGCCAAATCGTTAGCTCCAGTTCATGGAGCTTTCGCGACAGCGCGTAGAGCAGCCCGGTGCGATCGAACGTGAACACCTCGACGACGGTCGCTTGAGCCGACGCATGGTTGTCGATGCGGACCTGGTTGGGCAAACCGGTCAATTTCAACGAGGCCTCGGCGTGCTCCTGACCCCAAACTCGTCGAAACTTCGGCGGGGCCGGCGATTCGACCGCCGCCATCATGCCGCGGGCGACGCTTTCGAGTCGGTCGGCATCAGGCGCCGACGATGAATCGCGATCCAGCACGACGAACCTCAAGAGCAACAGGTCGTCGGCCATCACCTGCGCGTCAGCCGCCAGGATCTCCAGGCCCTGGCTCGACAGGGCGCCGGCCATGCTCGAAAGGGCGCCGCTGCCGCGGCCGCGCTCGATGCCGGCGGTAAACTCGATCGTCCTGGCTTCGGCGTGGTACTCGCCCCAGGCCGTCACGCCCTGAGCCGGCAATCGATGTACCCGGCGCAACGTCTCGACGATGCGTTCTGCCGGCCGCGCGGCCGTGAACGAATCGCGCAGCGCCTCGATCTGTCGCGCGAACCAGGACTCTTGCTGTTCGGTATTGGACAGCAAGCCGCGAACTTCAGCGCGCCGCTGATGAAGCTGGGTCTGCGACGACGGCTGCCGCTCCAGCAGAGCGAGCGTTTTGCGATAGAGCTCCAGCAGCACTTCGACTTTCCAATTCGTCAGCACGCCCGGACCGACGGCGGCAAGGTCTGCGCAACTGAGCGCCAGCAGCATCCGCAGCCGGTCGGGGGTGGCCACAGTCGCGGCGAAGCGGCGTACGAGTTCCGGGTCGCCCGTGTCGCGCCGAAATGCCAAATGCGACATGCTCAGATGCTCGTGCACCAGGAAGACGACGTCGGCCGCCGCCGCCGGGCTGAGCAACAATCGTTGCGTCATTTCCTCGGCGATGCGTCGCCCCACCTCGCTGTGGTCTTCTTCATAGCCCTTGCCGAGGTCGTGCAGCAGCAGCGCCAGGTGCAGACGCGCCGGTTCGGCAATCTCGCGATAGGCGTCCCCCAGGGCGTCGGCCCGCACGGCGAATTCGGCCGCCCGCTCCACCGCCTGCAGGCTGTGCTCGTCCACGGTGTATTTGTGATACTGATTGAACTGCAGCAGGCACCGGGCGTGTTTCACCGGCGGAACGATCTTTTCGAGATATCCCAGCTCATGCAGCAGCCGCAGCGACGCCCCGGCAACCCGTGGGAACCGCAGCAAATGCAGAAACCGCTCAGCGACCGCCGACGACAGATCTTCGCCACACTGCGAAGCGGCCAGGATCATGGCCGAAGACGTCACCGTGTCGAGCGGCTTGTTTTCCGTCACCGCCAGCTCGACGATCCGCAACACGCCCTCCAAATTGCCCTGTAGCCTGCCGAGGCCGCCCGGCGTCGCTGAAATCTGCCGTACGCCGACGCGGTAGTCCCGCTCCACGCGACGCCCAAGTACGGGATCGAGGACCAGCCTGGTCACTTTGGAAGGGCTCTCCAGGGACGCCTCGCGCCGGCGAACCAACTGCCAGATGTGATTCGTATGCCGAAAATAATCGCGCATGAACCGCTCGACCGGCAGAATCCCTTCGCCGCCCCGATAGCCCCAGAGCGCGGAGATCCGCAATTGCTCGGCCCGATCCAGCATCTCCTTGGCGGTCGCGGCATGGAAATGCATT
>JADLBW010000029.1 GCA_020847515.1 Pirellulales bacterium | reverse complement strand
CCCCCCGCTGTCGCCGATGTATTCCGACTGCCCCGCTCTCGCGATGCGCGGCAGGGCGGGACCGGTGCGCCTGGGCGAGCGTTCCCAACGGCGGCGCTGTCCGGCCGGCGGGACGGCGGTCGCACGCGAGCGCCAGGCAAGCTTACAAGTGCTTTACCGGCTTCCGTTTGGGGTGGATGGGAAAGCGGCGGGCGAAATTCGACATCGAAAGCGGGTGCGGCGACCCTTTTCCGTCGAGGTGCGTACTATAGTTACCGTGCGAGCGGCTACCCCCCGGCGGGCGGGTTCACAAGCCGACGCTTATCTGCTTGCCGCGATCCAGGGGATCTGGAAACGCGGCGAGCTGACCGAGGGACATCACCGAGAACGAGGCGGCGACGACGGCTGGGCAGCGAACAGTAGGGAGCGACCGCGAAGCGACCGAAGTGCCGACGCTACCAAGAAGGTAACCACCAACATGGCGCGCAAAGATTCCATCCTGAAAATGCGAGACTTGCTGATGAAGCGCCGCGACGCCCTGCGGCGGGTGCTCGCCGGCGAAGTGAGCAGCCTGAAGTCGCTCCGCGGCCAGAAGGGGGGCGACCTCGTCGACGCGGCGCTCGACGCGGTCCAGGATGAAATCAGTTCTAAACTCGCCGAGGCCGAAAGCCGCGAACTGGCGAACATCGAGATCGCCCTGGAGCGGATTCGGACTGGCAGTTACGGGCTGTGCGAGGTCTGCGGCGGCAAGATTCCCTTGGCGCGACTCAACGCCCTGCCCTACGCAACCAATTGCATCGATTGCCAGCGGGCCAACGAGACCTCCGGCGGCGGACATTTCTTGAGCGGCGATTGGAGCCGGGTCTTGGACGGCGGCGTCGACGTCGACGTCTCGTTCAGCGATCTTGAAGCGACCTGACGGCGCGCAGTTCGGCCACTGCCGCCGCGCCGCGGCTGACGGGCTGAAATTCAGCGATGCACGCCTCGCGCGGTCAGGATAAAATCGGCAGAATCCCGCCCGCATGGAGTCCGTTGGCTATGGTTCTGCTAGCATCGCGCAGCCGTCGGCTGCGCGTCCTGTTCGCCCTTATTGGATGCGCGTTTTCGTCTGCCGCGGCCGAAAGGGCTTGCGCGCAGGCGTCGGCCGCTTCGTCCGCGGAGATCGACCGCAGCCGCCTATTCGAGGAACTGCACCGCGACGTGGCGGCCATGCAGCGCGAATTGAGCATTTATAAGCGGGTCGTGCAGCTCGTGGCGCCGTCGGTGGTGCACGTCCAGGCGACGCCGCTCGCCGAATTCCGCTTTCGCCGCGAAGTCGAAGAGGCGGGGTCTGGAGTCGTGGTCGCGTACGGCCAGCGCAACTTCGTGCTTACCAATCGGCACGTGGTTAAGCATTCGGACGTCGACAACATCCGCTTGGAACTCAACGACGGCCGGCAATTCGCGCCCACGCAAATCTTGATGGACAAGGAAACCGACGTCGCCGTCCTGTCAGTCGACGAGCCGGGCCTGATCCCGGCACGCATTGGCAACAGCGATCTGTGCGAAATTGGCGACATCGTCATGGCGTTCGGCAATCCATTCAACCTGCGGCAGAGCGTCACCCGCGGAATCATCAGCGGCAAAGGCCGATCGAATCTCGACTTGGGGGACGGCGGCGTCGATTACCAGGACTTCATGCAGACCGACGCCGCGATCAATCCGGGCAACAGCGGGGGCCCGCTGATCAATTTGCGGGCCGAGGTCATCGGATTGAACACCGCCATCGCCAGCAACTCTGGCGGCAACGACGGCATCGGCTTTTCCATACCGATCAATATTGCCGTGGGGATCATGCGGCAGTTGATCGAGACCGGGCGCGTCGAGCGGGGATTCTTAGGCGTCACGCTGGATGGGTATTACGACGCCCGCGCGGCGCAGCTTGCCGGGCTGCCGCGGCTCACCGGCGCCCGCGTCAAGAGCGTCACCGATCGATCGCCAGCCGCCCAGGCAGGCGTGCGGATCGACGACATCATACTCCGCTTCAACGGCGCCGCGATCGAAAACGACCAGCATCTCATCAGCCTGGTGAAACTATCGAGCATTGGCCGGCAGGTCGACCTGCAGGTGCTGCGCGACGGTCGACTTATGACCCTCCATACGCTCATTGGGCGGTTAGAAGATTTTGTCAACGCCGTGGAACAGTCGACGGCACAGCACCGCTGAATATCGACTTGGTTCGGTTACTGCCGCTGGAATGATCTGCGCCCCGTGGTACGTTGCGGCACATGGCGCTTTCATTCCAGAAACCTATGGCTCTTGCCGGGGCCCCGATCTGGTTCCGCCGAGCAGCGGCGACTAGCCTGGCCGTGCTGCTGGCCGTTGGCTTGCTGCTCGCTGCGCGCCGAATAGGAGGCGCCGCCTCGGCCGAGATTCCAGCCAGCAAGTTGACGGCGACGGCCGTTGCCGCGGCAGCCGTGGTGTTTGGCGGACGCTGGGCGTTTCGCCTTGCGGCGCAGCCGGCGGGCGAAGTGCCGTTGGCCTGCCCGAGCCGCGGCTTTCATGTCTTGGGGACTCTTGCGCTGGCGTCGCTTGCCATGGGGTGCTCGCTGCCGGGGCGTCGCGCGGTGGATTGGATCTGCTGGCTGCCCCTGCTGGGAGCGGATGCGTGGCAGTTTTATTGGCTGTACTTCCGTGCGCCCCGCCGCCCGAGGACCGCGGACGCTTCCGTTCCAAGGCGGGCGCCGAAGCTCGTCCAGTACGGGCGGGAGGCAGAAGGTCAATCTGCGATTTCCGCCGCCGCTTGCGCTGCGGAAGTGCAACTTGCCGATGATTGCCTGCAAGAAGTCCGGCGGATTCGCGGCCAAGAAGGCGTCGAGGCCATCGCTGCCGCGCTGCGGGCCGAATTCGTCGCCGGGCAGCGCCATGCGATCTTGCACGTCGGATTCTGCCCCCCGCTGGCCAGCGACCCAACGCTGGAAGTCGGCGCTACCGGCGGTCCGACGGCCGAAGTACGCGTGCTGCAGGCCTTCACGCATGGGGCCCGGCTCGAGGTTCGACTGGCCGAAGCGGCCCGGGCGGCGTGCTCGGTGATTGTGGAGCTCACTGCGTTGCCGGCGGCGGGGAAGGAGGAATTGTAGGCCCTTCCGTCACACGGGCTTGGGGCTCTCCCACACTCCCATGGCCTCGTTTTGCATTCCTCCGCTATAATCCCGCGCGGAGGTCACCTGGGCGATTTGCGCAACTGAGCTACGCGTCGGACTCGGCGAGGACTCACACCGCACGGCGGCCGGAGGGCCGCTGCGCCTGGGCGGAATCGATCATCCGCACGACCAGCACACGGTCGGGCACAGCGACGCCGACGTCCTGCTGCATGCCGTGACCGACGCATTGCTCGGCGCCGCGGGACTGCCGGACATCGGACAACTATTCCCGGACACCGACGAGGCCAACCGCGGGCGCGACTCGGCCCAAATGTTGCGTCTGGCGTACGACCGGGTGATTGCGGCCGGCTGGCGGCTGGTGAATCTCGACTGCGTCGTCGCCGCCCAGCGGCCGAGGCTGGCGCCGGCGAAGGAGCGAATGATCGCGAAGATCGCCGACATCCTCGGCGTCGAGCCCGGACAGGTGAACCTCAAGGCAAAGACGGGCGAGGGGCTCGGATCGGTGGGCGCTGGAGAAATGATCGAGGCGCGGTGCGTGGCGCTGCTGCAGAAATAAAGCTGGCGTCTTCGTGTGCCGCTGGGGCCGCTCGTTGAGCGGCGGCTACCTACAATTGACAACTGACTACGGACAACTGACCAATTGCGATGAGTGCTCCTGCATTAGTGACGCGCCAAGAAATCGAACTTTCTGAGCCCCATCCGTCGCTCACGATCTACAGTACGCTCACCAAGCAAAAGGAGCCGTTCCGCACGGTGGCGCTCGGCAAGGTCGGCATCTACCTCTGCGGACCGACGGTGTACGACAAGGCCCACATCGGCCACATGGTCGGGCCGGTCATCTTCGACTGCATCAAGCGCTATTTGAAGTATTGCGGCTATCGGGTGACGTGGGTGGTGAACATCACCGACGTCGACGACAAGCTAATCAGCAAGGCGGGCGAGCGCGGCATCTCGATGCTCGAGGTCGCCCAGGAGAACATCGCCGATTACATGGGGAACCTCGCTGCGCTGGGGGTCGATTCCGTCGACCACTTTCCCCGTGCGACCGAATGCATGGGCGAGATCGTCGACCTGGTGCAGACGCTCGTCGATCGCGGCTACGCCTACGTCTCGGACGGCGACGTGTACTTCGACGTAACGAAGGACCCCCAGTACGGGAAGCTCTCGAACCGCACGCTCGACGCCATCCAAGGCGACGGCGGCGGCACGGCCGAGCGCAAACGCAGCGCCGCCGACTTTGCACTGTGGAAAAGCGCAAAGCCGGGCGAGCCGTCCTGGCCCAGCCCCTGGGGCGAAGGCCGGCCGGGGTGGCATATCGAGTGCTCGGCGATGAGCAAGAAACTGCTCGGCGAGACGTTCGATATCCATGGCGGGGGACTCGATCTGGTGTTTCCCCACCATGAGAACGAAATCGCCCAGAGCGAGTGCTGCCACGGCAGGCCGCTGGCCGTCTATTGGACGCACAACGGCCTGCTGCGCCGCGACGCCGCGGCCGGCAAGATCGGCGGCCGCGCCGAACGCGAAGGGGAGTCGGCTGCAGCGGGCGGGAGCTCGGCGGAACAGGTCTCCGGCAAGATGAGCCGCTCCAAAGGCGCCGGCGGCCTGGCTGCCCTTATCGCCAACCAGGGGGGCGAGCGGATCCGATTTTTCCTGCTGCGGACCCATTACCGCAGCACCGTGCTGTTCAGCGAAGAGGCGATCGAGGAAGCGGCCGTCGGTTTGGAAACATTCTACCGGCTGTTCAAGCGTTATCACCGGATTACCCGCGGCGATTTTTATCATTTGGAGGCCCCGGCGCATCGCTCGGACAACACAGCGGGGGCCGCCGCCGGTAATCCCGCCCTCGCCGCGGTCGCCGCCTGCAAAGAGAAGTTTCTCGCGGCGATGGACGACGACTTCAATACGGGGGGCGCCATCGGCGAGTTGTTCGAGCTTGCCAAGATCGTCAATCGGTTCTGCGACGAGCACAACCTCGAAGGCGGCGGCGCCGACAACGCCACGATGGGCGACCTCACGTTGATGATGGCGACGATGAAGGAGCTCGCCAATATCCTGGGGCTGTTCCTGAAGCCCCCGGTGCTTGCCGGCGCGGCAGCCGCCGACGACGCGCTATTGGGTCGGGTCATGCAACTGGTGATCGACCTGCGGGCCGAAGCCCGCCGGGCGAAGAACTTCGCCACGGCCGACGCCATCCGCGACGGGCTGACCCCGACGGGCGTGAAGCTTGAGGACCGGGCCGGCGGGACGGAGTGGTCCGGCGGCGCGGCGGGCGCGCTTGAGAAGGTCGTGCAATTGCTGATCACCCTGCGACAAACCGCGCGTAAGAACAAGGACTACGCTACACGCGACGCCATTCGCAATCGGCTGGGGGATCTGGGCGTCAAACTCGAAGACCGCGGCGGCGAAACCGAGTGGATGCGGTAGGACAATCGGCCAGGCGTTGAGCATATAAAGACCAATTGTGGCCACGTGCCCCTGGCAAACTCCTGGCCGAAGACCCATCAGCAGGACTAGTCATGACGTCGATACTTCAACAAGCCTTTGAAAGAGCCGCCAAACTGGCGCCCGCGGAGCAAGTTCGCTGGGGGGCGTGGATGCTTGAAGAATTGGAGTCCGAGGAACGCTGGGATCAGCTCTTCGCTCGATCTCAGGGCCTATTGGAAAGGATGGCCGACGAGGCGATGACCGAGCATCGGGCAGGGAGGACTATGCCGCTTGACCCAGACGCCCTATGACCTCGCACATAACGCAGTCGTTTCGCGAGGCGCTGGCCGCTCTACCCAAGAGCGTTCAAGCTCGTACACGCTTAGCATATCGGCGATTCCAATTGGACCCAATCACTCCGGGCTTCACTTCAAGAAGGTCTGCCGAACTCGCCCCGTGTACTCTGTTCGGGTCAGCGACGACTACCGTGTTCTTGGCCAAGTGGACGGTGATGATATCGTCTTCTGGGTCGGCAAGCACGAAGAGTACCAGCGATTGCTGCGAACATTATGACGCTCCTCTCGATAGGGAGGCGGTTATGAAGTTGCGATTCTCATTGCGGGCGCTGCTGGTGATAACCGCGGCGCTGGCAATACTCCTTGCTTACAGCCACCGGCGCAGACAGTGGATGGTGTCGCAGATCGAAGAGCTGAGGGATGAATACGTCGTCATCGAAGCCCCAAACACGTTCCTGGACCTGGTGTGGCAACGGCCTCCCGAGCGCGCTTATGTCTGGCTGTTGAACCCGGGAACACAAGAAAGGGTCGAGAAGTTGGGGGTCAGGCATTTCGAATGGCATTGCCAGCGATAAACCGTAGCCCTAGAGACGCCTGTACGAGCGCCCGGCCTTTCCTTGATGCTCGATGTGGCGCCGATGTTCGGCGATTGCGTCCCCGTTTCTCGTTGCGGGCGTTGTTGATGCTTACTGCTGGCATCGCAATGTTCTGTTGGTGGCGGGAGCAACCGCGGCGAACTGCGAACGCATTTGTTGAGGCAATCAGGAGCGCACGTTTCGCAGAGGCGGACGGGATGTTCCACGAATCGGATCAGCAATTCATCGTCGATTTCATGGAGAATTATCGCAACGAGATCAATGCGATTGTTCAGGTCCAGTCGCTTCGTGATTGGCTGCTGGGTGAGTGCTGTGTGGCGGTCGAGATGAAGGACTTCCGTGGGTTAGGAGCCTGGATTGAAATGCATGCCGTGGCAACATCTCGCGGCATGCAGCACGGCAATGCGGCGCGATCTGTCGGCATGATTCGATATGCGCCCGATCCCATCATGAATCAGGACATTCGCAGGTAGCTCATGCGCGTCCTCGGCGTCGATCCCGGCCTCAACACCACCGGTTACGGCGTGTTGGACTTCGCGCGCGGGCAGGTGCGGCTGGTCGAGGCCGGCGTCGTGCGCGGACGGACCAAGGGGTCGCTCACTGCGCGGGTGCAGGAGATCTACGACGGCGTCGCCGAGGTGATGACCACGCTCAAGCCTGAAGCGCTGGCGCTGGAGAAGCTCTACTCCCATTACGATCGGCCGACGACGGCGATCCTCATGGGCCACGCCCGCGGCGTAATCGTGCTGGCCGCGGCGCAAGCCGGCGTCGAGGTGCACGACTACGCCGCGACGCAGGTCAAGAAGACGCTAACCGGTAACGGCCGGGCGCCCAAAGGGCAGATGCAACTTGCCGTGCAGCGCGAGCTGCGACTGGCCAAACTCCCCGAACCGCCCGACGTGGCCGACGCCCTGGCGATCGCGCTGTGCCATGCGTGGACGCAGCGGGTAGGGTGCTAGATGCTGGCGGCTGGATACTCGATGCTGGATACTCGATGCTGGTGGCTGGCGGCTGGCGATGCCGCGCTGAGATGATACGCCCGGCCTACCCTCATCAACGCCGCTTCGGGACCAAGCCGGCTGATTAAGACACACTCCAACGAAGCATCGAGCATCGAGCATCCAGCATCCGGCATCGAGCATCCAGCATCCCCCCCGAGGACGGACCCTCCCCATGATCACCAAAATCACCGGTATCCCGCTGGCCGTCGCGGGCGACGTCCTTACGCTTGCGGTCGGCGCGTTCGAATACGAGGTACTTATTCCGGAGTTCACGCGCCGGCAGCTTCAGGCGCAGATGGGCCGCGAGACGAGCCTGCACACCATCGAGTACCTTGAAGGCAATCAGATGGCCAGCCGCATGACGCCGCGGATGGTCGGCTTCCTCAACCCGATCGAGCGGGAGTTTTTCGAGCTGTTCTGCCAGGTCGACGGCGTCGGCGTGAAGAAAGCGCTGCGGGCGATGGTTCGGCCCGTGCAGGAAGTCGCCGCCTTGATCGAAGAACAAGACGTCAAGGGCCTGGCCGCCCTGCCTGGCATCGGTCCCGCCACCGCTGAGCGGGTGATCGCCAAGCTCCGGCGGAAGGTCCCCAAGTTCGCCCTGCTCATCAGCCGCGAATTGCCGCCCGACGTGGCCACGGAACGCGACGTGTTGAGCGAAACTTACGAAGCGCTCCGCGCCCTCGGACACAGCGAATCGGACGCCCGGCGACTGCTCGACGAGGCCTTGGCGCGTAAAAAGAAGTACAAGGACGTCGACGAGCTGCTCCACGCGGTCTACGAGCAACGGCACGGCGGCTAAAGTGCTGCGCCCACCGCCAGTCGTTAGGCGCCAGTTGTCGGTCGTAATTAGCCGGCGATTCTCGCCGCAAATGGCCGCAGAGGACCGGCGACTGACGAATCTGTAACGATAATTCGCCATTTTTGCCAGGCGAACTAGAATGTCGATAGCAGCCTCTTTGCGCAGCGGCGGCGGGCAATTGCGGCGAGTTTGCCGGCTGGCTTTGGCGACTTATCTGGCGGTGGTGCTCATGTTCAGCCTGCTCGAACGCATGCTTGTCTATCCGGCTCCTCGGCTGAACGGCGCCGATTATGAAGCGGCCGACCTACCGTATGAGGACGTCTTCTTTGAGGCTGATGACGGAACGCGATTGCACGGCTGGTATGTGCCGCATCCGAATCCTAAGGCAGTGATGCTGTTCGCCCACGGAAACGGCGAGCATGTCGCTGCGCTCGCTCCGATGCTGCGGCTGCTGCATCAGCGGGCCGAGGTCGCGACGTTCGCCTGGGACTATCGCGGCTATGGCCATAGTGGCGGCAAGCCGCATGAAGACAACCTGCTGGCCGACGCTCGAGTGGCGCAGCTTTGGCTGGCCGAGCGGGCGGGCGTCGAACCCGAGGAGGTCGTCGTCTATGGCCGGTCGCTCGGCGGGGGGGTCGCCGTGGGGCTGGCGTCGCAGTATCCCGTCCGCGGACTGGTGCTGGAACGCACGTTTGCCGGGCTGGTAGAAACGGCAGCCCATCATTTTCCGTGGCTGCCCGTCCGCTGGCTGATGAAGAACCGCTTTCCCTCAATTGATCGGATCCGCGACTATCACGGCCCGCTGCTGCAAAGTCACGGCACCGTCGACGAGGTGGTGCCTTACGAGATGGGCCGCCGGCTGTTCGAGGCCGCCGGATCGACCAACAAGCGATTCATTACCTGCGAAGGCGGCGACCATAGCTGCCCTCAAACCGACGAATACTACGAAGCGCTCGTCGAATTCCTCGACTCGCTGCCGACGACGGGCGGCCAGGTCGCAGAGTCGTCTGTGCCCCATGTCCAGGGGCCGCGCGTGCCGCGCTAGCCGCTAGCGGGCCGCTCCGGCGCGTTAAGCGGCGGCTGGCGCCGTGCGGTTCGGCGCCGGGGCTTTACACCGTCACCATGGTTTCAGGCATCTCGCGGAGGAACAGGTAGACCATCAGGCTTTGCGCTACAATGCCGCTGACTAGCACGTCGCACGCCGCCTGCCAGCCGACGGCCGCACATAGGTAGACGAACGTCGCCGCCGCTACCGTCGACACGCAGAACAAGAAATTCGCCGTCAGGCTGACGGGTTCGATCCGCCGCTTCTGCAGCGGACGCAGCTCATGAAAGAACTGATAGACTAGCAGCACAAAAATCAAGTAGGAGCCAAACGCATACTCCTCGAGCGCCGTGATCGAAAGCAGGGCGTCGTACATGCCATGCGCCAGGACGGCCACGCCGAAGACCGCCATGAAGTGCGGCCCCCAGGGCAGCGGCCAGAGGCACGCCCGGTAGGCAGCCAGGCCGACCAGCCCGGTAATCGCCATATGAATCGGGACGGGCGTCAACAGTCGCCCGAGCGTTTCGGCCCCGCCGCTGCCGCCGACATAGCCGACATTCTCCTCCATGCCGAACCCGATGCCGACGGCGCCCGCACATAGCAGGGCGGCCAGCTCGTCGCGCCGTCGTACAAGCCAGGGCAAGAGCGGCAGGAAACAGAGGAACTTCGCCGCCTCTTCGCGCAATCCAACGCCGAGAATATTGCAGCGCAGACCTGCGGCCAGTTCCGTGCTGTCGGCCAGATTCCAGGTCCGCTCCTGCCAGTAGATCAGAAAGAACGTGGGCCAAACGCTCAGGACGCCAAGCCCCAACCCGGCCAGCGGCAACCACAGCCGGGAATCTCGCCCTCGGCGAATTTGGATCGCCTGCAGCACGAATGCCAGCCAGCAAAGGCCGGTCAGCACCGCCAGGCCCGTAACGCCGGGATGCCGCCAGCGATCCAATATTCGCCCCGGAATAGCCATCCACAGTTCGGACCAGCGGCCCCGATCAGCAAGCTGTTCGAGCACGTGGGGCGGCCCCTCAAGCGGATCGTCCGGCGACTTGTCTGCGAACAGGCCTGCCTGCGGGCCAATCCACGCAGGCACGGCGAAGTCGACGGCCAGGCCGATGATCACGCCCGCGATCAACAGGCCTATCACCATCCGCCACAGAAATGCGGGACTTCGGGTCTTCGTCTGCAGGTAGTGTCGGCAGGTCATCGCCTATGGGCGAGCGCCTGCGGCGCCCGCATCTAAACTGGCAGCGTCGCCTCTCTACAGCGGCGTCGCTGGCCAGGCTCACGTAGCGGCGGCGCAATCACCGGCTGCGCAATCACCGGCGGCCTTGCGGAACGCCCAAAAGCGTCTCCCGACGCCGCCGGACGTCTGGTATAGTGCGCTCACCCATAGCATACAAGTGTTCAGAATTACCGGCGGCAGCCGCACGCCCGTCATAGCTATCAATGCCCCGCGAACCGATCCTCTCCGGCGACGACGACCAGCAGTTCGATGCCAGACTGCCGGACCGCTACCAGCCGCTGGCGCGCGAAGACGACTCGGCGCTGCGCCCGCAGCGAATGGAAGAAATGGTCGGGCAACGGTCCGTTTACGAGCGGCTGAAGATTGCCGTCGACGCGGCGAAGATTCGTAGCGAACCGCTGGGCCACATCCTGCTCGACGGGCCCCCGGGACTCGGTAAGACGACCTTCGCCACATGCATCCCGCGGGCGCTCAATGTGCCGCTGCAGATCGCCAGCGGCGCCGCCCTGGCCGCTCCCAAGGACCTGTTGCCGTACCTCACCAACGCCGAAGAAGGCTCGGTGCTGTTCATCGACGAGATCCATCGCCTGCCGAAGGCCGTCGAGGAATTCATGTACCCGGCGATGGAGGATTTCCGCATCGACATTACGCTGGGCGAAGGCGTGAGCGCCCGCACGGTGAACATGCAGCTTCGACCCTTTACCATCATCGGCGCAACGACGCGGACCGGGCTCCTGTCGGCGCCGCTCCGCGACCGATTTCAGGTCCGCGAGCATTTGGATTTCTACTCGCACGCGGAGTTGACCGAGATCATCCGCCGCAACGCCCGCAAGTTGCGGGTGGAACTGGCCGACGACGCCGCCCAGAAGATCGCCGTCTGCAGCCGCGGCACGCCGCGCATCGCCAACAACCGCCTTCGCTGGGTCCGGGACTACGCCACGACCAAGGCCCAAGGCCAGGCCACATTGCCGGTCGCCGAGGCGGCGCTGTCGATGCTCGGCGTCGATCCGCTCGGTCTCGACGGCCAGGATCGCAAATACCTGGAAACCATCATGCGGGTGTTCCACGGCGGGCCCGTCGGCGTCGAGGCGGTGGCTCACACGCTCAATACGGCGGTGGATACGCTCACCGACGAAGTAGAACCGTTTCTGCTGCGGGCGGCGCTGGTGGTCCGCACGCCGCGGGGACGCAAACTCACCGCCGCCGGCTACGAACACTTGGGGGTGCAGCCGCCGGACGAACGCCGACATGCGGGCGATCGCGGCGACGGGACGTTGCCGCTGTTCTCTCAGTAGCAGCGGGCTGATGATCTGGCACGTTTGACGGAGGCGTCTGCGCCGCCGATTTCACTCGGCTCCTGGAGGCGGTCTTCCGTTCGAGACCGCTATCAGCGCCAGAAAATGCCTCGCCCCGATCTCATGCCGGGGCAAGTCGTCGCCGGTCGCGTCGCCAGAGCGCGGCAAACGCGCCGATCAGCAGCACGCAGGCCCATTGGTATCCCGTCAGGCCGTGCCACAGGCGGACCTCGGGGCGGATGAACTCCGTGCCAAACCGATACGCCAGATAGGCGATGATATACAACTTGATCAACTGCCCGCGGAACAACCCGCGCCGCTGCAGCTCCCACAGCAGGCAAGCCATCGCGAAATGGAACGCCGCCTCGTAAAGCTGCGTGGGGTGCCGCGGCAACGAATCGACGTTGCGAAAAACGACTCCCCAGGGCAAAGCTGTCGGCGTGCCGTAGCAACATCCGCCGACAAAGCAGGCCAGCCGGCCGACGCCGACGGCCGCGGCGACCGGCACGGCGAAGGAGTCGCCCGTTTTCACGCGGATTTCCAGCGCCCATTTGACGACTTCGACGCCCGCATACCCGCCGACGAGGCCGAACAGAATCGTTTTGCCGTCCGAGAACCAGGCGGCGCCGCTAAACAGCCCGTTCCAATCGGCCAGCACAAATGGGAGCTTGGCCCCCAGCATGGCGCCGCAAAAGCCGCCCGCCCCGACGGCCAGCTTCTCGCGCCGCGACAGCGGCAGCCCAGATTGCGTCCGCCGCCCCAGCCAGAAGCCGACGCCGATCGCAGCCATCATGATGAGCGTGTAGGCAGGGTTCACGACGGGATTGCCAATTCGCGAATCGCCAGCAGATTGCTGCGTCTCGTCACACAGACGGAACTGTTTCTGGTCGTCACGCCATTACGGCTTCGCCGCCGGCGACTTCCACCCTGCCCCTGAGGGCGTCTCCGCCGGCCAGCGGCGGCAGCGCCACATGCCCCGGGCGATAGAGGATGTTGTACGCCGAAAAGGGCACAATATGGCCCGTCGGCAGGACGAAGTGAACGCACGCTTTCATCTCCTGCCGCACATCGAAGTTGTAGGCGTCCATGAAGCTCGTGGTGGTGATGCGGAACACGTCCTCCGGCGCAAGGTCCTCCAGGAGCGCCCGTTGAAAGAACTCCTCGGCAAGCGACCGGTCGGCGGCAGCGTTCTGCCGCGACCCTAGCCGCGGCTCAACGAGCGGCCGGGGCGACGAGCCGATCGCGCCATTGTCGGTGCTCGATGGGTCGCTCCGGCCGCTCGTTGAGCGGCCAGGGTACGCTTCTTGCGAAGCGCCAAGTGAAACCGTGCCGCAGCCGCAATCGCCGCCGCAGGCCAGGCGCGAAAGGTAGTCGGCAATGAGCTTGCGAGCGCGCTGGCGGTCGAACGTAATTCGCCCGGAGAGGAGATCGAGGTGATTGACGAGATCGACGAACCGCGCCAACGGCAAGCACTGCCCGGCCTTGCGGTAGGCGTAGGCCAGCGTGTGCGCGTTGGGGTGAGCACAGGGCAGCGGCGAAAAATCGGTGGGCAGCCAGGCGCATGCCTCCCCAACCGTGCGAGAAGCCAGGGCAGCGTCCGCCAGACTGGGACGAGACATTCCCGCGACTGGAAGGTTAGCCTGCATCGACGAATCGCCAGTCGTAGAAACGTCCCGACCCCCGCGGCTTTGCTCGCAAATCCCCCGAATGACGTCCGGAAAGGTGACCCGTCGCTCCAAGGCATCCGGCAATACGTGCCTTCCCACATACGCCGCCGGCTGAAAGCTCACCCCCGTGATCCAGGGCCGCTCGACGCCGAACTGCACAATCCGCCCCAATTCATGCACGTTGACGCCGGGCTGCACCGTACACACGAGCGTCGTGCGCAGGCCCGCTTCGCCCAGCCGCTCAATAGCCCGCAGCTTCGTCTCGACCAGCGGTTCGCCGCGCAATGTGCGGCAACCATCGTCTGCAAAGCCGTCAAACTGCAGATATATCTCCGTGCGACGTCGGCGCTCGGCAAGTTGCTCCACCAGCGCCCGGTCATTGGCCAACCGTACGCCGTTGGTATTGATCATCACGATGTCGATCGGCTGATCGCAGGCATGCCGCCAGACGTCCAGTAGCTGCGGGTGGATTGTCGGCTCGCCCCCTGAAATCTGCAGAATCTCCGGCTGCCCTTCGACCTCCACCAGTCGGTCGATGGCCCGCCGGCATTCCTCGAAGGAGAGATGCCTTCCGCCCGGCCCGCTACTGGCAAAGCACATCGGGCACTCCAGGTTGCAGGCCGAGTTGATCTCCAGCAGCCCAATGCAGGTGTGCTGCTCATGTTCGGTGCAGAGCCCGCAGTCGTAGGGGCAGCCCAGCACGGGTTCAACGCCAAAACGGCGCGGCGTCTTTCCCGGCAGGCTGTAGTCGGTGCGGTCCCACCAGTTCGCATCGGAGCAAACAAAGTCCTCGCGCGGCCCGTGCTCGGGGCAGCGTTTGCGAAAATAGATCCGTCCGCCGCGCTCGATGATCTTCGCCGGCACGAGCCGCAAGCAGGCCGGACACAGGCTTTGGGTAGCGCCGAGGAAGGTATAGTCGCGAAATTCCAGGGACATCGTCAGCTCGCATTGCGATGGAAGTACAACGACACAAACGGTTTCAATTCAAAATCGTCGCAAGGAAAAGAACTGTTTGGTCCTTCGGTCCTAAGCTCCGCGGCACTACAGTCTGTAATTTCCGCGATCGCCTCCGCCGACGTCTTCTCCGATCCTTAGTTCCTATTTTCCGTTTCGGCCGGCGTCTCAATATCTCGCAGATAGCGCCGGCGGGACCAGCGAAACAGCAGGACGCTGAGGAGGATGGAAACCGCGGCCAGCAGCGACGCGGCCAGCGCGATGCCCAAGAATTCGGGTTCATTGCTGCCGAGGCCGAATATCGCCGCGCACGTCGCGCAGAAGCAGCAAAAGGTCGCGAAACCCACCACCGTCGCAATGACAATTGTCGCGGCAAACGACGTGGCGCCTAAGGCGATCTTTTGGCCCACCGGCACCTGTGCCCCCGCCGCCTCGCGACGCCTCACGACCTTCGCGGTCCGCACCAGCACCGGTACCAACAAAATGCTCACCAGGACGCCAAGGCCCGGATAGCTCGCCAACAATCCAGAACAGACCGCCACGAGCGTCGTGATAATCAGCATCGTGCTGATGGAAAACGAATAGGCCGCATGCGCCGCGGCATGGGGCGCAGCCGGCCTTTCTTCGGCGCCGCCGCCGGCGCCGAATAACGGCGCCTGGCATAACCAGCACGCTGTGCGGCCGGCCGCCTGCTCCGCCCCGCAGGCCGGGCAGGTGAGCGGCGTCGCACTGACCGTGAGGGCGTCACTCATACTCGCGACCTGCGTTAACGGAAGGCGCGTACCGCTTTGGCTTTTACGTCGCCAGTCGGCCGGCGCCGGAACAAGCTCCGCCGCTGACAACGTCGACCGCCGGGCGCTTGCCAGGACTATGCCCGGCGCCGACGCTGCAATACAAACGGCTCAGAACAACAACTGCAACACCGGCGACAACACCGCATATGCGGCCCACGCCAGCAGGATCAGCGGTATCATAAACGCCAGGGCCACCACCAGCGAAATGCTAATCCCTTCGACCGCCTCTGGCTCGACGGTCGACGCTCGATATTCGGAATCGTCAAAACCCTGCGCCGGGATGTCGGCGCCGCAATTCCAGCAGCGCCGGGCCACTTCCTGCAATTCGGCTCCGCAATGCGGGCACCGAATGTCCCATTCCTTCGCCGGCGGCTTTACGGGCTGCTCTTCCATGGCCGCCCCGCGTCCTGAGAAAACTGCCTGGCCAACCGCTCAAACCGCCGCAGCGCCTGGCCGATAAAGACGCCGGCCAGCGCCATCGCGGCCACCATCACGAGCTGCTCATATCGCGAAACCCGCAGGTCCGCGTCGGCCGCTCGGCCGAAGGTCGACGGCCACTTCGCCATGCCCAGCACGCAGACGTAGCCGATCAGCGAACCAACGGTCGCTAGCTGCACGGTCCTCAGGCTGAACCGCAGCGCCGCCAGCGAAATAACCAAAAAGTACCCTACCACTAGCGGGCTCCGCGGCCCGTCGGCCATCAGCAGCACGCTGGTCAGCAATACGAGGTCGAGCAGCGTCGAAGCCGACGATATCCATCGCGGAAATACCTGGTTCCGCAGGCACAGATGGATCGTCGCGGCGCCCAATCCCCAGGCGAGCGCCAGCAGCGTGGCCATCAGATGGAAGCGTCCGCTGATCGATCCCGGCTCGCTGAGCTGCCCCGGCGCCCACGTCGGCAGCCGCCCCTGGCTGGCGGCATAATTCCACAGATGCAATAGGTAGAAGACGCCCACAGCCGCGATTCGCAACAGGTTGGCCCGCGCCTCGCCTTCGTACTGCTGCCACCGCTGGGTGATGTACCAGTTGCGCTCGGCAGACGCCGGCCCGTCGGCAATTGCAGCGGCCATAGGCTTGAGCGGCTCGTTTCAACGTTACGATATCGACCTGGTCGGGCAGTATACCGTTGCTCGGGGTTTACCGTCCTGGCAGTCAGCGACTATTTTGTGCCGAACAGGGCCCACGAGTTCTTTTCCTGGGCAGAGCCCCAGGGTGCGCGGCGTGTTGGAGGAGGATTTGCACCACTTGGGAGTCGTCCGCCGGCTGCAGAGCCCTATCGGCTCCATCAAGGCTCGCCTCCAACGCCGGGCTCGAAAAACCGCCTGCGTCAATCGGCTGCCCAACGTTCGACAAGCGGCCATTGACCGTGCCGACCCGGCCCGATAATCTGGGTGATTCGCCCAATTCCGCCGGCCTCCTCCTGGGGCGGCGGCTAGGAATAGACGCATTTAGCAGAACCGATGTTTGCCGGGTCCGCAGCAGCTCGCGGTTCCGGTATCGCATGGCGATCCAGGGCAGCAACGTTGCTCTTGTGGGGCCGTGCGACCTTCGCCCGCCATCCCTAGCTACTGTTTTTCGCCATGGCAGTCCCCAAGCGCAAGCATTCCAATTCTCGCACGGGCAAGCGTCGTTCCCACCATGCGATGAAGCCCAAACAGCTCCAGTCGTGCCCCAAGTGCGGTACGCCACAGCCTTCGCACGTAGTCTGCCCGAACTGCGGCCAGTACATGGGCCGCACGATGGTGGAGACGGAGGAGTAAGTGGCGGGAAGGCCGCAGGCCGTGGTCGGTAGGGTTGCGCTGCATTGTCCGTCCTACAGCCTGAAGCCTGCAGACTACAGCCAGATGAAGACCGCCTTTCTATTCCCCGGCCAAGGCGCCCAGTCCGTCGGCATGGGCACGGCGCTGGCCGAATCGGTCCCGGCCGCCAGAGAGTTATTCGCCCGCGCTAACGAAATTCTCGGCTACGACCTGCTCAAGCTCTGCCGTGAAGGCCCCGCGGAGCAGCTGGACGCCACCGAGCATAGCCAGCCCGCGCTGTTTGTCTGCAGCCTGGCCGCCCTGGAAAAGCTCAAGGGCGAGCAGCCCGGGGCGATTGCCGAGGCGGTCGCCGCGGCCGGGCTCAGCCTGGGCGAGTACACGGCGCTTGTGTTCGCCGGCGGCATGGACTTCGACACCGGCCTGCGGCTTGTCCGCGAGCGCGGGCTCGCCATGCAAGCCGCGTCCGACGCTACGCCCAGCGGCATGGTCAGCATTCTCGGCCTGGACCGCGAGCAGATCGAAGGCCTCTGCGACGAGGCCCGTCAGGGCGAAGTGCTGCAGGTGGCCAACCTGCTGTGCCCGGGCAACATCGTCGTCTCCGGCGCCAAAGGGGCCTGTGCACGCGTCAAGGGGCTGGCCGAGGCGGCCGGCGCCATGAAGGTGATTTCGCTGTCGGTCGCCGGCGCGTTCCACACGCCGATCATGCAGCCTGCCTACGAGCGGCTTTCGACCGCCGTAGCCAATGCCGAGATCAAGCCGCCGCGAATCCCAGTCCTGTCGAACGTCGACGCCGAGCCCCACGCCGACCCGGCGGAAATCCGCCAGTTGCTCGTCCGCCAACTCGTCAGCCCCGTACTGTGGGAAGAAACGATGCGACGGCTGATCATGGTCCACGGGGTCGAACGCTGCTTTGAAATCGGCCCGGGGCGGGTGCTCGCCGGCCTGCTCAAACGCATCGACCGCAAATTCCCCTGCGAAAACATCGCAGCTTAGTTGCAGCATATCCAAGTCCGAGGAATCTCTCATTGAGGCACGGAGGCCCAGAGAAATCACGGAAAAAGCGATCGTTATCCAATCCAATCTGCCACGGGCGTCTGCTCTGCGTTTCCGCGCCTCTGCGAGAGATGAATAGAACCAAGCTCGTTAACTGAGGAACATGATGGCTGACGGTCCCTCTCGACGGATTCAGGTAGATCTTTCCGGACACGTGGCGCTCGTCACCGGGGCCTCGCGGGGCATTGGCCGGGCGATCGCCCTGGCGCTGGGGAGGGCCGGCGCGACGGTCGCGTGCGTCGCGCGAAACGAGGAGAAGCTCAAGGAGACCGCTGGCGCCATCGAGGCCGCCGGCGGCAAGGCGTCGGTCCACCTGTGCGACGTCGTCGACTCGGCCGCCGTGCAGTCGACGCTCGACGCCGTCGTCGCCGCGGAGGGCCGGATCGATATTGTCGTGAACAACGCCGGCATCACCAAGGACACCCTCCTGCCGGTGATGAGCGACGACGACTGGGACCAGGTGATCGCCGCCAACCTCCGCTCGGTGTTCCTGTTCACCCGCGCCGCCGCGAAGGTGATGATGCGCCAGCGTTCGGGTCGCATTATCAACATGTCGAGCGTCTCGGGCCTGATGGGGAACCCCGGTCAGTCCAATTATTCCGCGTCGAAGGCCGGCATCATTGGCTTCACCCAGACCGTCGCCCGCGAACTGGCCAAGCGCAAGGTGACCGTCAACGCCATTTGCCCCGGCTTCATCGCCACGGATATGGCTGAGGCCCTCGGCCCGGCGATCATCGACGAGGTGAAAAAGCGAATCCCGATGCAGCGAATCGGCGAAGCTGAAGAGATCGCCGACGCGGTGCTGTTTCTGGCCAGCGACTCGGCCAATTACATCACCGGCCAGGTCCTGACCGTCGACGGCGGCATGACGGCGTAGCCGGATGGTCCGATGCGAGATAGATCGCAGGGTAGGCCGCTGCGCGACCAACCCCGGGCTGGAGGATTTTGATTCCTTCGGGATAAGCGGGCTGGTCCGTACCCGCCGGGTGGCCGTCCTGGTCAGTCGCCTTAGCTGGCGTACTGCTACACATACCCCTGGGCCGGCTCTGCCGGGTTGGCTCTGCCGCACTTCCCCGCACCGGCTATCCGGGGCGCCGGTGCGGGTTCAGGCGACCTAGACAGCCCGCAGCGCACCCGGTATATCTTGACCTCCTTCGCAGGACCGCTCTATCTTAAACGGCTTCCGCGGCCGGGACTTGGCGGCGGTTGGGCGGTTCATCATCTTCCAAATCAAGGCTTTGTGTGCGAGACCGCGGTCGTCCGGCCCTGCCGGCGGCCTTTGGAAAGTAACGCTTCTCGTCCCGAGCCGCTAAACAAACAATACAATCCTGGCATTCGGAGGGACTCTAGCGTGGCCTCGATCATGGAACGCGTCACCGACATCGTCGCCGAGCAACTCGGCGTCGATAAGGATAAAATCACCCCGGAAACGTCGTTCGTAAACGACCTGGGAGCCGACTCCCTGGACACGGTCGAACTGGTGATGGAACTCGAAGAAGAATTTGACATCAACATCCCGGACGACGCGGCGGAGAAGATTCAGACCGTTGGCCAGGCCGTGGCCTTCATCGAACAAAACAGCCGTAGTTAGATCGGGCTCGGCGGCGCACGGGCCGGCATGGCCCGCGCCGCATGCGCGCTGTCCCTCCGACGCGCACGCCCGGCGGCTGCTTCCTGGTGCGGCGTCGGCGTGCCTGGCCAGCGTAGGGAGCGTGCAGAGCCAGGCCGCTTGCCCGCCCGCTGATGCGAGACAAGCACGCCTTGATCCAGCGGCCGCAGCCCTCGATCTGTGCAGCTTTGCCTCCGGACGGGGGGCCGCCGTCAAACTGTACCTTAGCCCGTTTATGAAGCGATGAAACGCCGCGTTGTCGTTACCGGTTTAGGCGCCGTCACCTCCCTGAGCTGCAAAGTCGAGGACTTATGGCAGCGCGTGCTTGCCGGCCAGAGCGGCATCCATGAGTTGAGGGCGTTTGACACGTCGGACTACAAGGTCAAGTTCGGCGGCGACATCCACGACTGGTCGACGGAAGGCTACATCGACGGCAAGGAGGCCAAGCGGGTCGATCGATTCACGCAGTTCGCGCTGGTCGCCGGCATCGACGCGGTGAGCGACGCCGGAATCGATTTCAGCCGCGAAGACCCGTACCTGTGCGGAGCCATCATCGGTTCGGGGATCGGCGGGCTCAATGAAATCGAAGAGCAAGAGCGGCGCCTGATCCTCAAAGGGCCGGACCGCGTCAGCGCCTTTACGATTCCCAAGCTGATGCTCAACGCCGCCAGCGGGCACCTCTCCATTCGCTTCGGGCTTCGCGGCCCCAACTATGCGGTCGCGACGGCCTGCGCCAGCGCCACCAACGCCATGGGCGACGCCTTCAAGGCGATCCAGTATGGCGACGCCGACGTGATGCTCACCGGCGGCGCCGAGGCGGCGATGACTCCCATCGGCGTCAGCGGGTTTGCGAACATGAAGGCCCTATCGGAGCGGAACGACGACCCGCAGCGCGCCAGCCGGCCGTTCGACGCCGGGCGCGACGGCTTCGTGCTGTCCGAGGGCGCCGGGATTCTCGTCTTTGAAGAACTGGAGCATGCCAAGGCCCGCGGCGCGAGGATTTACGGCGAGATATGGGGCTATGGCGCCAGCGCCGACGCCGGGCATATCACGCAGCCGGATGATCAAGGGACGGGCGCCGCCCGCGCCATGAGCGCTGCGCTGCGCGACGCGAGGCTTGACCCCGCGACGATCGACTACATCAACGCCCATGGCACCAGCACCCCGCTGGGCGATAAAGCGGAAACCATTGCCGTGAAGCGGGTGTTCGAAAAGCAGGCCTACAAAGTGAACGTTTCCAGCACCAAGAGCCAACTGGGGCATTTGCTGGGCGCCAGCGGCGGGGTGGAACTGGTGCTCAGCCTGCTGGCGCTGCGGGACCAGGTGGCGCCCCCCACGATCAATCTCCACGAGCCCGACCCGGCGTGCGATCTCAATTACACGCCCAACGAGCCGCAACAGCGATCGATCAAAGCGGTCATGAGCAACAGCTTCGGCTTCGGCGGCCACAATGCGTCGATTATCGCCGGGCAAGTGCGGTAGGCGATTGCTTGACTGCACAGTCGACCGACTTAGACTGGTCATAGGCCCCGCGCAGGAACCGCTGGCGAAGACGTCTTCCACTATTTCCGCTGTCGATATTTCTGGGCGATTCGCTGAAATATTAGGACGCCTAGAACACGGCGAGGAAATCACCATTACGCGGGCCGGCGCTGCTGTGGCGAAGCTGATTCCAGTGCCTCGGACGTCCGCCCCTGAAGAGCGCCGGGCAGCGTTTGAAGCAATGCGCAAGCTCTTAGCGCAGAACACTCTCGATGGTCTGTCGATCAAGGACTTGATCAACGAAGGCCGTCGATGAGCGACGCCGTAGTCATCGATCCTTCCATTGCGCCCGCATGGTGCTTCAAGGACGAACAGACTGAAGCTACTGTTCGTCTTCAAGTTCAGCTTGAACAAGCAACTGCAATTGTGCCCCCACATTGCTTCTTGGAAGTAGCGAATGCCCTGGCCATGGCGGAAAGGCGCGGCCGTATCACGTCGTCCGATTCCGAGAAGTTCATCTCGCTCGTCGAGAAGCTGGGAATAGAGATCGATCTAGAACATCCAAGCCAGGTTTTCTCGCGAATCTTGCCTTTAGCGCGATCACATCGGCTTACAGT
>JADLBW010000028.1 GCA_020847515.1 Pirellulales bacterium | reverse complement strand
TCGAAGCAGGCGGAAATCGTCAGCCGCGTGGCCGGCTATGTCGAGGTCCTCCACGTCGATAAGACGTTCGACCACGTCGCCGCAGGCCAGCCGCTCGCCGAGATCTACAGCCCGGAACTCTACAGCGCCGCGCAAGAGCTATTGCTGGCGAAGAAGCACCGCCGCACCGACCTCGTCGCCAGTTCCCGCCAGCGCCTTCGGCTGCTCGGCGTCGACGACGCCGAGATCGATGAAATCCTTGCATCGGGCGGCTCCAGCGCCCGGCTGCTCATCCGCTCGCCCCAGGCAGGCCAGGTGATCGAAAAGCAAATCGTCGAGGGCGCCTCGATCGAAGCCGGCTCGCTGCTGTTCAAGGTGGCGGATCTATCGACCGTCTGGATCGAAGCCGACGTGTATGAACGCGATCTGCCGTTCCTCCACGAAGGCCAGGAGGTCGAGGCCGCGATCGAGGCCCTGCCGAATCGCGCGTTCGCTGGCCGCATCTCGCAGGTCTATCCGCAACTCAACGACGACACCCGCACCAATCGCGTCCGCGTAACGCTCGACAATTCACAACTGCTGCTGCGGCCCGGCATGTTCGCCGCCGTACAGGTCCGCATGCCCCTTAGCCGCACCGAGCCGTTCCGGTCGCAGATCGCCGCAGCCCGCGCCAAGCCCGCTTCCCTCACGGACGACGCACTGATCGCGGCGCAGAGGTTCTGCCCAGTGACGGGCCTCGCGCTGGGCAGCATGGGAGATCCGCTGAAGGTGTCGATCAACGATCAACAGGTCTTCCTCTGCTGCGCCAACTGCGAACTGCCGCTGAAAGACAGTCCCCAACAGTACCTGGCCCGCCTGGCGCCGCCGCCGGAAGACGCCGTGCTCAGCGTGCCCGAACAGGCCGTGATCGACACCGGTAAGCAGCAGGTCGTGTATGTCGAGCGCTCTCCCGGCATGTTCGAAGCCGTTAGCGTCGAACTGGGCCCGCGCAGCGGCGGCTATTATCCGGTGCTGCGGGGACTGGCGCCGGGAGATCGCGTCGCCGCGGCAGGGGCCTTCCTCTTGGACGCCGAGACGCGGCTTAACCCCGCCGCGGCGTCGGCCTACTTCGGCGCCAGCGGTCACGGCGACGAGGAAACGGCAAGCGCCGCATCGGCAACCGTTGCGAGCCAGCGATCCTCGACCGACGGTCCGGGGTCCCTCTCCGCCGCCCACCTTAAGCAACTCGATAAGCTTTCGGCGGCGGACCGTGAACTGGCCCTCGCCCAAGTGATGTGCCCCGTCACCCAGGAGCCGCTCGGCTCGATGGGCGTGCCGGCGAAGATCACGCTCCAGGGCCAACCGGTGTTCCTCTGCTGTAAGGGTTGCGAGCGCCAGGCCGCACAGAACGCCGAGCAGACCCTCGCCAAGCTGGCCACGCGATCGACGAACAAGGCCCCGGACGCTGCCGCAACCCCCGCACAGCCGCCGGCCGCAGTCCATCAGCACTAAGCCGCCGCCGACCTCAGCCATGATCGAAAAAATCATCGCCTATTCGATCCGCAATCCGGTCATCGTGATTGCCGCTGCGCTGATCGTCGCCGGCTGGGGCGTGTACGCCATGTACCGCACCCCCGTCGACGCGATCCCCGATCTCTCTGAGAACCAGGTCATCGTATTTGCCGACTGGATGGGTCGCAGCCCGCGCGAAGTCGAAGATCAGGTCGCCTATCCCCTGTCGGTCAACCTGCAGGGCCTGGCCGGCGTGAAGGCGATTCGCGCGACGAGCGAGTTCGGCTTCGCGATGATCAACATCATCTTCGACGACGGCATCGACTTCTATTTCGCCAGGCAGCGGGTCCTGGAGCGGCTCTCCATCGCCGAGACCTTTCTACCCGCCGGCGTGAAGCCCTACCTGGCCCCCGACGCCACCGCCCTGGGTCAGATCTTCTGGTACGTCGTCGAAGGAGAGGGTTACGACCTCGGCCGGCTGCGGGCCATCCAGGATTGGTTCGTGCGCTACCAGCTCTACAGCGTGCCCGGCGTGGCGGAGGTCGCCTCGGTCGGCGGCTACCCGATCGAGTACCAGATCGACGTCGATCCCGCCAGGCTGCGGGCCTACAACGTGACGCTCGGCGAATTGTACTCCGCCGTCGCCAAAAGCAACTCCGCCGTGGGCGGGCGCGTCGTCCAGAAGGGCGGCAGCGAGTTCCTCGTCCGCAGCGTCGGCTGGATCCAGTCCCTGCGCGACGTCGAGAACATCGTGCTGAAGCGCTCCGGCGGTACGCCGGTCTACGTCTCGAACGTGGCGACCGTGCAGTACGGCTCGGCCGCTCGCCGGACCAGCCTCGAAAAGGACGGCAACGAAGCCGTGGGCGGCGTCGTCCTCATGCGCTACGACGAAAACCCGCTCGAAGTTACCCAGGCCGTCAAAGACAAAATCGCCCAACTGCAGCCCGGCCTGCCCGCGGGCGTGCGGATCGTGCCGTTCTACGATCGCACCCGCCTCATTGAAAGCGCGATCGACACCGTCAGCGAAACGCTGATCGAGGAAATCGCCGTCGCCAGCATCGCCATCATCTACGTGATGCGACACCTGCGCAGCGCGCTGATCATTTGCCTCGTGCTGCCGATGACCGTGGTCGTGTCGTTCATCCTGATGCGGGCCTTCCATATTCCCTCGAACATCATGTCGCTCTCGGGCATCGCCATCTCGATCGGCGTGCTCGTCGACGCGGCGATTGTCATGGTCGATCAGGCGGCCCATACGCTGCATCGGCGATTCGGAAGTCAGCCCGTTAGCGGAGACACCCGCGAGCTGCTTGTCCCGGCGCTGCAGATGGTCGGCCGGCCGGTCTTCTTCTCCCTCCTGATCATGATCATCAGCTTTCTTCCGGTCTTCGCCCTGGGCGGCATGGAAGGGCGGATGTTCCACCCCTTGGCCTACACCAAGACCTTCGCGTTCATCGGCGTGTCGCTCCTGGCCGTCACGCTCGTCCCCGCCGTGATTCCGCTGCTGGTGCGCGGTCGGCTCCGCGCTGAAACCGACAACTGGCTGATCCGCCGGGTGATCGAGATCTACCGCCCCGTGCTCAACTTCCTGATCGATCACCCCTGGCCGATCGTCTGGACGACGGCGGCGATCCTGTCGGTAGGCCTCATTCCAGCGATTACCGGCGAAGGCTTCTTCTGGGGCCTGTTGCGCTTCATGGCCGCCGGCGGCATCCTGGCGGCGGTCATCGCCGTCCAAAAGGAAGAGGAGGCCTTCCGACGGTACTGGCCGCTGGTTGCAACGGTCGGGACCGTGGCCCTCGTCGCGCTCGCCTGCTTGTTGCCCCGCGACGGGCTCCAACTCGACCTTCAACAGGGCGGGCCGCAGTTCCATGTCTCGCCGCTGGCCTTCGCCGCCTTCGCCCCCGGGGCGGCATTCGCGCTCTGCTGGCTGCTCGGTCGCCGCCGCCTCCTGGGGCGAGCCGCCATGGTCGCGAGCCTGCTGCTCATTCTGTTCGTTGCCGACCGCACCATGTCGCGGCTCGGCCGCGAGTTCATGCCCCCGCTCGATGAAGGGTCGATCCTCGACATGCCCGTGACCATCCCGCGGGCCAGCATCACCCAGGTGGCCGACGACCTGAAGGCCCGCGACGCATTGTTACGGCAGTTCCCCGAAGTGCATCAGGTAGTCGGAAAGGCCGGTCGCGCGGAGACGCCGACCGATCCCGCGCCGCCCGACATGGTCGAGACCGTCATCAATCTGCTGCCGCCCGATTACTGGCCCAAGCGCGAGCTGAACTACGACGACGCCCTGGCGCAATCCGCCGCCGTCCTGGCCGCCATGGAGCGGGCCGCCTGGGTTCAGGTCCCCGCCGACGCTCGCCCCGGCTTGATCAACGACGCCACGATGCACGCCCTGGGGAAGTTCGACGAGCACATGCGCCTCACCGCCATCGATCGCTATCGGCAATTCCAGAAGGACCTGGGGCCCGCTCTCTCACGGGCCGCGCTCGAGCGAACGATCGCCCAGCTTAAGAGCACGGGACGCCTGCAGCGCGAGCTGTCGGCCGACGAAGTGGATGGCCTCGTCGGCGAGTTGAGCCCGCACTATGGCGAACTACTCTCCACAGGGCCCGACCTGGTGACGACCACGAAACTCGTTCAGGAAGCAGCCGCACGGCTCGTCGAACGAAACGCCGCCCCAGCCGGGGTCGACCTTCTGGTGCTTCGCCGCTCGGCCCTCAGCGAGTTCGCCGCCGACCTCCAAGAGTTCCTCGGCGGAAGGCGTGCTACGTTCGTTACGCAGGTGCTCGATCATCTGGAGCGAACCTACGACCACGCCTGGACCGACCGCGTAAAGACCCTGAACTGGGAGCTCGCCGACGCAGCCGGAGCGGCTTACACCGGACAGGCCGTCGACCAGCTCAAGAAGCTGGCCCGCGAAAGGGGCTTCTGGAAAGCCGCCGACGTCTCCGCCGACAAGCTGGGGGCCTTCCGCCGCCAGGTCGAACAGCCGTTCGCACAGGAGCTATTCCTCTGGCGGAAAAGCAAAGAAGGCCTGGTCAAGGAGCTGGACGCCGTCGCCCAAATGCCCGGTTGGGGCAATATCTGGACGCAGCCGATCATCAATCGCGTCGACATGCTAGCTACGGGCGTACGGACCATGATCGGCGTCAAGGTCTACGGCGACGATCTCAACCAGATTCAAACCGTCGCCGAGGAAGTGGCCCAGGTCGTCAAAGGCGTTCGCGGCGCGGTCGACGTCTTCCCCGATCAGATCGTCGGCGAAGGATATCTGGAAATCGACGTCGACCGCCAGCAGGCTGCCCGCTACGGCGTGAACGTGGGCGACATCCAAGAGGTCGTCGAAGTGGCCTTGGGCGGATTGCCCGTCACCGCCACCGTCGAAGGGCGCCAGCGATTTCCCGTCCGCATTCGCTATGCCCGCGACTTCCGCCTCGACGAGGAGTCGGTGAAGCAACTGCTCGTCAGCGGCTCCGCCACCCAGGCGGCGGGAAGCGACGACGCCCCGCCGCAGCAGGTTCCGCTGGCATCGGTCGCCGACGTGCGGATCGTCGAGGGCCCGTCGATGATCAAGAGCGAGAACGGGCTGCTTCGCGCCTACGTGCAACTGAACGTCCGCGACAGAGACATCGTCGGCTTTGTCGAGGAGGCCCAGCGGGCCGTCGCCGACCAGGTCAAGCTGCCCGCCGGAATGTACCTCCAGTGGAGCGGGCAGTTCGAGCATCAGGTCCGCGCCCGGCGAACCCTCTCGATCCTGTTCCCGCTGGTCATCGTACTGATCTTCCTGATCCTGTACGTCACCTACCATGACTTCATGGACACCCTCATGGTCATGGGACTGGCGGTCCCCGGCGCCCTGGCCGGCGGCGTGTTGTTCCAGTGGCTGTTCGGGTTCAACTTCAGCGTCGCCGTCT
>JADLBW010000027.1 GCA_020847515.1 Pirellulales bacterium | reverse complement strand
GGCGGCGACCAGGCCCAGGCCGGGGGCGGCGACCAGGATACCGGCCAGGCCGCCGCCGACGCCGACCAGAAGCAAGCGAGCGCCGGCAGATCGCGCGGCAATTCCGACGAGCGGATGGCGGCCTTGATCAAGGCGCTGACCGAGCGCGTCGACCCTTCGGGCACGAAGGAGGTGTCGATCAAGAAGTTCGGCGAAGGACAAATCGAGATCATTATTCCCAAGGCCGACGAGCAGGAACTGGCCGCGATCGAGCGCCGCATCTACACGGCCGGCGTGCTGGAATTCCGGATCACCGCCTCGCCGCGGTTCGCCAAGCATCAAACGGCGATCTCGCTGGCTCGCGAATTGCCTCCGAATCAAAACGTGGTCCGCATCAAGAACGATGCGACTGGCCGTTGGCAAGAGATTGCCCGCTGGGTGGAATACGACGAGCGGCAATTTGGCGACGTTCAGCGGGCGGAGTCGATGGGCCTGGTGGTGCGGCAATCGGGCGATCGGCCCCCCCAAGCGCTGGTCATGACCAACGACCCGCAGAACGTGACGGGCGAGTACCTCCGCTCCGCGGCGCCCTCTAACGATGAAATGGGCAGGCCGGCGGTCAGCTTCGTATTTAACGATCAAGGAGCGGTTCGGTTCCGCCAGTTGACCTCCGCCCACCAGCCGAACCCGTCGGGGGAGAAATATAATCTCGGCATTCTGCTGGACAATCGGCTCCTTTCGGCGCCGTATCTCAACGCGATAATCTCCGATCAGGGGATTATCGAGGGGCTCGACAACGAAGAGGAAGTCAACTTCCTGGTCGGCATTTTGAACGCCGGCAGCCTGCCTGCGTCGCTTAACAAGACGCCGATCAGCCGGGCCCAAATCAGCCCGACGCTGGGTCAGCTCACCATCGAGCGGGGCACACTCGCGCTGAAGATCTCGCTGGCGCTGGTCGCGGCGTTCATGGTGTTTTACTACAAGTGGGCCGGCATCATCGCCTGCCTTGGGCTGGCGTGCAACATGCTGCTTATCGTCGGCAGCATGGTGCTGATCAAGGCCGCCTTTACGCTGCCGGGGCTGGCGGGCCTGGTGCTCACCGTCGGCATGTCGGTGGACGCCAACGTGCTGATCTACGAGCGAATTCGTGAGGAGCTCAAACGCGGCGCCGCGCTCCGCATGGCGATCCGCAACGGCTTCAATCGCGCGTCGACCGCGATCATTGACTCGAACGTCACCAACCTGATTACCGGCATCGTGATCTACAAGATCGCCCCGGACAGCGTGAAGGGCTTCGGCATCACGCTCGTTCTGGGCATCGCGATGAGCGTGTATACGGCGGTGTTCCTGACGCGCATCGTCTTTGACCTCGCGGAGCGACGTCGCTGGCTGACGAAGGTGTCGATGAGGGAATTCGTCCCAGAGACCCATTTCGATTTTCTGGGTTGGCGCCATGTATGGATCGGCGCGTCGCTGGTGGTGATCGGCATTGGACTGGCGTTCGCTTTTGTCCGCGGTCGGGACATGCTCGACATCGACTTTACCGGCGGCAGTTCCATTACGATGGTGCTGCGGGAAGAGACCCCCTATGCCGACGTCTACGAGGCGCTTCAACAGAGCGAGTTGAACGACCAGAACCTTTCGCTGGTAGCCCTAGACGCGGCTGCCGGCCGCGAAGTGACGGGCAAGCGATTTACGGTGACGACGATCAATGACGACGTAGTCGCCGTCGAGCGGATCATCGCCGAGGCTCTTGGGGACAAGCTGCAGACCTACCGCGTCGATATCCAAAACGTAGCGCCTATACCGGCCGGCGCCGCCTCGGCCGGCGCCACTGGCCTCGAAGCGCTCCGCCAATCGAATTGGCTGCTGGCGGGCATCGCGCCGCTGTCCTACGCCGCCCTTTTGCAGGATCAGCCTGCGGCGGAGGAACCGTCTGGCGACGCGTCGGGCGCCGCCTCGACGGAGGAAGATGCAGCAGCGCCAGGCGTCGACGCTACGGTAGAACCGCCCGCTGCCGAGACTCAGCCGGCCTCCCCGGCCAGCGAGACGCCGCCGGCCCAGCAGCCTTCGACTGCAGAGGGGGCGGCGCCTGCGAGTAGCGCGGCCACGGCGCCGCCTGACGAATCCGCCGGCGTTTTCGCCGGGGGCACGTCGGCCCACATCAAGTTCGCCGTGATCGGCGATTCGGGCGAGAGCTCGGGCGTCAGTTTCGACACGCTGACGCAACTGCTCACCGACGCGCTGTCGCAGACCGGCCACGCCGACGCGACGTTTCAGCTCTCGAATCCCCTTTACCGCGAGGGTAGTGCGCACTCCTACGAAGATTGGGACGTCAAGCTGTCGCTGCCCCTCGCCGAGGCCCAGCAGGCCTTCAACTCGCTGCAGTCAACCACGAACGCCAAGCCCGTGTTTCCGCTGTCCAATAAGATTGGCGGACGCGTCGCCGGCCGAATGGCGGCCGACGCTACGGCAGCCATCATTTTGTGCCTCATCGGCATCATTGCCTACGTGTGGTTCCGATTCCACGGCGTTTTTTATGGCATTGCCGCCGTGGTCGCTCTGATCCACGACGTGCTGGTGGCGTTGGGCTTCGTGGCCATGTCCTCCTACCTGGTCGAGTACGTACCGCCCTTGGCGTCGGCGCTGATGATCGACAAGTTCCAAATCAATTTGGTGCTGGTCGCCGCGTTTCTGACGATCATCGGTTACTCGCTAAACGACACGATCGTCATCTTCGACCGCATCCGCGAGATCAAGGGCAAGAGCCCCCGGCTGACCCGTGAGATGATAAACCTGGCGGTCAACCAGACGCTGGCGCGGACGATCCTGACCTCGTTCACCACGCTCACCAGTACGGTGGTGCTGTATATCTTTGGGGGCGAGGGGATCCACGCCTTCGCCTTTGCGTTGCTGGTGGGCTTTGTCGCCGGCTGCTACAGCACGATCTTCATTGCCAATCCGGTGCTAATGTGGTTGGTGGAGCGATTCGAAGGGCACTTGGCCCCGACCCCTCCGTCAAAGGGCAATATGCAATCGCTAGGGGCGATCAGCCCCAAAGGCGCCTAACGGGTAGCCGCAGCCGAAAGGCCATGGCCAGCGGCTGCCTTGCCAGGAGCGGGGAAGTCCTATCGGCGCGAGTGCCGCAAATTATCGCGCGCGTAAGCTGTGTAGCGGTTTGGCGAAGTTGGGATCGCGAACAAACACTAGGGGCTGACGAATCGCTGCCGCAAGTCCGCTGGGCGGCGCGCCGAAGCAGATGAAGGGCCCTCGCCGCGCATTGCTGCGCGCTAGTTGGGCCGCTTGCTTCGGAGGTTCCGTGTGGGACTGCGCTGCCGAAAACTTGCTGCCGCCGGCGCGGTTCTCGTGATCGGCCTGGGATTGGCCTGGCCGCTTCGGCTGCGTAACGCGTCGCTAGCAGGCCACAGCGAAATAGCGCCCAGCGCGCCGCATGCGAATGTCGCCGCCGTGCCGCGCGTATCGCCAGCCGTTAGACAAGGTGATGCGAGGGACGTTTTCACCGCCAAGGCGTTTGAGATTTCTGCCCCCCGAACCGTTACGGGTCGGCCAGCGGATTTGTCGATTCGCGGAAGCATGGCATCCGACGCGGCCATCCTTTCTACAGCCGCCGCCCCCGATTCATTCCATGCGACCGTTGCAGAAAAGTCCGCCGCGCGAATACACGTGGTCCACGAGGGAGATCGGCTCGACCGCCTGGCGAAGCGGTACCTCGGGGACGAGAGCCGTGCGCTGGAGTTATTCGACTTGAACCGCGATGTGCTCACGAACCCGCACTTGCTGCCGATCGGGACTGAACTTCGCATCCCGGCGGTCGAAAAGACCGCGCGATAAGCAGCAGATAACTTTGGCGGCATTCACCGCAGTCAATTCGCCTTCCGCTGCAGGTAGGGGTACTGATTGCGGCCTAATCGCGCCTCGATGAAATTGACGATTTTTTGACCCATGCCAAATGCGCGGCTCGTTAGCAGCTTAGTGCCTTGAAGGTTGGTATCGGTCGCGTACACGAACAGCGACTGACTAGTCTGCGCCTGATCGGCCGGGACCGGCGGATGGTATTTTTCGAGAATGCGCACCATGTTGCGGCAATCGTCGGCGACCGAACGCTCCTGCCGGCCATAGGCGAGCATGATGGAGATATTGCGCTGCACCGGCGGAAAGGCGAACGCATCGCGCAGGAACAGCCCGCGTTCGCGCCATCGCGGGGAAAGCAGCACCAGCGCTTTGACGTCCTGGCCCTGCTTACGCACGGCGAGCGGCGGCATGGCCCAATCGTTGGCGGCGAACAGCACCGCGACATTGGCCCCCATGCCGCTGCCGACCAAGCAGAGCGAATTGAGATTGAGCATGCCGGCGTCGTTCTGTTCCAGCAGAAACGCCCGCACCGCCTCCATGTCTAATTGCACCATGGCCTGGAAATCCCCGGACTCAAACCGAGACGCGTCGAGCTCGATCGCCCCCGCGCCGGGGCTGACGCCGGTCTTACTATCGCCATGTCCGCGGAGATCGACCGTTACCACGGCCCGTGAGGCGACTTGGGATGGGCCTGCCTCGTCCGCCGACGGATTCTGCAGGGCGCGGGCCAAAGGGTCGAACACCGCGCGGGTTTCGTTATAGTCGTGCAACATGACCACCGGGACGGCCTGCACGCCGGCGTTACTGGCGTAGTAGGTGATCCGCAGTTGCACTCCGTCCTTGGTGGTTAACGACAAGGCCTGCGGCGGCGGAACTCGCCCGGCGCCCTCTTGGGCATAGCCGCCGGCAAAGCACGCCAGCAGCCCGGCGGCGAACGCGGTCGCCGCCACAGCTCGGCGCGCAAGACGATAGGCAAGTTCCATGGCACGCTCCACTACATGAGATTTCAGAGGGCCGCACGGCGCCGTGCTCAGCAGACAGCGGCTGTATGGAACCATGATAGCCGCCCAAGGCGGGTCTTTCACGACGGTTCGCGAGCTAGTCGCTACGACGGGCGTTTCATGGCGCGGCATACGTCTTCGCCGGGCGTGGGAGGGAGACGCCGTTTCCTTGCTCACCCAGGGCCGATGGACCAGAATAATGCTGTTGGCCCCTCGTCAGCCGTACCGATACATGTCGACTGCAGCCGAAAACGCCGCCGAAGCTGGTCCGCGCTCGGGGCCTGCGCTGCCGTTGATCGACGGGGAAGCGGCAGCGTGGGGGCTCAGTCTGCTGGTTCACCTTCTGGCTCTGGCCGTCCTCACAGCGGCGACCATGGCGCTGCCAACGGGTTCGGCGCCAGTCTCGCTGTCGCTGCCGACGCCGGAGCTGCCGGAATTCGAGGCGCTGACGCAGCAGTTCGTCTCCAGCGATCTGGCCGCAGAGGAAATCGGCGCCCTGGCCGCCGGGGGCGCCGACGGCGCCTTGGCGGCTGCGGCGGAGCTCAGTGAACGATCGCTGGTCGCTCTAGAGGCCGAGTTTTTGGCCGATGCGGCCGAGCGGCCCGCCGTCGAACTCGACACCGAAATTTCTCACGGGCCCGAACTAACGCCTGCGATTAACGTGCAGGGCGCCGGGGCTGTCGACGCCGCCGGCGCTGAGGGGGCCATCGATCGCCTGACCCACGAAATCCTGGCCTCGCTCGAGCAGCGGCCGACGCTGGTGGTATGGCTGTTCGACCAATCGGGCAGTCTGCACGACGAGCGAGCGAGTATCCTCAAGCGGTTTCGGCGGGTTTACGAAGAACTGGGGGTCATCGAAGCGGCCGACAACCCTGCATTTCGCCGGCACAAAGATAAGCCGTTGCTCACCGCGGTAGTTGGATTCGGGGCTCAGCCCCGCATGCTCACTTCCGAGCCGACCGATCGTATCGATCAGATCGAGCAAGCGGTGCAATCGATCGACGACGACGAAACCGGCCAGGAAAACGTCTTCCAGGCCGTGGCGATGGTCGCCGAGCGGTTTCGCGGCTACCGATCGGCGAGTAACGGCAAGCGGCACGTGATGATCATCGTGTTCACCGACGAAGCAGGAGACGACGCGGCGGCCGCCGACGATGCGATAAGTACCTGCCGCAAGCTGGCGATGCCGGTGTACGTCGTCGGTCGACCGGCGCCATTCGGCCGGCAGACGGCATACGTCAAGTGGATCGACCCGGACCCCAAGTTCGATCAGCGCCCGCAATGGGTTCCCGTGACGCTGGGGCCGGAGTCGGTGATGCCGGAATTACTCAAGCTCCGCTTCGCCGGGCGCGGCGACGAAGAGGAGCTGCTCGATTCGGGGTTCGGGCCGTACGCCCTGACGCGGCTATGCTACGAAACGGGCGGACTGTACTTCGCGGTGCACCCGAATCGGGCGGTCGGCCGGCGGATCAGCGGCGAGGAAACCAGCAAACTGGCCGCGCACTTCACGGCCTTTTTCGACCCGGACGCGATGCGGCGTTATCAGCCGGATTACGTATCGACCGCGGAGTACCTGCGGTTGATACAGACGAATGCGGCGCGCGGCGCGCTCATTCAGGCGGCCGAAATGACCTGGACGTCGCCCATGGAAGACGTGCGGCTGCGGTTCCCGAAACGCGATGAAGCGGAATTGGCCCAGGCGCTGTCGCTGGCGCAGCGATCGGCGGCAATACTCCAGCCGAAGATCGACTTGATCTGCCAGACGCTGCTGGCAGGCGAAGAGGACCGCGCGCGACTCAAGGAGCCGCGCTGGCAGGCCGGCTACGATCTGGCCCTCGGCCGGGCTCTGGCCGTCAAGGTTCGCACCGACGGCTACAACATCATGTTGGCCGAGGCCAAGCAGGGAAAGGCCTTCAAGGACCCGAAGAACAACACCTGGGTGCTACATCCTGACGAGCATTTTTCCGCCACCGCCGTGGAGAAGGCGGCCGCGAAGGCGCGAACGTACTTGGAGCGAGTAGTGCACGATCATGCCGGAACGCCATGGGCGATGCTGGCCGAGCGCGAGCTTTCGACGCCGCTGGGCTGGCGGTGGGAGGAAGACTACACGAACATTCCGCCGCGCCAGGAGGCTGGAGCGAATCGCCCTCCGCGGCCTGAGGCGGCGCCGCAGGGACCCCCGCGACGCGATCCTCCGCCGCTGTGACGCCGATGGCAGTGGGCTGAGGGGTCGGGATGCTTTTGCGACTGGCGAGTCGGCGAGTCTGTCAGCAGCACAGAGCCTCCAGTCGCAAAAGAATCCCGACCCCGTGCAACGGCCAGGGTCGGGATGCTTTTGACACTGTACGCTGGTCAGCGCCATGAATGCCGCCAGTGTCAACAGCATCCCGACCCTATACACGCTACTGATTGGCCAGCGCATCGAGCGCGAACATGGCATTGGGATCGTGTTTGTAGAAGTGCTCGGCGATCTGCCGCGCGAGCATCGCCACAAACTCCCGCTCGAAGACGGGCGCCGGCTTGTCGGCGGCGGGGATGCCGCTGTTCTTCGGATAAAGGACCTGGCCCAGGCGCCGCTCCCAGACGAGCTTGCCGCGGTCCTCCATGTCGTAGACGGAGATCGACACGTCGGCCGTGCCCTGATAGAGCGTTTTGCCTTTGTACAAGTCGAAATCGTCGAGCTCGATATAGACGATGCGCGTCGCCTTGACAGAGCGGCCGAGGTCCTTGAAGTTGTCCCAGTCCTGCTCGTCGACCCAGTTGTCGACTTCCTTGGGGCTGACGACGTCGACGCCCTTGACGTTCGCCTCGAGCATCGTACTGACGCGCGAGCCGATCGCCCGAGCGGCGCCGGCGTTGCGATATTCGTAGGAGGCGGGTGGCCGGCAGAGGACGACGACCCGCTCGTTCTCCAAGGCCTCGCACTCGGCCGGCACGACGTTGCCGCCATGCCAGAAGTAAATGCCGGTGGCAATGATGCTGCCAATGCACCCGGTCGACGCCGCGCATCCCAGCGCGATGCAGCCCACGAGAGCCCAGGAGCTGAGATGTTGGCAACGCCGGTTCATGCTTAGTCCCTCGCCAAACTGCAAAGAGGTGCGCGCCACAGCGGCCGGCCGCGGCGACGCCGTTGGGCGACGGCGCTGCGCGCAGCGGGCGCCGCCGTCCAAGCGGCGGGGAGGTTAGCAACTAGCGGCAGGCCTCACAAGACGAACCGCGGCCAAACCACGGGGCGAATAGGGGCGAGGAGGAGCGCCGATTTTGCGCCCGCTCAGGCGCTGTCTTCGGCATTAGTCGTCAGCGCCCTCTGGACCGTACGCCCGTAGCAGCAGCGGCGTGCTGGCGCCCTAGAGCGGCGGCAGGTCCGCCTCGCGAACGCAAAGGCGCTCGATGGCCAGCGCGCGACCCGTTTCGCCATCGACGTCCACAATGCTGCCGCAGAGCCGTACGTCGTCGCTGGCCACGTCGAACGCGGCCGGGTGGGCCGTGAGCCGGGTTTGCAGGACGCGGTCGATCCGCCGGCCGATGACGCTCTCAAACGGTCCGGTCATGCCGACGTCGCATTGAAAGGCCGTACCGCCGGGAAAGATGCATTCATCGGCGGTCGGCACGTGCGTATGGGTGCCCAGCACGGCCGAAACCCGCCCGTCGAGGTAACGGCCTAGGAGCTGCATTTCGCCGGTGGCTTCGGCATGGAAATCGACCAGCCGCACGCGAACGTCCGACGGCATGGCGGCCAGGAGTTTATCGGCGGCGGTGAAGGGGCTATCCATCGGCTGCATGAAGAGCTGTCCCAGCAGGCTGGCGACTCCGACGAGGCTGCCGTCGCGAGCCTTGACGGCGGCCCAGGTGCGGCCAATAGCTTCGGCGGGCAGATTGGCGGGCCGGACGATATTCTCCTCGCGCTCGAGGATGGGCAGAATCTCGCGGCGGCGGTAGATGTGATCGCCCAGCGTGACGGCGTCGACGCCGGCAGCCACCAACTCGCGGTAGATTTGCGGCGTCAGCCCCGAGCCCCCGGCGGCATTCTCGGCGTTGGCAATGACCAGGTCGAGCTTCTTCTCGGCGATCAACCAGGGAACCGAGCGGCGAACGACGTCGCGCCCGGGCTTGCCTACGATATCGCCGATGAAGAGCAGTCGCATGGAGTTGCAATTTGGAGCATGTGGGCGAGTTTGTTCGCAACTCGCAAGGTGACGGCGGCGCCCCGTTAGCTGCACGCAGGCATCTGTCAATGCGGAGCGGTAAGTAATTGATGCGAGCGTCGGAGACGCCCGCCCACGGGGGGCTATCGCGCCGTCTCGGTGATTCTCGTCTCGCGAATGAGCGTCACTTTGATCTCTCCGGGATAGGTGAGTTGCTCCTCGAAGGCTCGGGCGATGTCGCGGCAGATTTTGGCGGCTGATTCGTCCGTGGTATCGCGGGCGCTGGCAATCACTCGCACCTCGCGGCCCGCCTGAATGGCGAAGGCCTGCTGGATGCCGCCAAAACTGGTGGCGATTGTCTCCAACTCTTGCATCCGCTTGATGTAGCGATCGAGCGTTTCGCGGCGTGCGCCAGGTCGAGAAGCGCTGCAGGCGTCGGCTGCCGCCACCAAGACGGTGTAGGGCATCTCGGCACGAATGTCGTCATGGTGTCCCAGGGCCGCGTGCACCACTTCGGCGCCTTCGCCGAATCGCTTGAGCAGGTCGGCGCCGATTTTTGGGTGGCCGCCTTCCATTTCGTGATCAGCCGCCTTGCCGATATCGTGGAGCAGGCCGGCGCGGCGGGCCAGTTCGCCGTCCATGCCCATTTCTTCGGCCAGCATGCCGGCGATGAACGCCACCTCGATCGAGTGCCGCAGCACGTTCTGGCTGTAACTGGTGCGATAGCGCAGTCGGCCCAAGAGCTCAATCACCCGCTGGTGGACGCCGAACACCTGGGCCTCCTGCAGCGCCTCGTCTCCGTAGCGGCGGATTTCGCCTTCGATCTCTTTTTCGGTTTCGGCGACAATCTCCTCGATCCGCGAGGGGTGAATCCGGCCGTCGGCAATCAGCTTGTTGAGCGAGATGCGGGCGATTTCACGGCGGACCGGGTCGAACGCGCTGACGATCACTACGCCAGGCGTGTCGTCGATGATCACGTCGACCCCCGTCGCCTTCTCCAACGTGCGAATATTGCGACCCTCGCGGCCGATGATGCGGCCTTTCATCTCGTCGCTGGGAATGTCGACCGTGCTGGTGGTCGCCTCGGCGGTATGAGCGGCGGCGAATCGCTGCACGGCCGTGATCAGCATTTCCTTGGCGCGGATTTGCGTCTTTTCAACGGCTTCCCGCTCGTATTTTTGAATGAGGGCGCCCTGCTCGCGCACGAGCTCCTTCTCCAGCCGGCCCAGCAGCCTCGCTTCGGCCTCCTCGCGGCTGAGGCCGCTGAGCTGGTGCATCGTCTGCCGTTCGAGATCAAGCAGGTCGTCCAGTTCTGTCTGGCGGCGGTTGGCGTCTTCGAGTTTCTCGACCAGTCGCCGCTGGTTGCTTTCAACCATTTTCTCCTGCTTATTGAGTTGCTCGGTGCGGGACTGGAGCAGGTCCTCGGTCTTGTCGAGCTTGCGCTCGCGTTCATGCAGCTCGCGACGGACCTCTTCATTCTCCTTTTCAAGCCGAGCCTTCTCCTGCAGGGCCATTTCCCGGGCTTCTACGGCAGCCTCCTTGCGGCGGGCCGTCGCTTCGATTTCCGCCCGCTCGATGATCTGGGCGGCCTCCTTGTCGGCGTCTCGCTTCCGCAAATAATCGAGCAGCTTTACGACGCCGAAGCCCAGCAGGGCTGCGACGACGGTAATGGCCGCTACGACGCCTTCCGGCACGTCTCCAACAAGCAGGAATCTGCCGAATCCAGCGGTCATTTCCGGTAACAACATGTGCGCGCCACATCCTTCCATACGATGCATCGCCGGGAAGCAACGGACGACAACGAAAAGGCGCAGGCCGAGCCGGACGACCTCCTGCAGCCAAGATGCGCTGCAGTCGCGGCAGAAAATCCGCCGAAGAGGCGGGCCGAAGCCCCGGTTGCGCCCCGCCGATGCAAGGGCGACAACCATTATTCGCGCGACATGGACGGCGCGTCAGCGCGGATCGAGACGGCAGCCGCCTGACTGACGGTCAGGCAACTTCGGCGGCCCTGCTGTCTGCCGAACCGGAACCAGGGCGACTGCAACCTCATAGCAGCCGCTCGTTCCGGGCACTGCCCGGTAGCAGAAGCTGTGCGCTCCACATGCCTGCCGCAACATGCTGGCGCCTCGCCGCGCGTGGCTGACCGCAGCGCTCGCCGCTCGGCATACGCCAGCAGCGATCGCCTTGATCAGCGTCATCGCGATGAGGAGGAACTCCAGCATGTCAGCTACAATCCGCTGAAAACTAACGAACCAGCACCTTGGCGAGACTCTTCAACGAACTCAATGCCACAACGCCCTCTCGCTGACCGGCCGCAACGGCCCCCAGCGTAGAGTTGCGTGGTTTATACGTTACTCTGTAAGAGACCCTCGCGAGAAGGGGACTCTTTGGCGAGCGAGCCGCCGGCGCGCCGACAAGAAAACGTCCGCTCCGGCCGGACTGCCGGAGCCTGACCTGCTTGCGAGAGACCGTCATCGTACCAAATTCGCGACGGTGTGCAACGGGAACGGAACAGCGACGCAAGTAAAGGGCGCATGTCAGCTTTTGCATGACCCGGGGGGAGAGGGAGCATTACTTTTTTTTCTGCCGCCAGCCTTCAGCCGCGAGCCTTCAGCCGCCAGCCGCCAGGCGGAGGGCCGCGCGAAATTGTACCGGCGGCTCGGCGATTGGACGCCTGCGCCGTCCAACGCCATCATGAAGTTATGGACGCCGCTGAACCAGCCTATTGCCGTGCCTCAGCCTATCGAGCCTTCGCGGCCGAATTGCCCCGGATCGAATCGCCGGACGGGCTGTTCCGTGCCGCCTGGGCGATTTCGCTCCATGAACTTCCCGAGGCCGATCCGCAATTCGGCGACAAGGTCATCGGCAACGTGGTGCGCGCCGTACACGGCCGGCTGCGCTGCCGTTCGCAGGAGGCGCTGCTAGCACACCTGCACGACGTGCTGTTCGACGTCCTCGAATTCAAAGGGGACGCAGAGGACTATTACAATCCGCTCAACAGCTATCTGCCGGCCGTACTGCAGCGCCGCCGCGGCCTGCCGATCAGCTTGACGCTCGTCTACTGTCGCGTAGCGGCCGGACTAGGCCTGAGGGTTCACGGAATTAACGCCCCTGGGCATTTTCTGGCGGAGGTCGAATTGACGGACGGGCACACGGGGCAATCGATGTACGTCGACCCGTTTTTTGGCGGCGGGCTGCTGTCGACCAACGAGGTTTTCGAGCGCATCGGCCAGGCGACCGGCCGCTCGCTTGAGCCACAGCGCGAGATGCTCACCCGCGCCACGCCCCGGCAATGGCTGCTGCGGATGCTGCACAATTTGCAGGCCGTCTTTGCCGCCACCGGCCGTGAGCGGGACGTTTACGCAATGCAGGAACTGGAAGGCCTGTTATGACGACGCCGCCGCGAGACCAGCCGGGCAGGCAGGGCGGGAACCGCCGCCGGCGCTGAGTTATTCCATCAGCTTCTCAATGCCCCGCATCAAGACGCCCTCAACGCTCGGCGCGACGCGGGAGGCCGGCTCGCTGGTTTCATAACCGCCCTGGGCGTAGGAATCGTGCAGCCCGATATACCCCGGTCCGTAGTCGCCATAAGCAGCGACGCACACGATGGAACTGGGCCTCAGGGCCTCAGCGGCAAGCTGGTATTCGACGAAAAGCTCGCCCGGCAGATGCAACAGGTCGACCTTCCCGATGCGCAGCCTGCTGAGGGTGACCGTACCTCCGGCCTGGCAGCGACGTAGAAAGGCGAGATGACGGGCCGCCCGCAGCCGGTCGCCGACGGGGGTCTGGTCGTTCTCGAGAACTGCCGCCAAGGCGCTTTCGTCGAGATGTTTGCCCGGCGGCAACGAGACGTCGGTCGTGGCCCAGTCGATGCGCTCGTCGGCGAGGGGAAGCTTTTCCATGTCGTCCCACGCGGCTTTCATGCCGGCGGCAAGACGGCCGGCGAGCACCGGACGCATCTCGGGCGAGCCGTCGTTGTACTTCCCCGCGCCGACGTTGCCGCCGGCGCCGTTGAAGTGCATGTGCAGCGGCCCGGGCAGTTCACGCTCGCGCTGAGCGCGGGCCATGCCCGGAAAGTCAGCGCTGACGCGCCCTTTGCAGTAGTAGCTCTGGGGGTGCGTGGCGTAGTAGGTGAGGACGGCCAGCGGGCGGTCATCTTGAAAGAAGCCGACCGCCCTCGCGCAGGGGTCAATCCTTCCTTCGGGATAGGCAATCGCCTCAGGATCTCGGCACGCCGTGAAGCGAACCCATTTTACTTTGCCGTCGGGCCCCAGACAGCGGCGGGTCGAGGCGACCTTTTCCACCTTCCCACGGCCGGCGCCGACGTGGGTTACCCGCTGCGGCGATCGAATCGCCTCTCGAACGGCCGCGGCTGCCCGCTCAATCGTTTCGCGGGCGAAGGCGACGTTGAATAACCGGCCCCCCAGACCATACTGGGCGGCGATTCGGTCGGCGGCGAAATCGCATCCCGGGGCGTCGTGCTGATGGATGGCGTGAACCGCGACTCGATCGACGGTCGTGCCGGCCGCCGCGGCGATCGCTGCTTTCCAGGCGTCTTGGCCTTCATTGCCGATGCCGACCCAGTCGAGCGAAATGAGCACGATGGGCTGTTGTCCGCCGGGAAGCAGCACCACGCCGCGGCAGGAGAGGGGGTCGTCCACCGCGGCCGCCGGTTGGCACAGCGCGTCGCATAGCGGGGCGCCCATGGGCGGCGTGGCGTCGATGTTGAACGTCGCGATTTCGAGGCTCGCCGATTTGGCCGCATGTGCCCTGCCCTGCGCTGACGCGACCAGCGCCACGGCGACCAACGCGAGCGACGCGATTGCCGGCATATGGGTTCGACGCATGAGTGCCTGGTCCATAGCGACAATCTCTTTGTTCATATGTGGCTGAGGAAGACGGCGCCAACGAGCGCCATTGCCGAAACCTGCTTACTTGGACGCCGGATCGCTGCGCAGATATGCGATGAGGTCCGCCAGCGCCTGCCGATCCAGCACCTTTTCGAACCCTTCGGGCATCAGCGTCATGCCGGTCGAGCGAAGTTCTTCGATGTCGGCCCGCGGGATGGTCTCGGTCGCGTTTTCTTCGCGGCGGAGCGTGACGCTGGCGGCCGTCTCGGCGGCGATGATGCCGCTCTTCGCCAGGCCGTCGACCGTCAGGACGCTGTACTGCATGTATTTGGGATCGACTTCGCGATTGGGATCGAGAATGCTGATCAACAGGGCCTCAGGCGTGCGGGTGACGACGGTGGCCAGATCGGCGCCGACTTCGGTGCCAAAACCGTCGCGGCGATGGCAGATCGCGCAGTTCTTGCGAAACAGTTCGCAGCCGCGCTCGGCGTTGCCTGTCAGCTCAAGCGCGTCGCGATGGGCCTCCACGACGTCGGCCCGCCTCGGCGCGGCGGAATCGAGCAGGCGGCGGGCCTCGGCGCTCACCGTTAGATCGGGGTGCGTCTTCAGCTTTTGAATTGTCGACGGATCGAGGTCCCGCGGCGAGAGCCGCCCGTCGCCTACCGCCGCCAGCAGCCGCCCCGCCGTATCGCTGCGCGAAATCAGCAGCTCAGCGGCTTGCATCCGTAAGCTGGGGCTCATGCCTGGCAGCGACTCTAAAACCGGCTCGGCGAGTTCTGCCCTGCCAAACTGCCCCATCGCGGCCAATGCCGCCGCTTGAATCTCTGGCGGCTGGCGAGCCGCTAAAAGATCGGTCAGCATCGGCGCGGCTTCCTCGAACGTGCCTAGCGGAAGCAGGTCGATCGCCCGGAGGCGATCATTCAGCGCCAACTTCTCATCGACGGCCCGTCCGGTCGCTACATGAAACAACCGCGCGGCAATCTTTTCGGTTTGTGCGCCGCTGGCCGAGGCCATCGCCGCCCGCACGGCGACTTGGTTCGCCCCCGCGCCGCTCAACACGGCGCGAATCACTGCTTCGGCGACGCCTGGATCGCTGCTGCCTTCGCCGGTTATGCGCCGGCTGACAGCCTGCAATTCTCGCTCGTCGCCGCGGACGCCGATTTGTCGCGCCAACTCGCCGAGAAAGGCTCGGCCGTGTGCCGTGTCTGCAAACTCGCGGTCGCTTAGCAGCTCGCTGAGCACCTGCTCGCCCCCCTGGTTGAGCGAACTGAGCACCGCGGCTGCCAGATACGGCTCATGGGCGTCGCGACGGGCAATCTCGGCAAGCGCCGCCAGGCGCTCGTCGCCGGGATAGTCGCCCAACACCAGCGCGGCCTGATAGCGAACGCGTAGATCGTCGTCCTGAGCTGATTTTAGCACGGCCTCCGCGAGGACCGAACGTTGCTGGCCGCCTTGCCGGTCAGTTAACCGTTCGCCCGCCAGGCGTACTGCATGTCGACGCACCTCGGCGGCGGCATCGGCCATGGCCGTTACGAGAAGGCCCTCCTGCAGTTCGTCCAGGCTGGCCAGTGCATACAGGGCCAGGATCTTCGCCTCTGCTGACGAGCCGGACGCGGCAAGCTGCTTAAGCGGCTCCGCAAGCTCGGCATCGCGCCGTTCATACAACAGCCGCGCGGCTGTCGTCCGATGCCAGCCGTTGGGATGGGCGAGCATCCGGACCAATTCAGCGCCGGTCGCGGCGGCGGGCATCGCCCGTGTGAACATGCCGCGTCGCTGGGCGGCGGTCGCCGCAGCGGTTTCCACCCGATAGATGCGGCCGCGGTCCCGGCCGCTGGTAAGATCAAGGTGTTTTTTCAAGACGGGCGGCAAGCTGGCCGGGTGTTCGATCACCTCCCGATACATGTCGAGGATGTACAGATTGCCGTCCGGCCCATTAGCAAACTGCACCGGGCGGAACCAGGTGTCGCGGGAGGCCAAAAACTCCCGCTGCGGCGTCGCCCGCCGCGCCGTGAGCGGAATTGCAGCCGGATCGCGCTCAATGACCTTGCGATGGACCAGGTTGCTTCCCACATCGCCGATGAACGCGTTGCCTCGGTACTCTTGCGGCCAGGCGTCGCCGGTGTAGATCGTCACGCCGGTCGCGCTAGTAAAATAACCGGCTGCTCGCCCGCCCCCTTCTACGATGCCAGGCACGATTCCCTTGGCCCGCAGCCGCGTACGAATTTCGCGCCACGGCTCCACGGGGCTGATACGGTAGACGTCGGCAGCGGGTCCCTCGACGGCGATGCTCTTGAGAATCGCGGGAGGCTGTAGCAGCGGATTCCGCGCCAAGTAGTGCTGCTCGACGAGCACCTGCTGGATGTGATCGCTATTGGAACAGGTGAACTGATTACCCCAGGAATCGAAGCACATGCCATGCTGACTGGCCCCGCTGGTCGCTTCGAACGCAAGGGTGCGCGGATCGAAGGCGAAGTTCCGCCCGCGGAGGACCAGTGGCTCGGCGTCGGGCTGATCAGCCCGACGCAGTTCGGCGCCGCAACTGCTGACGGCCACGTGAATGCGATTGTCGACGCCCCAACGGAACGAGTTCAACAGTCCCTGCACGTTGCTGGCGCCGAAACCGGTAAAGACGGTTCGCCGCTGGTCTGCGCGACCATCCCGATCGTCGTCCTTGAAATAGAGGATTTCCGGCGCCGCGCCGACGAAGACGCCCCCGTCGTAGCAGATCGCCGCCGTCGGCCAGGCGAGCCCGTCAGCGTAGACCGTGCTCTTTTCAAAGCGGCCGTCGCGATCAGCGTCTTCGAGCAGACGAATGCGGCCCAGCATGTCGTCGGCGTCCTCGCTGTAGCCGAGCATTTCGACGACGAACAGCTTGCCATACTCGTCGAAGTCCATCGCCACCGGATCGGCGACGTCGGGCTCCGCCGCGGCCAGTTCCAGGCGAAAGCCGGGCTCCGTTTCGATCGTCTCCAGGGCCGCTGCTGGTTCGACGGCGGGCAAACGGGGCATGTCTGCCGAATAGTCGCGTTCGACCGAATCAATTTCTTCCGCATGGGCGGCCGTATCCGGCGCCGATCTTCCAAGCCATACGGCCAGTAGCAGCGCCGACGAAGCTAACGCAACGCGTGATAGAGGCAGGCAAGTTCGCGGCATCACGACTCCCGTGGCGATCCCAGTGCTCAAGGAAACGATGATTATAACCTGCCAGCGGCCGGTCAGGTCAGACCCTCTGAACCGGCGCGAATTGCGGGGTTGTAATCTTCCACGATGTGGCAAAGCGGCGCCGGCCCTACCTTCGCCAAGTGGCGTTCTGCGGGCAAATGGGTCTATAATTGGCCCTATGAACTCCCTTTTCTCTTGCTTCAGCAAGCCGGCTGGCCGAGCTGCAACTGTGCTGGCGATCGCACTGTCGGCCTGGGCGCATCTGCAGGCGGCGTCGGCGGCGGTGGACTACGGCCGCGACGTGCGGCCCATCCTTTCTGAGAACTGCTTCGCGTGCCACGGGTTTGACGAGGCAGCGCGGCAGGGCGACTTGCGGCTCGATCAGGCGGAATCGGCGACGGCCGACCGCGGCGGCTACGCGGCGATCGTTCCGGGCGACCCGGCAGCCAGCGCCGTCTGGCAGCGAATCACCAGCTCCGATGAAGCGGAGATCATGCCGCCGCTCGATTCGCATCGCGAGTTGACGGCGTCGCAGAAGGAAATCATCCGGCGATGGATCGCCCAGGGCGCTGGTTACTCCGAGCACTGGTCATTCATCCCGGCGGTGAAGGCGCCCCTGCCCGAAGTGGTTGACGGTGCGTGGCCCCGCAACGAGATCGATCGATTCGTCCTTGCGCGACTGGAGGCGGAGGGGCTGAATCCGTCGCCCGAGGCTGACCGGAGAACGCTCATCCGGCGACTGTCGTTGGACCTGCTTGGACTTCCGCCGAGCGCTGAGGAGGCGGAGGCGTTCGTCGCCGACTCGCGCGCCGACGCTTACGAGCAGCTTGTCGAGCGGCTGCTCGCCAGTCCGCATTTCGGCGAGCGAATGGCGCTGGCCTGGCTGGACGCCGCGCGGTACGCCGATACCAACGGTTTTTCCATCGACGGCGGGCGCCACATGTGGCTGTGGCGCGATTGGGTAATCGACGCCTTCAATCGCAACTTGCCGTATGACCAGTTCCTCATCGATCAACTGGCGGGCGACTTGCTGCCCGACCGCACCGAGGCACAACTCGTCGCCAGCGGTTTTCAGCGGAACAACATGGTGACCCACGAGGGGGGCACCATTGCTGAAGAAAATCTAACGAACTACAACGCCGACCGCGTAAAGACGCTCGGCGAAGCCGTGCTGGGACTCACGCTGGGCTGCGCCCAATGTCACGACCACAAATACGACCCCGTCACGCAGCGCGATTATTATCGCCTGTTCGCCTACTTCAACAGCGTGAGCGACATCGGGCTGGACGGTAACGGAGGCGTCAACCCCCGGCCTTACGTCGCAGCAAAAACGGTCCTCAGCGACGCCGAGCTCCCTTCGCTGCGCAGCCGTATCGAGGCGATTAAACAAGAGCTGGAGCATCCGCCCGAGGGGAGCGTAGAGGCATGGATTTCCGCAGAGAGCCAGTTGCTGGGCCAGCGCGGCCGGGAGCTGCAATTGCACCCGACCAAGCTGCTCAACATCAGCACGCCGAACGCGGGCGCGGGGTTCGAAATCGAAGACGACCGGTATGTTAAGATCGCCGGCGCGGGCGACCTGGTGGCGTACGACGTTTCCCTGGAGTTGCCGCAAGTCGGCCAGCCGATCACGGGCATTCGGATCGTTTTCCACCCAACCCCAGAGGCGCCTGGCGGCGGCTGGGGCTACGGAACGCTACCCGTGGAAGGAAATCGTTCCGGGTCCGTCGGCCTGGTTGGGAATGCAGAAGCGGGACCAGCAGTAGAGGCAGCCGCCGGGCCGACCGACGGGGCAGCCGCCGGGCCGACCGACAAGCCCAAAGGAACCTTCGTCGTCACCTCGTTCTCAGCCAGCGCCGAAGCCGTCCCCGGCGATCAGGTGAATCTCAACCTGCTGCGCGCCGTCGGTCAGGTGACCGCAAATTCCTGGCGCGAAGACTATCGTCCCGAGAACGTGCTCGATACCCGCGGGATCAACGGCTGGTCGCCGCAAACGGCCGATCAGGGCCCCGTACACATCACCGTTACGTTCGCTGATCCCATCGACGCCGCCGAGACCCCTTACCTCACCGCCCAGGTGAATTTCGGCCAAGGGGGCCCGCTGGTCGCCGCCCGGTTTGAATTCGAGGCTCTGACCGGGGTCGACGACGGAAGCACGCTGCCGCCAGACGTCATCTCGCTGGTTCAATCGCCCGATGGCGAGCGCACCGACCAGCAGCGCCAGCGGCTAATCGACTACTTCGCATGGCACGCCCCGGAATACGCAGCGCTGCGCGTCGAGCTGGCCAATCTCGGCGAGCGGGTGCGTGCGCTCACCGAGAGGTTTCCGACGATGGTGATGGACGTCGCCGAGAAGCCTCGCGAGACGCATATTCTGGAACGGGGCAATTATGCGGCGCCGAAGGAGCTAGTTACGGCCGGAACGCCGGAGTTCTTGCCGCCGCCGCCGGAGGGGGCCCCGCCCAACCGGCTGGGGTTAGCCCAATGGATCACAGCGCCCGTGCATCCGCTCACGGCGCGCGTGGCAGTGAATCGGGTGTGGCAACTGCTGTTTGGCGCCGGCATCGTCCGCACGCCCGCTGATTTCGGCCGCCAGGGAGAGTGGCCGACCCATCCTGCGCTGCTCGACTGGCTTGCCGTCGACTTCATCGAGCATGGATGGGACGTGAAGCGGCTGGTGCGTTCGATCGTGACCTCGGCCGCCTATCGGCAATCGTCCGCGGCCAGCGAAGACATGCTGGCTGGCGATCCCGACAACCGGCTGCTGGCCCGCGGACCGCGGTTCCGCCTGCCGGCCGAGTTTATTCGGGACGCCGCGCTGAAGACCAGCGGTCTGTGGGTGGAGCGCATCGGCGGCCCGAGCGTCAATCCGTATTCGCCCGGCGACTTGTGGCGGGAGATCAGCCACTACGGCAGCACGCCGGCGACGGCCCAGACCTTCGTCCAGGATCACGGGGAGAAGCTCTATCGCCGATCGCTGTACACCTATTGGAAGCGCACGGTTCCGCCGCCGAACATGGCGGCGTTCGACGCCCCGAACCGCGAAACGTGCGTGGTTCAACGCCCGTCCACCATTACGCCGCTGCAGGCCCTGGTGCTGCTGAACGACGTGCAATTCGTCGAAGCCTCGCGAGCTTTTGCGGAGCGCGTATTGAAGCATGAGGACGACGACCGCATGCGATTGACGTGGGCGTTCGAAGAATGCCTATCCCGCCCGCCGGGTGACGAAGAGCTACTGGTGCTGATCGACGCCCTCGAGCGCGAGCGCACGCGGTACGCGAACGATGAATCGGCCGCCCGGCGGTACCTGGCCAACGGGGAATCGCCGCGGGACGCGTCGCTGCCGGTTGCGGAACACGCCGCATGGTCGCAAATCGCGGCGCTGTTATTGAACTTGAGCGAAACTGTCACCTGCAACTAGTCCGCCATGAATCCCACGCTTGCATTTGCACAGAGCTTGACGCGCCGAACGTTCTTAGGCCACGCGGCATCCGGCATCGGGCGGGCAGCGGCGGGCGTGCTGCTGGCGGCCCATGGCGGGCGGCTCGCAAGCGGAGCCTCGGCGGCGGCCCCCCCTGCCCTGCCGCACTTTCGACCCCGGGCCAAGCGGGTGCTGTGCCTGTTTCAATCCGAAGGGTTTTCGCACGTCGATCTGTTCGACTACAAGCCGGCGCTGGTGAAGTTCAACGGCCAGGAGATTCCCCCTTCGGTTAAGGGCAACCAGCGATTGACGGGAATGACTTCCGGGCAGTCGGCCTATCCGGTCGTGGCGCCGCTGTGGCCGGGGCGCCTGTGCGGCCAGCAGCAGACCTGGATCAGCGATCGGCTGCCCCATATCCAGACGATCGCCGATGAGTTGTGCATCGTGAAGTCGATGCACACGGAGGCTATCAATCACGACCCGGCGATCACCTACATGAACACCGGCAACCAGCAGCCGGGATACGCCAGCATGGGCGCCTGGGTGAGCTACGGCCTGGGAAGCGAAAACGAGAACCTGCCGACGTTCATCGCGATGGTCTCGCAGGGCTCGGGGAAAAACCCCGGCCAGCCGATCTTCTCCCGACTCTGGGGCAGCGGCTTTTTGCCCTCCTCGCATCAAGGCGTCGGACTGCGTCCGGGCGCCAATCCCGTGCTCTATCTGCAAGACCCGCCGGGAACCGATCGCCTGCAGCGCCGGGCGCTGCTCGACGATCTCTCACGATTGAATCACCTGCGGGCGCAAGAGCTGGGGGACCCAGAAACGCTGGCGCGGATCAACGCCTACGAAATGGCATTTCGGATGCAGACCTCCGTGCCGGAGCTTACCGACGTCAGCGGCGAGTCGCCCGCGACGCTCGCCAGCTACGGTCCCGAAGTCGCCAAGCCGGGCAGTTACGCGGCCAACTGCCTGTTAGCGCGGCGACTGCTGGAGCGCGGCGTACGGTTCGTGCAGCTCTTTCATCGAGGGTGGGACCAACATATCGCGATCGAGCGGCAACTGCCGAACCAGTGCCGCGACGTCGATCAGCCGACGGCGGCGCTGGTCAAGGATCTCAAGCAGCGAGGACTGCTCGAAGATACGCTCGTGGTGTTCCTCACCGAGTTCGGCCGCACGGTGTTTTCGCAAGGAACGCTGGACAGTCCCGCCATGGGGCGCGATCACCATGGCCGGTGCTTCACCGTATGGCTGGCAGGCGCCGGCGTGAAAGCCGGCGTCGAGTACGGCCGGACCGACGACTTCTGTTACAATATCGTCGAGAACCCCGTGCATCTTCGCGACCTGCATGCGACGATCCTGCACTGCCTCGGCATTGACCATGCGCGTTTCACGTACCCCTACCGAGGGCTCGACGTGCGGCTTACGGGCGTCGAAGAGGCGCAGGTTGTCAGCGGCATACTCGCCTAGCGCGGTCGCGTCATGAGACGCGCACGAATCGAGCGGCGCTGCGGCAAGTGTGTGGCCCTGGCGATGATTAGCTGGCGGCTGGCGGCTGGCGGCCAGAATGAGGCGTCTCCGCCTGGTCGATAGCCGATAGCCGGTAGCCAGGCATGGCGGCGCCGTTCTCAATAGCTGTTTGGCGCAGGCTATCGACAGGGCCGGGCTGCGAGTATCATCCGTCTCATGACCAGGTCATTGCCTCTGCCGAGCGCCGCCCGATGAAGCCTCGCCTCGGTGAAAAGCTCGCCGCCCTGCGCCAGGACCTCGACTGCGGACATTTCATCCTCGCCGACGCCAAGGACGCCGACATGGCGTGGGGCGTCGCCAGCCCCGGGCAGTCGTATCCGCCCGCCGCGTCCGGCGAGGGACGGCCCATGCGTTTTCGGTCGATGGCCGAATTTCGCGAGCAGATTCGCGAGATAGTGCGGCAGGGCGAAATCGACATTATGCTCGCGTCCGTCTCGACGATGAGCGTGCTGGCCCATGAAGAGCAATTGTTCGACGGCGGCGACGTGACGCCGGCGATCCGCGCCAACGACTCTACGGACGTGTGGCTGCCCCGCGGCGGCGCGTATCACGAGTCGCCGTCGCGGCCGTTCGCCTCATGCTATCTGGAGGAAGCGCAGTTCGGCGACCTTCGCGGCGAGCGGAGCTTCAGCGAGCTGCGAAAGGCGGTGGAGCAGCGGGGGGGATTCGTCACGCCAAGCGGTGCGTCGCTGAGCGAGCCGGTGGTGAATCTGGGCCTTTATTCGGTGACGTTCAACAATCGCCTGGAAAGCGACCTGGTCACGCTCGAGGCGCTGCGCGAGTTCCGGGCGTACGCCCAGCGGCGAGGGTTTCATTACTTCTTGGAGGTCTTCGCACCCAACGTGAAGGACGCCGTGCCGGCCAATCAAAGCGCCGCCTTCGTAAACGACCATGTTTGCCGCCTGCTGGCGGGCATCCCGTCGAGCGGGCGGCCGGAGTTCTTGAAAATTCCTTTCTTCGGCCCGGCCGCGCTCGAAGAACTCGTCGCCTACGATACGAGCATGATCGTCGGCGTGCTGGGGGGCAGCAGCGGCACCAGCTACGACGCCTTTGCGCTCTTGGCCGAAGCCAAGAAGTACGGCGCACGGGCGGCGCTGTTCGGCCGCAAGATCAAGGACGCGGAGCACCCGCTGAGTTTCGTGGCGCTATTGCGGCGCGTGGCCGACGACGAGATTGGCGCCGAGGAAGCGGTCCGCGCCTATCACGGCGAGCTGGAGAAGCTGAGCATCCCGCCGCGGCGATCTCTCACGGACGACCTGCAGCTCACGGCGACGGAACTGAGCTATACGCGATAGGCCATTCACAGTTGGACGGCAATTGGCGACGGCTCCGGCGGCTCGTTGAGCCGCGGCTGTTAGGCGATCAGTTCGCGCACGACGCGGCCGTGGACGTCGGTGAGGCGGAAGTCGCGTCCCGCGTGGCGGTAGGTGAGCTGCTGGTGGTCGAAGCCCAGAAGCTGCAGGATCGTCGCGTGCAGGTCGTGCACGTGCACGCGATCCTCGACTGCTTTGAAGCCGAACTCGTCGGTGGCCCCGTAGGCCTGTCCGCCGCGAACGCCGCCGCCGGCCATCCACATGGTAAACCCGTAGTGGTTGTGATCGCGGCCGTTCATCTTGCCTTGATTGGCGCCTTGTTTGGGCATTTCGACGGCGGGGGTGCGACCGAATTCGCCGCCCCAGATCACCAGCGTTTCATCGAGCATTCCGCGCTGCTTCAAGTCGACGAGCAGCGCGCCGATGGCCTGATCGCACTGGCCCGCCAGCTTGCGCAGGAGGACTTCGTTATCGTCATGCGTGTCCCAGGGCTGCCCGGCGCCATGCCACACCTGGACGAAGCGCACGCCCCGCTCCACCAGCCGCCGCGCGATGAGGATTTGGCGGGCCTGCGTCCCTTCGCCGTACAGCTCGCGAATATGCCGCGGCTCGCGGCTGACGTCGAAGGCGTCGGCAGCCTCGGTCTGCATCCGGAACGCCAACTCGAACGACTGGATGCGGGCCTCCAGGGCGTCGTCGTCGTGACGGGCCTGCTGGTGTCGCAAGTTGAGCCTGGCCAGCAGATCGAGTTGCTCGTGCTGACGGGATAGCGGCATGCGGTCGTTGCGGATGTTTTCGATGAGCTTGTCGATCGCCGAATACTGCGTGTCGAGGTACATCCCCTCGAAGGCGCCTGGCAGGAAGCCCGCTTGCCAGTTCTGCGACTCCTGAATGGGGTACCCCGCGGGACACATGGCGACGAACGCCGGCAAGTTCTGGTTCTCGGCGCCCAGGCCGTAACAGATCCACGAGCCCAGGCTGGGGCGGATTTGCCGCGCATCGCCGCAGTTCATCAGCAGCAGCGACGGCTCGTGATTCGGCACGTCGGCGTGCATCGAGCGAATCACGGCGATTTCGTCGATCGAGCGGGCAGTATGTTCGAACAGCTCGCTGACCTCGATCCCGCTTTGACCATGCTTGCGGAACTTGAAGGGCGACGGCAGCGCGGCGCCGGTCGGCCGCTCGGTGCGGAGGTTCTCCATCGGCAGGGCCTGGCCGGCGTACCGGGCGAGCGCCGGCTTCGGATCGAACGTATCGACGTGCGAGGGTCCGCCGTTCATGAACAGGTGAATGACGTGCTTGGCCCGCGCGGGGAAATGGGGCGTTTTCGGCAGCAGCGGATTGGCGATTGGCGCGGCGGCCGCCGGGGGTCCCAGCATGCTGGCCAAGGCCATCGCTCCATACCCCATGCCGCACCGCTGCAACAATTCGCGCCGCGTGAGGGCGAGGTGCTCAAGCTTCCAGGAGTGCCCCATGGCAATGTCTCGTCGAGTTGCTTCACACGACAACGGCTTCGCTTTTATTCAAGCGCTGCGATACCCCGAACCACGAACGAACTACCGTCAATCCACGAACATGAATTCATTCGACATCAGCAGAACCTGAGCAAGCTGGGACCAACGATCGAAGGGCTCCGGCGGCGCCATTTGACCATCGATGCCGTCAAACGAGTTCCAGCTTTCGACGCTTCCGTCGGCGCGGTGCAGTCGTAGGGTTGTCCGCCAGACGAAGCTGTCGAAGTTCACGTCGCCTTGCGAATCGACGATGAGATCGACCGGCTCGCCGGCAGCCACCGGAACTGACGCAACGGCTGTCAGTATCGCCCGGTGCGCCGCCTGCCACTCGCCCAGCTTGCCGCGACTGGCCGCCACGACGCGAGCCAGCACGCCGTTGCCCTGCTCGGAGGGGTGGTTCAGCTCGCCGGCGATTTCGAGCGTTCCGTCGCTGGGCGCCGTCCAGCGCCTAATCGTTTGATGCCCGGCGTCGCCCGGGTGTCCCCCTTCTACGTTGAGCATGGCCCAGCCGAGCGCGGCATCGGGCAGTGCGCTGCCGCCCTGCCAGGCATTTCCGGCGAAGTGGGGGAAAGGATGGAACTCGACTCGGTCGGACAGCGGATCGTACGCGCCCCAGCCGTATTGCCAGCGAGGCGCATCGGCGAGTTGCGCCGCCTTGTCATGGCTTTGGCCCGATATTATGAATGCCGCGGCCTCGTTCAGTTCCTCCGTCGTCGGCGTGCGGCCCAGCGTATACTGATAGAGCCGCTTGATCCGCTGGGCGTCGTCCAGGGGGGCGGCGGTATCGGCCGCCGCCGAGCTCCGCTCGGCCAGCAGCCGCGATTGCTCCAGGGCAAACGGACTGTTCATCATGAACAGCGCCTGATGGGGCGACGCCGTCTGTGGACGGGTCGCGGCCGGCGTGTTGGGGTTGGCGAAATCGAACGTGCGGAAGAATGCCGGCAGGTTTTGCCGCTCGATAAAGCCATAGACGGCTCGGCGCGTGGGATAGGGGGCTTCGGTCAGTTGCACCGACGGGCCGCCCATCGTCAAATCGAGCCGCCCTGCCGCTGACAGCAGTCCATCGCGAACCGCCTCCAGATCGAGCCGGCGTCGATTCATCCGCGCCAGCAGCGCGTTGCTTGAATCCTTGGCCGCACAGTCGTCGCGCGGGTCGCTCGATTGGCGGTAGGCGCTTGAAAGCACTATGCGGCGAATCAGCCGTTTGGTCGACCACCCTTCGTCCATAAACGTGCACGCCAGCCAGTCGAGCAGTTCGGGATGCGACGGCGGGTCGCCGCGCACGCCGAAATCGCTTGCCGTGGCGACCAGAGGGCGACCGAACAGCTTGCCCCAGATGCGATTGACCCAGACCCGCGCGGTAAGCGGATTATCTCGACTGGCAATGGCATGGGCCAAATCCAAGCGGCCGCTGCCGTTCTTCAGCGGCAGCGGCTCGCCTTCGCTCAAGCACAAGAGGAACTGTCGCGGCGCCGGCGGTCCAAGGGCCGAAGCGTTGCCGCGCAGAAACACATGCTGCTGCACGGGCGTGGCGGCGTCGACCAGCTTAGGAGGATTGTCTTCTTGAGCCGCCTCGGTCGAGCTGGCCAGCACGCCGTAGAGTGCGTAATAGTCGATTGTCGGGATGGCGTCGTACTTGTGGTCGTGGCACCTCGCGCAGGCTACGGTGAGCCCCATCAATCCGCGGCATAGCAGATCGATGCGATCGTCATTGATGTCGGGGGCCGCATTGAGAAATCGCCGTCCGAGCGTGAGAAAGCCCTGCGCCGGCGCCGCCGCCGGGTCGCCCGTCTGATCGGCGGCGATCTGGTTTACGATGAATCGGTCGAACGCCATGTCCCCGTTGAAGGCTGCAATCACCCAGTCGCGGTATTTGTAGGCGTGCGGGTAGTTGCGATCTTCCTGGAAGACGTACCCCTTAGTGTCGGCATAGCGGGCGATGTCGAGCCAATAGCGGCCCCACCGTTCGCCGAACCGGGGCGAAGCAAGCAGCCGGTCGACCGCTTGCTCGTATTGGGCGTCGCTATAGCGGCTTCGGAACGTATCGAGTTCCTCCGCGGTCGGCGGCAAACCGGCAAGATCAAAGCAGAGCCGCCGCAGCAAGATCCGCGGCTCGGCCTCGACCGAGGGCGCAAGGCCCTGGTCTTCCAGCGGCGCCAGCACGAAGGCGTCGATCACGCTGCGAGTCCACTGGCCGTCGGCCACCGGCGGGGCGGACGGCTTGTGCGGCTTCTGGAGCGACCAATGATCGCGCGGGTTCGCGGGGGTCGACAAGTCAGCGCTAGCGCTGCGCCGGGGCGCGTCGGCGGTGCGCGGATCAGGCGCCCCCATGGCGATCCACTGCTCGAAATCGGCGATGACCGCCTCGGGCAGCTTCCCCTGGGGCGGCATCTCGTACGACTCATATTTGAGCGCCGACAGGAGCAAGCTCTCCGCCGGCTTGCCGGCGACGACAACTGGGCCCGACTGCCCGCCGACCAGCAGCGCAGCGGCGGAGTCGAGCCGCAACTCGCCCTTAGGAGCATCGAGCTGCGCGGAGTGGCACTCGTAGCAGTGCTCGGCCAGGACGGGCCGTATGCGGCTTTCAAAGAACTCGATCGCTTCAGCAGAGATCGCCGGCGTCGCGGCCGCCAGCGGGAGGCGGGGATAGAGGCCGAACAACCAGCAGAGAAGCGCCGCCCCGAGAACGAGCGCGCCACGAAGTCTGCAGTTCCAAGCTGGCGGCGTCGCCTGCTGCATGACGAAAGACGCTACGGGCTTAAGAGGACCGACACTCCGCCCCGCGGGCAAGCGATATTATATCTGAGCCGTCGCCGGGCGACACCCGGCGAGCCATGGGAGTCGGCGGCGGCAAGCGACTCGCATGCAGGACGAAAACACGCCTTCAGGCGCGAATTGGCCGCCGATCGAACGTCGATCGCCGCGGCGGCGCTAACGCCCACCGTCGGGGCTGGAGCGTATGCTGGAAAGCAAGCGAATCATCTCCTCGACGCGGGCGGGGTGCTCCTGCGCGAGATCGGTCTTCTCAGCCGGATCACGGCTTAAGTCAAACAGCCGGCCCGGCGCGTCGATTTGCTCCGGCGGCCCCGGAGTGAGCGAATCGCGCGTTGAACCCGGCGGGAGGTATTTCCAGGGACCAGTTCGCAAGGCGAGTTTGCGGCCCTCGTGCACCAGGTGCGGACGGCCGACCGAGTCCTGTCCCAACAACGTATCGAGCTCGTCGCGACTGTCCTCGAAAGCCCCTGCTGGCGCCGCAGCGCCTGCCAGCGAAGCCAGCGTCGCCGGCAGATCGACCTGACCAAACAAGGCGTCGGTCTTCTCGCCGGCGGCTATTTTACCGGGCCACCTCGCCAACATCGGCGTGCGCGTGCCCCCTTCGAATAGGGAATACTTGCCCGCACGGTAGTCGCCGTTAGGATCATGATCCTCGAGTAGCTGAGCCGACTCATCTTCATATCCATCGTCGAGCACGGGGCCATTGTCCGAGGCGAAAATCACCAGCGTACTGCTCGTCAGGCCTTGTTGATCGAGCGTCTTTAGCACCTCGCCGACGCACCAATCGAGTTGCAGGATCACGTCGCCGCGCGGGCCGCGGCCCGACCCGCCCGCAAAGCGGGCGTGCGGCAGGCGCGGCACATGGACGTCGTGCGTGGCGAAAGACAGAAAGAATGGCTCGCGGGCGTGCTGTTTGACGAAGTCGGTCGCCTTGCCGGTCAGCACGTCGGCCATGTCCTCGTCAATCCAGCGGGCTTTCTGCCCGCCGGTCATCCAGCCGATGCGCGAGACGCCGTTGACGATCGACTGATCGTGGCCGTGCGACAGGCGCTGCTTGAGCAGGTCGGGGCGTTCTCTGCCGGAAGGCCCCCGATCAATGCGCTCTTCGTAGCTGACGGCAATCGGATCGGCCGGTTCTGCGCCGACCACGCGGCCTTGCTCCACATAGACGCACGGCACGCGATCGCCGGTCGCCGGCATCAAATAGTGGTAATCGAACCCAATTTCGCGCGGCCCCGGCCGAACGTCGCCGTTCCAGTCGATCTGGCCTGCCCCAAGTCCGAGGTGCCACTTGCCCACGACGCCGGTAGCGTAACCGGCGTCTCGCAGTACGCTGGCCAGCGTCGGGGCGCCTGAGGAAATGATGAGGCTGGCATCGCCCGGAAGAATGCTCGTGCCCTGTTGACGAAAGGCGTAGCGGCCGGTCAGCAAGGCGTAGCGGGAAGGCGTACAGGTGGCCGCAGAGGAGTGCGCGTCGGTGAAGCGCAAACCCTCGCGGGCCAGCCGATCGATATTGGGGGTTGCGACGGCGCCGCCGTTGCACGAGATATCGCCGTAGCCGAGATCGTCGGCATAGATCAGTACGATGCTGGGCCGATCGGCGGCGGAAGCGGCGCACGCAACCAAGGTGAACAGGCCAGTCAGCAGGCTAGCCAACACGAGCGAAAACGTCATCGAAGCTGTCCTGGACGAAAAGGTTGCTGAAAACGCTACGTAGACAATCCGTTCTGAGGCCTACAAAACAGCGGCTCCAAATGGGCGTTTATTCGACAGGCGCGTGCCTGACGGGGGGTAGGGGCGAGCCGGGACGCGGGGGGCTTCATAGCTTCGTCGGCCGGAAATATTGACTTGTCGATCGAAGGCATCTAGAAGTAAGATGCCTTGCCCATCGCCTCGTGCACCGATTCTATCCTCCCAAGTGTTTGAAATCTCGCATGCTTTGCCCGCTGTCCGAAGCGATCCAGCCGAAGCTCGCCGGCCTGTTTACGGCGGCGGGCGCCGCTGCGCTGCGGGCGATCATCCTGGCGGCTGCGCTGGTGTCGTACGGCGCCGTGCCCAGCGGGCCGGCGATACCTTCTGAAGTGGAGTCGCAGCTCCAAGAGGAGTTGGCTTCTTCGCGCAGCGATGCGGACTATCTGGCTCACTTGTGCAGTGCGGCCAGTCGCTTCCGCGCTCGGGCCGTCGCAGATACGGCCGCTGCCGCTGATGCGCCCCTGGGGGCGCGTCATCGGGTTCTCTCCAGTCCGCGTGTTTCGGCCGGGCTGGTCCTTCCTCTGCGCTGTTAAGCGCTTCCTGCGGCGGTAGGCGCCGGTCGCCCGCGCGCGAAACAGCGCGCCCGGGCGGCGGAGCGGCGCCACGCCGCGCTTGATCTGTGCTGCGCCGCGGGCGCGGCTTGGCAGTCACGCTCAGAGCGGCTTTCGCCGCGGAGAAACGGTGGATGCGAATGCAAGCCGGCAACTCCGCAGCGGCTCTTTGAAACGCTAGACCTGGCGGCATGCGCGATTCCTACCCAGCGCCGCCGCCGTTACCAAGGGCCTATAGTCATGCAAAAACTAGTCGCGGGCATTCACGAGTTCCAGCAGAACATCTTCGCCTCTCAACGGCGGATGTTTCAACGGTTGGTCGACGGCCAGAAGCCGTTGGCGCTGTTCATCACCTGTTCCGATTCACGGGTCAACCCGAACCTGATTACGCAGACGGAGCCGGGCGAGCTGTTCATCCTGCGAAATGCCGGCAACATTGTGCCGCCCTACGGCGCCTCCGGTTGCGGCGAGGCGGCGACAATCGAATACGCCGTCAGCATCCTCGGGGTGGAGGACGTCGTCGTATGCGGGCATTCCCACTGCGGCGCCATGGGCGCTCTGCTCGATCCAGAAGCGGTGAAAGACCTGCCGGCGGTACGCAACTGGCTGGGTCACGCCGAGTCGACCGCCCGCATCATCAAGGAAAACTACGACCATCTCACAGATCGCACGGCGCGGCTCACCGCGACGGTGGAAGAGAACGTGCTGGTGCAGCTTGAAAACCTGCGCACGCATCCTGCGGTCGCCGCGGCGCTCAGCCGGGAACGCCTGAAACTGCATGGCTGGGTCTACAAATTCGAGACCGGGCAGGTCTTCTCCTACGACGCCCAGCAGCATCAGTTCACTTCGCTGGGTGCGCCGCTGGACGGCGTCCGGATTGGCGAATTGGGCGAACTGCAGGCCATTTGAAGTCGCGCCATGCGCAACGCCGGCGGTCCTTTCGAGCCACTGCAACGCAGACGTCTTCCATGAAAAAATCCTCTGAAAACGACGCCCGTGCCGCCTGGAAGCAGGACGTGCTGGCGTCGATCGTCGTGTTCTTCGTCGCCCTGCCGTTGTGTATGGGCGTAGCGTTGGCGTCCGGGGCGCCGATCGCCGCCGGGCTGATTACCGGCGTCGTCGGCGGCCTGGTCGCGGGCTCGCTG
>JADLBW010000026.1 GCA_020847515.1 Pirellulales bacterium | reverse complement strand
GGCCGACGGCCAGAGGGAAAAGGCCTCATTCTAGCCGCTGGCCGATAGCCAAATTCACAACGAGTTCATCAGCAGCGCAGGAATCAATAGTCCCCGAGTGTGTGAATCTTTCGCTCCCAGCGCGACTTCCCTAAAGCGAGACCAGGCAATGCGCAAACTGTCGTCTCTTGCGGCAACGCTGGCTTTGGCGGCGCTTGCCTCCCACGCTTCGGCCATCGAAGTGAATCCGGTCGTCACCGACGTCGGCACGTCGAACTTGTTCACCGGCGGACCCATCTCCGCCCAGCGCGTTTCGTTTAACAACAACGTTGTCCGCGCTTTCCGCATCAACGGAACGGCCAACGGCGAAGCCGGCAACGGCGGCGGCGGCTTCGTGCTCGCAGTTTCTAACGGCGAAAATGGCCGCGATGTGACGGCGGGCCCCGGTCCCGGCGGTTCGCCGGTCAACTCCGACAAGCCTAATCCGACCCCTGTCGGCTTCTCCATCGCTGCCGTGAACGGCGGCGGTCGAATTCAGAACGGCAATGCCTTCCGCTTCTCCGTGTGGATGCAGCAGGATCCCGACAATCCCGTCACCAAGGAACTCGGCGTTGAACCGGTCCTGAAGTTCGAACTCTGGAGCGAAGCTCAAAGCACCTACGCCGACTACAACGGAACGGCCCTCTACCCCGCATTCGGCGATCGACTCTGGGACACCGATATCAACGGCCGTAACACGTACTTTGAACCCTACAACCAAAGCCAATCGTCGTTCGTCGACATCAATAACAACGGCACGCTGATCAACGGCTTCGAGCCGGTCGCTTCGCTGCCGCCGGCCACGGGCGAACAGTGGGTCCGCGTCGAGACGACGTTGATCATCGACGACCATCCGGACGATTCGACCTTCGGCTGGCAAATTGAAGACGCCCAGTACTTCGTCGACGACATCGAAGAGGTCCGCGCCACGTTCTTCATGGGCGACTTCACCGGCAACGGGCTGTCGCTCGCCAACGGCGGGCGAATTTTCGTCGACAACGCCCTCATGGAAATCTTTCCCGACGAAGCGACCATGCTGGCCACGCCCAATCCCAATCCGACGCCGCAAGGCCTGGCGGGCGACTTCGATCAGGACGTCGACGTCGACGGCAACGACTTTCTCGCCTGGCAGCGCGGCTTCCCCTTTCCCTATACGGCCGCCGACCTGACGGCATGGAAAAACAACTTCGGCGCCACAGGCTCCGCCGGAGTCCATGCGGCCGTCGTCGCTTACGCTGCAGCGGGCCAGGGCATCCCAGAGCCAGGCGCTGGGCTGTTGGCGCTGGCGGCCGTCGTCGCAGCGGCCGCCCTTCGCATCCACAACAAGTCGGCCTGCCAATCATGACCCGCAAGCCAGACCTTTCTTGAGACGCTAACACAAGCTCCGCCGCCATGCCTCCCATGATCGGTCGAACGGAAACAAGACCGCGTAGCCTGCGTAATGCCCAGGAGGCAGCGATGGCGTTTGCCGACCGTCGGCAAGCACGCAGGCGTGCTTGCAGCGATGCAGAAAGCGGGGAGCGTAATCGCTTCGCTCGGCCCCTGCATGGTTTCACCCTCGTTGAACTTCTGGTCGTGATTGCCATCATCGGGGTGCTGGTCGCGCTGTTGCTCCCGGCCGTCCAGGCCGCCCGCGAAGCCGCCCGCCGCGCAAGCTGCACCAACAAGCTCAAGAACCTCGGCCTGGCCGCCCTCAACTACCACGACGCCAAAGGCCATTTCCCGATCAGCCATGGCGCTTTCAGCGTCGGCGAATCGCCGCCTGGCGTGCCGCAATCTGGCGTCGGCTGGATTCTGGAATTGCTTCCCTACTTGGAGCAGCAGGCCCTGTTCAGCCAGTTCCAGGCGGGCGGGGCCTTCGAGGGGCAGTTCATCGACGGCGCCGGCGCTCGTCCGCGGCCCAATCTCGGCGTCGCCTCGATGAAAAACGGCGTCTCCGTGCCGCAGCTCATGGCCACGCCGCTCGACCTCCTCCGCTGTCCTTCCGATCCCACTGTGCTGGAGACGCGATCCGACCAGTTTCAATGGGTCAACGTCCCAGTCGCCCTTACGAGCTATAAGGGGGTGGCCGACGATACCTTTCTCGGCGAGGGATTCGGCGGCGCCTACTCAAACAGCGGTCCCAACATTCAGTATCCCAGCGGCGTCTACGATGAACCTCCGCCCAGCTACGGCACTCAGCGGGATTGTCACAACAACGTCCGTTGCCGCGGCGTCTTCTTCCGCCAGTCGTTCCAGCGCCCGGTCGAGATCGCCTCGATCACCGATGGCACGAGCAACACGCTTATGATCGGCGAGGATCTGCCCGAGTACAATCGTCACTCCACCGCCTTTTACGCCAACGGCGACTGGTGTAGCTGCAACATCCCGCTCAACGCCTACGTCGGCCAGGATCCCGCCGCGCTTGATTTATCGTTCTGGTGGGACCAGCAAGGCTTCCGCAGCCGGCATCCCGGCGGCGTCCACTTCTGCTCCGCCGATGGATCGGTTCGATTCATCGCCGAGTCGGTCGATAATCAGACATTCCGCACGAGCTGCACCCGCGACGGCGGCGAAAGCCTGGCGCTCGTCCAGTAGATCTCAATCCGCCAACGCGCACGCAAGTACCTGAAAGCCAACCATGGGTATGGTAGCCCGTTTACCGACCGCTTCGGCCCAGGCCGCACGCGGCTTAGCGCCCTGGCTGCTGACGCTGGCCGCGCTGGGCTGCGGCAACGACCTCGCCCAGGTCACGGGCGTCGTCACCGTCGACGGCCAGCCGTTGCGAGGCGGCGACAATGTCCGCGCCACAGTGGTCTACCAACCTGCCAGCGGCAACGGCGTCACGGCGATCGGCAATGTGGGCGCCGACGGCTCCTATCATCTGATGAGCGGCTCTCAGCCGGGCGCGACGCCGGGCGAGTATCTCGTCGCCTGCACGGCCACGCAAAAGATTGTCGGCAAAGATCCCAATGCGGCCCCCACCGGCAAGCGGATCACCGATCCCAAGTACGCCAACCCGCAAACCTCCGGCCTGCAATTCATCGTGCAGCCCGGCAATAACGAGCTTAACATAGCATTAGCGTCGCCAGGCCATGGCACGTAGCCGCCTCGAGCCAGCGAGACGCAACTTAAGATTCGGCGGGCCGCGATCCACTCCATGCTGAACTCGATGAATTTTTCGCTGCGCTCGATCTCTCTGATGTGCGCACTGGCCAGCGCCGGGGCAGTCTGCGCGCAGTCCTCGGCCGTGCCGAAGACCAACTCGATGAAGGTCTATATGCACTACATGCCCTGGTTCGAATCGCCCGCCACCCTCGGCGGAAAGATCTGGGGATACCACTGGCAGATGAACGCCCGCGATCCCAACATCGTCGGCGCCGACGGCCGTCGGCAGATCGCCTCGCACTACTACCCGCTCATCGGTCCCTACGCCTCGCGCGACGCCGACGTCATCGAATACCACCTCCTGCTGATGAAGTACGCCGGCGTCGATGGCGTGCTGATTGATTGGTATGGCGTTGAAGGAACCAACGGCGACGTCGCCAGCCTGCTCGCCAATTCCAACGCCCTCGTCGACCGCGTCGACGAGTTCGGCCTGAAGTTCGCCGTGGTGCTCGAGGATCGTTTCTCCACCGTCTCCAGTGGCAACCCCCAGCCCGACGTCGCTAAGGGGAAAGCCAACTTGGCTTACCTCAAAGCCAACTACTTCAATCGAGCGGACTACATTCGGCAAAATGCCGCCGCCGACCCGCTGCTGGGCGTCTTTGGCCCGATACGCTTTCAGTCGCCCGACCAGTGGAGCGAAATCCTCGCCGAGGCCGGAGAAGACCTCGACTTCCTCACCCTCTGGTACGAAAAGAACGACGCCGGCCCAAGCGCCGACGGCGAATACGCCTGGATCTATCAGGATGCGGCCCGCACCCATCTGGAGCATCAGCACGACTTCTACCGCCTGCGCGCCCCCGCGCTCGGCACGGCCGGCGGCGTGGCGTATCCCGGCTTCAACGACTATTACAGCGAGGGGGGCGCCGGCGATCAGATTGGCTTCGATATTCCCCACGATAGCGGCGAGACGCTCCGGCAGACGCTGACGCTCGCCCAGCAGAACAGCCGCGTTATCGACTTCCTTCAGCTTGCGACCTGGAACGACTTCGGCGAAGGCACGATGTTCGAGCCGACCGTCGAGACCGGCTTTCGCTATCTCGTAGAAGTGCAGAAATTTACCGGCGTTCCGTACGACCAGACTGAACTGGAGCTCGTGTATCGCCTCTATCGCTCCCGCAAAGCGCACGCCGGCGACGCCGTGTCGCAGGCCTTGCTCGATCAGGCCGCGGCCAGGCTGGCATCACTGCAGGTCGCCGCTGCGCGCGACATCCTCGAAGGCGTCGACCCGGCGGGGGACTTCGACGAAGACGGCGACGCCGACGGCGCCGACTTTCTTCGCTGGCAACGGCAACTCGGCGCCACGGGGCTCTATCCGCTGAGCACTCCCGCCGCCGATGCCAACGCCGACGGCATCGTCGACGGGCTCGATCTGGCCTACTGGCAGGCCAGCGCACTGTTCAGCGCAGCGCAGTCAACCGAGGCCCATGCCTCCGTTGTGCCTGAGCCGCGCGCCTGGGGACTGGCCGTTGCGGCTGCGGCCCTGCTGCTGGGAAGGGGCTTCTGATTTCGCCGCTCACCGTCGCCGAACCGGCCCTATCGGCGTTGAACTCATTGGCCCGGCATAACGTAGCCTGTGGCTGGCATACCGTACGTCACGCCCTGCGGCGCGCACGGATCACAAGCGACCGGCGGGCAGACCGCCACCGGCGGGCAGACGGCCATGGGCGTCGGCGCTACAACCTGCTGTCGCTTGCGAAAGCAATTGCAGCCGCTAGCGCTGAGCACCAGCGTCATCATGGCCAGCAGTAGCGATATCCTTCTCATCATCGGGGCTCCTTGCACCAGGCAATTCGGGAATTCGGCGTGAACACCAGCGCACGCGCGGTTCTCGCCAAATAAGAATGGCCCCAAATTTCGCGGGGGCAAACGCCCGGGCGGCAAAAAAGCGGTCTACGCCGTGCGGTAGGAACGACTTATGACGCCCAAACTGACCGTAACGCCAAATATCCCGGCCGTCCTCGGTCGGCATACGCCGCCATTCCCGCCCTGCGGCGCGATCACGCGAAGGCTCGCTGGCAAGCGCGGCAAAAGCGACGGCAAAAGCGCCAAGCCAGAACAGTTTGGCTATTTACCCTTAAGCGTCAACTCCACGCATACCGGTAGGTGGTCGCTCGCCACCTCCGCCGTCGGATGCCGCGGAAGCGTGACCGACCGAATCGAAAACTGCCGGCTCACGAAAACATGATCCAGTCGCCGCAGCGGCAGCGTCGAAATAAACGTGGCCCGCGGCCGGAAGTTCTTGACGCACGTCTGCGCATCGAGCAGCCTGCCCGCCAGCGAGCGGCACACGGGCGATTTCGGCCCCGCGTTCATGTCGCCGCACAACACGACCGGCTCATCGGCCGGAATCCCGCCCAGCCAATCGACTCCCAGCAGGATCTCCGTCTGCCGTCGCCGCTCCTCGCGAGCAAGCCCGAAGTGCGTATTGACGACGTGCACCGGCCCGCCCGGCGTTTCAATCCTCACCCACAGGGCGCCCCGGGCCTCGCGTCGCCGTTGGGGGTCGGCCGCGGTAAGGTGACCCGACTGCACATGTTCCAGCGGGAAGCGGCTGATGATCGCTAGCCCATACTGCTCGCCCCCCCAATCCGACACCGCGTAATAGTGATGGCTCATGGCGAGCGCCTGCGCAATAAACTCAGCCTGCGCATGGCTCCGCGATCGACGCCGATAGGCGTCCACTTCTTGCAGCGCGATCACGTCGGCGCCGCACGACTTGATCACCGCAACGATCCGTTCGGGCCGCACCTTGCCGTCGATGCCGATGCAACTGTGGATGTTGTACGTCATTACTCGCAGCGCGGGGCCGGTCGCCGCTCCATTGGATTGAGCCGCTGTCCGGCGATCATCCTCAGCATGTGTCGGTTCGTCCAACGTTGGTTTCTCTTCCCCAATCGCTTGCGGACGCTCGGGATGCACAAACCGCCACGCGGCTTCATACAAGTCGCGTCCGCGAATGAATGCCTCGCCGCTCGTCGACCGTCGTCGCCGCACGTCCAGTCCGTGCGGCACAAGCGCAAAGCCGCGGGTCTCTTCGCTGCCAATGCTGCCATGGGCGCCGTTCTCCTGCACGAACGTCATCGGCCGCTCGCCGGGGCTCCAGCCGCTGATTACCAGGTCGCCGGCGTCCGGATGCCGGCACAGCCGGACGAGATCGGCCGCGGCGACGTCGCGCAGGGGGTGGTCCGGTCCGAACACGACGTCGGCGGCTTCGGGGATGCGAAACAGCCCCCGCCTGGTTCGCGCCTCCAGGTCGCCCGATGATTTCACGTACAGCACCAGCGGAGTCCGCTCGTTCTCGACCAGGGCTTGCGCGTACTGGTCCTTCTCATCGTCGGCGGCATCTACCGGCAAGTAGATGTGCCCCAGCGGACCAAGTGCGGTAACGATAATGTCGTTTCGCAATTCCTCTTCGCTGGCTTGGGCCGGCTCGACGCGGCCGCGTCGGATTCGCAGCAACCGCCGCGCCCGCTCGTCCGTCTCCGGTCCGCGGTGGCCGTAGTTGTCCAGCCCGAGGATCCTGCGGCCGGCCAACGGGCCGCGGTCGAACGCTCGACTGGCCGCCTCCTGAATGGTGCAGCCGTGCACCAATTCATAAATCTGCGTGTGTTCCTGCCCATGGTCCGAGAATACGACGACCTCGTAATCGCGGGCGTCGGACTTCCTCGCCGTGCGGAACAGGTCGCCCACTACGTCGTCGATGCCCTTAAGCACCCAGTGGGCGAATCGGCTATCCGGACCGCGGCGGTGCGCCTGTTCATCGTAACCTAAAAAATTCGCGTAGACGATCGGCGCGCCCTCCGCGATCGATAGCTTCACCATTACGCGCAACCACTCGCGCATCGCAATCGACACCAGCACGCGGGAAGTGATCGACTGCAGCTCGGCCCGCCAGTGCTGCTTGCCCACCAGGCCGACGATCATATCGCCGGCGGCAATGAACGCCTCCAGCAGCGCCAGCGCCGCCACCCGCAGAATGGTCGTGAAGTACAGGCACAAGACCACGGCCAGCTTCCACGGCTTAGCCATCTGGCGCAGCGACTTCAGGTCCATGGTCTCGGCGCAGAGTCGCGCCTCGTCGGCGCCGGCGGCATAGATATTCGAATACGATCGACCCCCTTCGAGCAGCGGCTGATGCTCCGCCGCCAGCCGCCGCGATACGCACCTCGCGGCTTCGACCTCGTACATCAGCCGCGTCTTGCCGCTTTGGCGATGCAAGAACTGAAACGCCGGCACCGCCGTCGGCGCCCCGTACATCACTTCGGCCTGCACGGCAGGAGTCGTCGACGGCAGGCCGGAGTAAAACGTCAACTCCTCAAACTGCCCGCGCCGCAGCAGGCGATGCAGCGACGGCATTTTTCCGTTCGCCAGAGCGCGTGCGAACTGTTTCCGGGAGAGGCCGTCGAGCTGCAGGATAATCAGCCCCGGCTCGCTGCTGTGCGGCGCCGACACGTCCCGGTTCAACAACCGCGCCACCCATCGCGTGCGGCTGAACTTCCGCCGCCAACGCCGCTTCCACAATACCAGGCGATTAATCAAGCTGGCTCCTCGTAGCGTCCGTTGAAACCACCGCGGCGGCCAGGGCCGACGCCTTTTGCGATAGTAGATTCCACTCGACTTCCAGACGGGCCCGCAGTCGATCCCACGCGGTGTAATCGGCCGCTCGCCGCAAGGCTCGATGCTTAATCAACTCGGCAAATAGCTGAAGTATGCGATCGGCGCAGACTTCAATCCCATAACCCCTCACCGATTGCCGCGCCGTTTCTCCAAGACGCGTTAGCTTCCCACGGTCCCTTGTCAACTCGTCGAGGGCCGTCGCGAAGTCCTCCTCCGTCGCATCCGCCGGCAGTAGCCGACCGTTGGCGTCGCTAAGCACGTCGCGCACGCCCGGGGCGTCGAGAGCCGCCACTGGCGTCCGCGCCGCCATGGCCTCGGCCAGCACCATGCCCTGCGTTTCCGACTGTGAACTGAACGCGAACACATCCATCGCCGCATAGGCGTCGGCCAGGTCGCGCCCCGTTTGCTGTCCGGCCATGAAGATCCGGTCGCTGCCCGCCATTTCAGTCGTCGTGCTGCGAATCGCGTCTTCTTCGTCGCCGGAGCCCACCACCAATAGCGTCGCTTGCGGCTTAGCCGCCAGAAACCTCCCCACGGCCCGCGCCAAGTAATCAAGGTTCTTTTCGCTCGCCAACCGACCGACGTGACCCACCACCAGAGCACCGGCCCCGATGCCCAGCCGTCGGCGAAATGCGGCTCCGTCTCCGCTGCCGAATAGCTCCAAATCGATTCCTGTGGGTACGACGCTGATCGGCGCGGCGACCTGCCGCTGGGCGAGCAATTCGGCGATGCTCTGGCTCGGCGCGATGACGTGAGTGCACAAGTTGCAATACTCGGTCGCCATCTGAATGGCCACCCGCTGCATCGCCTCCGAATCCAGCGGCACGTAGCGGGTGTACTGCTCATACATCGTATGATGGGTAAACACCACCGGCAGGCGGCGGGTCCACGCCGCCCGCAGCGCCGCGTCGCCGAGCAGAAAGGGATGATGGCTGTGGATAATGTCCGGCGAAAATTTATCGAGAAACTCCGCAACCAATCCCGGCTGCGGAATGGTCACGGAAAAGTCGCTGCCGTTGAACTTTTGCACCGCCGGCACGCGTAAGACGTTCTCTGTCGACGCCTCGGCGTCCTCGAACGTCGGCGCGACGATCCGCACCTCGTGCCCCCGCCGCCGGAATTCCTCCTCGTAAGTGCTCACCGACCGCGCAACGCCGCCCACGTGCGGTAGATAGGTGTTGGTAAACATCACGATCTTCACGGTTGCGCCCTCTCGACGAGAGACGGGCGCCCCGCCGCGCGCACGTTGCTGGACGAGGCCGGCGATCTCCGCAAGGCAATCGATTCGTTGACCGGCGTCCGCATGATTAACTCAAACCCTGGGATCTCGACCGATATCCGCCCCGTCCTGCCGCATGGGCCGGCGCCGCGAGACGGCGAAGGCGCCGCCGGCTCGCGCTGTGCGGAAGACGCCTCCGAGGCCGATAACGCATTACCGGCGGGCGCTGCGTGCGCCGCTTGATCGGCCTCGCAGACGCCGCCTCCAGGCTTTAGCCGCGTCGCCGCCTCATGCGGAACCAAGGCGATCAGCGCCTCGGGCGCCGAAACGGCATTGCGAATCGTAACCGTAACGGCGCCTAATGGCGTCAGCGTCGGGCCGAACGATACTTCCGCATCCGATTCCAACCACTCCGCGAACAACCCGGAGCCGACGATCAGCCGATCTCCTTCCTCGCGAACGAACTGGTTGCGTATCATCATCGCCCACTCCGCTGCCGCCCAACCATGCTGCCCGTCTCCCATGCACCCGCCGAGAGTATGCGGATGAATGGCCTCGGGCCACTGGCCTGTCGGCGAAGCGAGGCCGGCGACCGTTTCGACAAGCTGCCGAAAACGACGGTCGCCTGCCCGCAGCAGCGTTTGTGCCACGTCGAGCGTAAGGTAGGCGTTCACCCCTGAATGGATCATGTCTTGGAAAAACCCGCCGCGCAGGAAGCACCTTCGCATCAACGTCTCAACCGTGGCCATAATGCGGGGCGACGCCGGCGGGTAAAGTTGTAGCGGGTAGTCAGCCACGAGCGAACCGATCGCGCCCGCATCGATCCGCCGATGCGGCGACGCCGGTATGCCGCCCAGCGCCCGCCACGCCGGAATTCGCTCGACGCTCCGATCGATGGCCCGCCGCAGATCGTCGGCCCTGCCCCGGGCGTTGGCCGCCTCGTCGGCGCGTCCCATCCGGTCGTAGATCCGTCCGGCGGCCCGCAACCCCGCTTCCGCCCAAAAGTCGTCCCAGTAGTAATGATCGTTCGGACCCAAGTGCTCGGCGCTAAAGCCGGCCGGCAACAGTCCCGCGTGCAGCGGATCGCCGTCATCCCGCACGCGCTTTCGATCGATCCAACTGACGGCCGGAGCGATGCTGGCGACCACCTCGCTAGAGAGCGACCCGCCGCTTAGCGCCATATACCGCTCCAGAATCCACAGCACTTGCCCATTCGAGTCCCATTCCCCCTCCTGCGATCGGAAATAGCCGTTGCGCATTTGCCGACCGGGAAACCGCTCGATCGCCCGCCGGCAACGGTCCGCCAGGCCGACGGCCAGCAGGGCGTTCATCATCAAGCAGGCGTCGCGGAACCAGAACCGCCGATACGTGTAGGGTCCGGGAACGATCTCATCGGCCGAAAGCAGAATAAGCGTCTGCACCGCCGCGTCATAGAGAAACTGAATCTGTTCGTCGGGCACGCGGAGCTGAGCGACCTCCGATCGAATCGTCGGCCAGTTAACGCGCGGGTTGAATGACGCCTGATTGCCCAGCGCCGCCAACTCCTTTTCCAACGGCACGCATACGCGCAGCTCTTGCGACGCCGCGAGGTGGAATACGGCCGCGGTTGCCATGCCGACTTTACATCGCACGGCCTCCTGGTCCTTGCTCGACGGCAATCGTCCCCCAGCATCGCTGAGCCAACCAAACACGTCGCCGTTGGCATAATCAGACGCCAGCAATCGGTCGGCCGGGCGATCGAGCAACACCTCCAGCCGGTCGTTCACCCGCCAGCCGTCGTGCTCCGGTCGTGCCACGATTTCGTCGATGAACTGCACGCCCTCGGGGTTGTAGGGCCGAATCGCAACCGCCAGCGACCCACCGGGCGGACAAGTCGCCTTTACGTCGATCACAACTGTCGGCTCCGCCTCCCTCAGCTTCACCGAAGCCTTCACGCGCAACTGCAGGCCGTCCTGCCGACACGCAGTTGTCGTCGACAGGCCGTCCTCGAACCGCAATTGCTGGCAAACCGATTCGTCATGCAGCCTGCTCGGAATGAGCATCGCGCCTCGTCCATCCAGAAGCCAGAAATCGATCGACCAGCCGTCCTGGACGGGCGTTACCAACCCCCGCGGATCGACGATCGGGTAGATCGACAATTCGGGCAGTCCGATGGCGGTCCAGTTACGGTGGGTCAAGTTCACATGGCTGAACGAAAAGGCCCGCGGAATAAATGAGACGTCCTCGGGGTCGAACTGCCGCTCCGCCCAGTAGGGCCACACCCAGTCGAGATTGTGCTGAATCGCCTTGGTATTCACTATGCCGCGGGCGTGGAACAGCACCCCGGCGCGAAGCAGTTCGATCGGTTCGGCCACCTCCGAAGGCTGCGCAAAGCTACGGATTCGCGCTAGCCACAGGGCCGGGTCGCCCATTCCATAGGCCCGCGCCGCACGTTGCACGATGAACTTCCATGGCAGGAGGCGGAACATGCTGGCTCATGCACAATCATGAGGATGATCAGTAGACACACGCCCTGGCGACTTTCGACTCATGGCACCGCAATCCGCATGCCAACGTGTAGAGGCAGGGCGTCAGAGTTGTAGCCAGTCGAACAACTTTTTCGGCGCGCCGCTTCTAAATCGGGCCTCGCCTCCGCAAGAGGAATAGGAGTTGCATAACAGCCAAGCACTACCATCCAGCCTTTCCCTTTGCTCAGCAGCGCTTGCTCAGCAGCGCGATTAGGAGGCGAAGCGATGCCATCCAACGGCGGCTATAACCCAAATATCACCGGTCAGTCGACTACAGGTCAGCATCACGGCGCCCCGTCGCGCTACTCACTGACCTCTCACGCTTGTGCCGCCCTTCCGAATGTGGGCGACAACGAGCGGCTGGTCTCCTCGCTCGTTGGCGCCTGTCTCGCCGCCGTCGGGCTATCGAGCAACCGGAAAGGCTCCTGGCTGCTGGCCGGCCTTGGCGGGGCCCTGGTGTATCGCGGTATGACCGGCCACTGCCACATGTACGACATGCTCGGCATGAACACCGCCCGGCGCGGGCAAGCGACCGCTGTGCCCAGCCAACACGGCTACAAGGTGGAGCGTTCGATCACGGTCAACGCCCCAGCAGCGGAGCTATACAGTTTCTGGCGCGAAGTCGAGAACTTGCCTAAGGTCATGTCGCACGTCAAGCGCGTCGAGGTTCTCGACCGCGACCGCTCTCATTGGGTGGCCGAGGGTGCGCTAGGGAAAAGCGTCGAGTGGGACGCCGAAATCTTTAACGACGTCGAAAATGAAATGATCGCCTGGCGCTCCTTGCCCGGCGGCGACGTCGATACCGCCGGCAGCGTCCACTTCCGCGCGCTGGGCGAGAACCACGGTACGGTGGTTACCGTGAGCATGAAATACGATCCGCCGGCAGGTAAGGTCGGGGCCTGGATCGCCGCCCTTACGGGCAGCGGTCTGGAGAAAAAGCTCGACGACGACCTTCGGCGATTCAAACAGTCCATGGACTCTGCCCACACCCCCGGATCGGTTCAGACATCCGGCCTGCAACCCGCCGGCGACGCCTAACCGCGTTTTTCCTGCCCGGATGGCCGGGCGACTTGCCCAAGAAACCTGCCATGCCCTCGCCTTTACGGAAATCACTGCTAGGCCTCGGCAGTTTGGCCGCCGGCTATGCGGCCTACCGGGCGGCTGTATCGTGCCATCGCCGATATAACTTCTTGGGCCGGGTGGTAGTTATTACCGGCGGTTCCCGGGGCCTGGGCCTTGTGCTAGCCCGGCAGCTCGCCGACGAGGGAGCTCGCATTGCGATCTGCGCGCGCGACCAGCGCGAACTTATTCGGGCCGCCCGCGAGCTTGAGGCCCGGGGCGTCGACGTGCTGGCCTACCCCTGCGATCTGGCGGATGCAGACCAACTCGCTGATTTCCTGGCCACCGTCCGCTACGAGCTGGGACCGATCGACGTACTTATCAATAACGCGGGCGTCATTCAAGTTGGACCGCTGGAGACGCAAACCGACCGGGATTTCCAAGAAGCCTTGAGCTTGCACCTCTGGGCCCCCCTCCGGGCCATGGAACACGTGTTGCCCGAAATGCGCTGCCGCCGCGACGGCCGGATCGTCAATATCTCGTCGATCGGCGGAAAAATCGCCGTGCCCCACCTCGTGCCGTACACTGCCAGCAAGTTCGCCCTAGCGGGCCTCTCGCAAGGATACCGCGCCGAGCTGGCTCGATACGGCGTCTACGTCACCACCGTTTGCCCGGGCTTGATGCGCACCGGCAGCCCGCGACACGCCTGGTTCAAAGGGCGCCATCGCGAGGAATACGCCTGGTTCAGCATCAGCGACGCCGCGCCGTTCATCTCCATGAGCGCCGAAGCGGCGGCTCGCAAGATCATTAGCGCTTGCCGCTTTGGCCGCGCCGCCGTCACGCTGTCGTTGCCCGCGAAGCTGGCGGCGGCCATGAACGCGCTGGCGCCCGAATTGACGGCCGACCTGGCCGCTCTTGCCGCGTTGGCGCTGCCGCCGCCCGGCGGCGTCGGCAGCGCCTCGATCGAGGGAACCGCCTCGTTCTCATCATGGTCGCCTTCGCTGCTGACGCTGCTGAACGAACGCGCCGCGGTGGCGAACAATCAGATTCTGCCGGAATCGCTTTAGAAACTAGGCCTCTGCGGTTGCAGCAGTCCAAGTTATGGATGTCG
>JADLBW010000025.1 GCA_020847515.1 Pirellulales bacterium | reverse complement strand
TACCGCCGTACCGACGGTCCGGGTCGAGGCCATCATGCGATCGAACAAGACCGAGCCGAACGGGACATAGGCCAGGTAGGAACCGAGCCCGATAAGCGTCATCCAGGCAAACCCGGACAGCCTGCCATGCGAGTGCAACCAGGTGGAGCCTCCCAAGAGCAACAGTCCCGTGATCATCACCCCGAAGACGGCCGCCAGGCCGCGGGCATTATCGCGGACGAAATACAGCGCGGCCAGCGCCAGTGCGACGCCAAATCCGACGGCCAACTCCGATTGGGAGATGATCGTTTGATGTTCCTGGTAGGAATAACCTAGTTCGCTGAACAGCTCGACCATGAAGTTATCGCGAAAGTCGCGGAAGGCCGTGACGCATAAATAGGTCGCCAGCAGCAGAGCCATGCCGGGCAGAAAGCGGGCCATGAATGCTGTCCGGCGGCGCCGGTCCATCGTCGTGCGGGGCGAGCGCTGCTGCTGATCGCGGAGGTCGGGTTCCGGCAGTTGGTCGAGCAGAGCGACGGCGACTGCGAATGGCGCCAAAAACAGCAGGCCCACGGCGGCGGGCATCCAATTCTCGTCGATCGCCGGCAACGGGTTGGGCAGCTCCACGCCCCACAGCGGAATCGAGTCGCCGGCCAGAACGGCGCGGCCGACGTCCTTCACGGCGCCGGTTGCGAGGATGAACGAGCAACTGACGCCGGCCAGCAGCAGCTCCGAGGAGCGGCGTCCTTCGAGGTACCACACGACGAGCCCCCACACCATGCCGAGCGGCGCGCCGTTAAGGAACATTCCCAGCGGCTTCAGCGGCGGCGGCAGGACCGCGAACAAGACCAGCGACGCTTCGGCGACCAGAATCATCGCCACCAGTAGCAGCCCGCGCCGGCGCCGCGGCGTCTCGGAGCAGAACTTGATGCCGACGAACTTCGCCAATCCATAACCGGCGATCTGGCCGATAACCAGGGCGGTCTTCAGATTCACGCCCCCGATGCTGTGCAGGCCGTCGTAGCTGGCGGCGGCAAAAGGCTTGCGGAAGGCGAACATCGCGAAGTATGTCGCGAATGAGAACAGAATGGCGTATGCCGAGACGACGCCCGCCGGCGCCGACGACAGCCAGCGGGTGATGATTGGCTGCGGGCGGTTCACCAGCGCACCACGACGTGAAGTGGCGAGTCAACGAAGCGGTCCAGGCTATAGCCCCTGCTACAGCCTGGACCGATCAAGGATTTACCGGGGTGAACCCGGCTTAGCCGTATGGTGAAACGGTTCAGCGGCGGCGTCCAGCAGCCAGCGCCAGCACAACGCCGCAGCAGACCAGACATGCCGCAGCCGGTTCTGGCACGGTGACGGTGACGTTGTCGACGACCGTACCGCCAGCGGCGTTGACCGAGTTGAACGGATCGCTCGCCCCCAGAAACACGTTGCCGGCGGTATAGAAACCGCCGCTGTTATCGTAGGTATCAACAAGCGAGCCGTTAAGGAACCATTTGACGGTGCTGCCGGCGGCCTCTATGCGGACCTTGACCCAGGAGCCGCTGGCGTTGAGGCCGGCTGGCCCGCCGGAGCCTGAGACGCCGGTTTCGAAACCGGAAATGTTGCCGGCCGGGACGTCGTCGTAGTCGGACAGCGCCGCGTAGCCGGTAGATGAGGCGTTGCCTTCCGTAAAGGCCGCCAGATCGGCGGTCGAGCCACCTTCGCCGACGTATCCCCAGGCCAGCGGCCCGCCGCGGGAGCCCCACTGGTACGGGGCGATGGGGTCGGCGTTGTTGAGATAGGCGCCGACGAGGCCCAGTTCGGTGGTTCCGCCGGACCCGTCGTTGTACACGTACATGTCCGCTTCGAGAACGAACGGGCTGGCGTAGCTTTGGCCGGTGGGAAAGATAACGTAGGATTCGCCTTCGTCGCCGGCCTGATCGGTGTTGTTCACCTGAATGAAGGCGCCGACGGTATCGCCGCCATTGGCGCTGGGAATGCCGAGCGAGCTATAATCGAAAGCGAAATTGACGCTGCCGTCGGGCAGCGTCGTGGGTTGGGCGGTCGCCTCGGTCTGGGATGCCGCCGACCAGCGGCTAGCTGCCAGACCGTCGTTGAAGTTTTCAGAGAACAGGGCCGCTCGCGCCGCACCGGGCAGCAGGGCCAGGGCTGTCAGACAGGCGCCAAGGCGCCACGTGTTCAACTTCATGAGATCAACCTTTCTGCTGGAGCGGCGGCAAACGGGTGCATTAAACCAGGAAGTCTGCAACGAAACTTGTTCGCCGCCAGAGAAGTGGGCAGCCGGCGAGCGAACTGAGTCGGCCGCTGGGTACGATTTTGATTGGCTGCGCCGGGCGGGGCAACACGCTTTTCCGCAATTCCGTGCGTCATCGTGCGCAGCGGGAGGAGAGCGGCGCCCAAGGCGGGCGCAGAAGCGTGCCCATCCCGGTTCCAAAACTGGCTGGATCGGGTGCAATGAGCGATCGGAAGGCTACCGTCGGAGACGCACCGGCGCGGCCTGACGGGCTTGATCGGCGTCGGCAAGCCCATCTTGACGATCGACCGCAGGTCGCGTCACAATGGTTAGCTTGTCTGTAGGGTGCGGCCGTCAGCGGCGCCCCTGCGAGAACGATCAGCAGTCGCCAGCGTAGCTTCAATTGGCAGAGCACCGCATTCGTAATGCGGGGGTTGTGGGTTCGACTCCCACCGCTGGCTCTTGTTTTCTCGGCACTTCGCGCGACCGCCTGTCAGCAACCCTGCATTATTGCAGAAAAAATGCAGGGTTCGTGCAGGGTTGGCCCTGCCATTCTTAAAGGAGTGCTTTCCGTGCGATTTCGCGCTGTTGGATTTACCCTACTCCTCGCCTGTTCTGTGGGAATTGGGATCGCGGCTGAGTCAGCCTCGCCCGAGGAGAAGACGGCTCGCACCATTCCATTGGAATCAGTGCTGACCACGAGCGGGCAGCAGGGATTAAAGAACGTCCGGGACGTATTTCCTGAAGAGAATGGCTACCTGCGTCAAATCCTCGAAGGCCGATGCGGCGCATCCACTGCGTTTCTCGTCGAAGCGCCAAGTATCATTGATGCGGTCAGTGCAAGCGCAGGCGTTTTCGTTGGGTCGCGCAATGCGAGTACTCCTGCAACGCTTAACAAGCCAGACCCACCTCGCGGAACATTTGCGTTGGTTGCCTATCTCGGTTCAGGAGGGAGCGAACCGACAAAGTGGATCGTGGATAAGATCGAGATAGGACCCCATCGGATCAGGCTGAGCTATCATGCCAAACAACCCGGCCCAGAAACGACGGATGTCCATCGATACCACTATTGGGCGTTAATCGATGATCTGAACCCGGGGTACTACAACGTGGAGCTTTATGACACCGCAGAGAATGCGGTCACGCTTATGCGGCGAGTCGAAGTCATGATGCCGCGGCAGTAGAAGAACCAACTTGTTCGGTAGTATGCAGGGTTCGTGCAGGGATGGTGTACGTTGCAGGGCATTGTGTGCGACCCATGCACTGTATACAGTTGACGTAAGCCCTGGAAGCAGCGTATGTTTCGAGGTTTATTAGCCAGTTAACGGGACCTTCGTAATGCGGGGGTTGTGGGTTCGACTCCCACCGCTGGCTCTTTGCTGCCAGCCAGGCCGTTCTTTGTAGGGGACGCTGGTCGGCGGTTCGTCGCAATGACTGACGTCGGGCGTCGGGCCGGGCGTGGCTCGACCCCGGGGGTCCTTGGCCAGTCCTCGCGGCTACAGGCCTTTATGGAGAAAAGTTGAACGATGTCGCCCGTCGCGGAACTCGATCTACGGCAAACCGTCATTAGCAACACAACGTTCGGCCCGAATGAGATCAGGCAGATCTCGGCGGCCATTTCCAGCGACTACAACAGCTTTCGCACGCTGCGGGACGCGACCAACGAACTAGCCCAGCAGAGCAGCCGGACGCCGGCGGCGTCGGCGCGGCTGGGAGTGTGCCAGTTCCTCATCGGCCGCTACACGGATGCGGTTCAGACGCTCACCAACGCCGACGGCGGGGCGCTGACTAATTTCTATCTCGGCAAGGCCTACATGGCCCTCGATAAATACCCCGAGGCGCTTAAGGCGTTTGAGTCGGCTGAGAAGGCCGGCTACAACCGCGACGACGTGGCCCTCGCCAAGGCCGAGTCGCTGCGGATGAGCGGCGATGCGACCGGTTCGCTGAAGGTGCTGGACAACCTCTCCGGCGCGGTGGAACAGACGGCGGAGTACCTGTACCAGCGTTCGGCGACCGTCGGCGCGCTGGGCGAAAACCCGGACGAGGTGATTAAGCTCCTTGAGCGAGCCGTTGAGGTTGATCCTAACCATGCGGGCGTGCTGTTCGGGCTGGCCCTGGAAAACGACCGGCACGGCAATGACGACTACGCTCGCCAGCTCTACGAGCGCGGCGCCCGTCATTTTCCCACGCATGTGGGCATTCTGCTCAATCTGGGGCTGCTCTACGAAGACATCGAGCACTTCGAGCGGGCCAAGCAGTGCTACCTGCGGATTCTGGACGTCTATCCCTCGCATGAGCGAGCGCGGCTGTACTTCAAGGACGCGGACGCTTCGCGCGACATGTATTACGACGAGGAGGCCCGGCGCCGACAGGATCGGCTGGCCCAGATTCTCAACGTGCCGGTGAGCGACTTCGAGCTGTCGGTCCGCAGCCGTAATTGCCTGCAGAAGATGGGCATCATGACGCTGGGAGACCTGACGCGGTCCACCGAGCAGGAATTGCTCTCCAGCAAGAACTTCGGCGAAACGTCGCTCGTGGAGATACGCGAGATGCTCTCCTCGAAGGGGCTTGAGCTGGGCCAATTCGCCGCCACGAAGTGGCAGGAAGAGCCCGTCTACGAGCCCAGCGCCATGAGCGACGACGAGCGGGCCCTCTTGGATCGCCCGATTGCCGACCTGAACCTCTCGGTGCGGGCCCGCAAGTGCAGGGTCCGGCTGGGGCTGACGACGATCGGCGAGCTTGTCCGGCGTACCGGAGACGACTTGTTGGAGTGCAAGAACTTCGGCGTGACGAGCCTGAACGAGGTTCGCGAGAAGCTTACCATCCACGGCTTGAAGCTTCGCGGCGATTGAGCCGACGCCGTTGCACGATTGCGCCAATCGACCCGCACGACTTCCCTAACCTAGCCCCCGGTCGGCGACCGGGGGCTAAGTTTTTATGGCCGCAGCGCCGTTTACGTTCGAACTCCATCATATCGACGCCGGCGGGGCCGC
>JADLBW010000024.1 GCA_020847515.1 Pirellulales bacterium | reverse complement strand
TCTTCTTCGCGGCTGACTTCTCGTTGAACCGTCCGCAGTGAGACGCCGACTTCATCGGCCGCTTCGGCCACCGTTGCGCCGCGGGCGACGAGGCGGCAGAGCTTTTGTTGTTTGCGGGGGGTGAGCGAACGCTTGCGGCCGGGCTGGGACATGGGAGGGGCCTCCGAGGGAGTGCGTTGGCGTGATAGTGAACAAAAGAACATTGTCCTGGAGGGGTTGGCACAAATTCAAGGAAGAACTTGGGGGAGGCGGATTTCTGGCCGAGGCGCGGAGGCGCGGAGGGGGAGGGAGAGAGGGGATTCTCTGGCCATCGTTCTTTGCGGCTCTGCGGGATCTTCTTGGGGCCGAAACGGAGCGGTTGCGGAAAGGCAAGGGAAAAGCAAAGGATGGAAAGGCGGAAGGGAAGGGCCTCCAAGTTGGCCGCGGCGGCCGTCGACGGGGTTAAGTTTTGCCCGGAGTCGGCATGTCCACGGGGACGTGGACATGGCACCCTGGCGGCTCTGCGAGATTTTCTTGGGGTCGAAAGGCAGTGGCTGCGGAAAAAATGTTTGCGGGTCTTAAATTCTTGCAGACGCAACAGTTGGGTGTGGCAACCGGCCGCTTGAGGGGGGGCTGGGGCGGGATTGGGCGACCCGCCGGGGCGGCCGTCTGCAGGATCAGTCTTAGTACCGCCGGTCGGCGGGGTGCTTGTCTTTGCCGTCGCGCGTTCGGAGCGGATGCGCCCTGTTGCTTCGGGCTCGCCCAATTTCAGGAGTTTGCCATGCGTCTTGGAAGTCGGCAGCGTGCGCTCATGGGGCTGGCAGCGGTGATTCTACTTCTGGCGGCCGGGGGCAGAGGGGCGGCGACCGAGCCGGTGCGGATCAGTTACCACCGGGTCGCCGGCAATCCGATTGTGTGCACCTCCGATACGACGCCGGCGCTGTACGACGTCGGGGCGCCGCCGGAGGGCGCCACGGAGATGGTGCTGCCGTTTATGGTGGGCAATAACTCCGGGCGTACCGTTACGGACGTCGTCATTACGCTCACAGGATCGGAAGTCCCGGGAGTGTTTTGGATCAGTTACACCAACAATCGTGGCTACATATCTGCAAACAGCGGCTGCTCGGTGAGCGTGAAGTTTCGTCCGCTCGCGGGCGACGCGTCCGGCACGGTGTACGGCGGAGAGGCGTCGAAGGTGAAGCTCCGCGTGACGTACAACTATAAGCCCGACAAGGGGCCGAAGCGCGCCGGGACGCCGCTGGAACTGGTGATACAGGCGCATAAACGGTAAGGAAACAAGCCGAATTACTGTTGAGTTTTAAATCATCGGAGCGAGAAGCTGCTTCGATCACCAGCCATAGCGCGACTACAGGGAAATACGATGCTAACGCGACCCTTAATGACGTACGCCCAATATTCTTTCGCAATACTATCGACGGCATTAGCGCTTACTGCTACCCGGGCTGCGCAAATCTATAGTATAAGTTCGGACTTTTCGGCCACAGCCAATCCGAACGGACCGTGGCAGTACGGTTGGGCATCGAACAAGAGCGGGAGGTTCCAGGCATATACTAATCACCGGTATCATTCCGAGGGAGCATTGGTGCAGTTGTATGCGAACAACGACAGCCCGAACATCCATGTGAATCTGACGCCTACAGACGTTTTTGACACCCTTCTCTATCCTGGCGGCGCCGTCACGCTACATCCAGGACCGTCAGGAGAGTACAGCGTCGTCGACTGGGTCGCGCCGAGGAACGGCGCCATCAGCGTAGCTGGAGCGTTTCGGGGGTTGCACAGCACGACAACGGATGTCCACGTTTTGTTGAATGGGATTGCAAAGTTCTCAGGAACAATCGCAGGCCTCAACGACGCGGAAAGTTTCTCGCTGCCGGGTCCGCTCGCTCTGGCGGCCGGCGATCGCATCCGGTTTGCCGTTGGATATGGCCTTAACCAGAACTACGAGCAAGATACTACTGGGCTGGATGCTCAGATTAGCTTTTCTGCCGTTCCGGAACCGACGGCGCTTTTATTAGCGGTTGCGGCCTTGGTTTTGAGTTTTACGGGACAAAGACATCGCAATTGATTGGGAATCGCTGCAATACCGTTGCCTGGGAGATTCCCTGGACGACAACGGCCGTCTCTATTTCCGTACGTCTCATCCAAGAACTGGAGTTGACTGATGCGAACCCCAACTAGCTGGCCCTTGTTGATCGTGCTGGCGTGCGTTCATCCGGCTTCAGCAATCACGGTAGCTTCGGGGCTCATCGGGTATTGGCCGGCCAATGGAGACGGGCGCGACATGTCGGGCTTTGGTCGAGATCTGACGTTCTTTAGACGGCTTGGGTTCGGCGACGGCGTTTCGGGGCAGGCGTTCAGTTTCTCTGCAAACAATTCGCAATATGCCGCACGAACCGTCGATGACGCGGCGTACAATTTCGGGACGGCGGATTTTACGCTGCAGGTGTGGGCGAATTTCAACGAGTTCGGCGGCGAACACACGCTGTTCGAGAAATTTACCGGCGCCGGCGGACCGGGTTGGACGCTGACGCAGTTGCCGGGGCCGAATCTGCAGTTCTTTGCACACGACGCACCGATTCTCGACACCTCAGGCGGCCCTGCGATTGCTGATTTTGCAGGAAACGCCTGGCATAACATCCTGGTGCGGCGCAGCGGCAATGAGTTTTCGCTGTTTGTAAACGGGGAGTTAATCCGTGCCAATACGGCCAACCCGAGCATCGATACGATCGAGCCGCTGCGGATGGGCAACCGGCAGGGCAGCCAACAGTTTCCGATGGACGGCCGGATCGACGAGGCCGCCATATGGAACCGGGCGCTTTCGGACGCGGAAGTCGCTTCGCTATACGAGGAGTTTGAAGGAACGCTGCCTGATCCGCCGGTTCTTGACGGTCCAATTGTTTGGCCGGTGGCGGCTGGCGGGAACGGGCACGCGTATGAGTTCGTCCGGGCCGATGGAATCGATTGGTCCGTGGCACGGAATTCTGCTGTGGCGCGGGTGTTTCACGGAGTCGGGGGCCATTTGGCGACGGCGACCAGCGCGGCGGAGAACCAGTTCTTGCAGAATCTGATTCTCGACGCCCACGACGATCTAGAAGTTTCGCCGTTTGTCGAAGCCTGGCTGGGCGGTTATCAGTCGAACCCGTCGGGGCCGGCCGACCAGTCGTGGACGTGGGTGACGGGCGAGCCGTGGAATTTTACGAATTGGGATTCCGACGAACCGAATGACGCTGTCGGCGGCGGCGAGCAGTACCTTGGGATCTGGGGACCTCAGGGGGGCGGTCCGTTGGGCCTGTGGAACGATCAGGGAGGTCCAAGCGATCCGTTCGCTTCCGGCAACATTCAGGGATACTTGGTGGAATATGCGATTCCGGAGCCCGCTGCGGTTGGTTTAGGTCTTCAGTTGGCAATTGTAGCCGGCGTCTTGCGGCGCAATGGCGCCATGCCTAAGCGAGTTTTCGGCGGGTTCCATGCCAGACGCGCGCGATGTTGATCAGCAGCTTTTGGCAGAGACGGCTGCCGGCGACCAAGCGGCTGCGCAGCGGCTCTTGGAGCTGCATCGCAGTCGGCTGCGGTCGATGATCGCGCTGCGGCTCGATCGGCGGCTGTCGGCGCGGGTCGATCCGTCGGACGTGCTGCAGGAGGCGCTGGCCGAGGCGCATCGCAAGCTGCCGGAGTATGCTCGCGCGCAGCCCATACCGTTTTATCCGTGGCTGCGGCAGATCGCCTGGGAGAAGATCGTGCAGCTCCACCGGCGGCACCTGGCGGCGCAGGCGCGGGCGGTGTCGCGGGAGGAACAGTACGCCGTGCCGCTGCCGGACGAGTCGGTGCTCGACCTGGGGCGGCGGCTGGTGGCCGGGGGCTCCAGCCCCAGCCAGCGATTGCTGCACGAGGAGCTGCGCTTGCTCGTGCGGGCGGCGCTGGCGCAGCTTGAGGCGAAGGACCGCGAGGTGCTGGTGCTGCGGTTTTTGGAGCAGTTATCGGTCGAGGAAACGGCCGCGGCGCTGCAACTTTCGGTCGAGGCGGTAAAATCGCGGCAACGTCGCTCGCTGGAGCGGTTCGGCGAGATCGTGGGCGACGCCTTTTCGGGAGATCTGCCGTGACGGGCGAGGGCGCGAGCTGCGCACATGCGCCAGCGGGCTGCAGCGGCGATGCGGCGCTGGAATCGCTGCTGGACGAGATTGCCGATCGCTTGCAGGCGGGCGAGTACGTCGACGCGGACCAGTACGCTGCCGCACATCCGCGGTTCGCCGAGCGGCTGCGCAACATCTTGCCGGCGATGCGGCTACTGGCGGCGTGCGGCGGGCATTCAGCCGTAGAGCGCGCTGAGGGCGCGGCGGCTGCGGCGGCCGACGGGGCGGGGGTGCTGGGCGACTTCCGCCTAGTTCGCGAGATCGGCCGCGGCGGCATGGGGGTGGTGTACGAGGCGGTGCAGGTCTCGCTGCGTCGCCGCGTAGCGCTGAAGGTGTTGCCGTTTGCGGCCATTCTGGACGAGCGGCAGCTTACGCGGTTCAAGAACGAGGCGCGGGCCGCGGCGCTAGTGCATCATACGAACATCGTGCCGGTCTTCTCCGTGGGTTGCGAGCGGGGCGTCCACTATTACGCGATGCAGTTTATTGAGGGGCGGAGCCTGGCGGAGATCGTGCCGCGGGAAACTGTGGGGAAAAGCGGAGAGCGGAAAGGGGAAAGCGGAGAGCGGAGGGCGGAAAGGGGAGAGGGGAGGTTTGAGTTTGGCGGCGGCGAACTTGGGGCGCCGGCGACGATTTCGGGGCAGTCGACCGAGGCTACGCAGTCGCTGGCGGCCTTGTCGACGCTGGCCGACGGGCGCTCGCGGGCGTATGTTCGCCGGGTGGCGGGGCTGGGGATTCAGGCGGCCGAGGCCTTGGAGCATGCCCACCGGCATGGCGTGCTGCACCGGGATATAAAGCCGGCGAACATGATGCTCGACGGGGCGGGCAACCTCTGGATCACCGACTTTGGGTTGGCGCGCCTGGAGGCCGACGCCGGCATGACGATGACCGGCGACCTGGTGGGGACGCTGCGGTACATGAGTCCCGAGCAGGCCGGCGTCATCGCCGACAAGGTCGATCATCGCACGGACGTCTATTCGCTGGGGGTGACGCTGTACGAGCTGCTCGTGCGGCGGCCGGCAGTCGGCGGCGATAGCCGGCGAGAGATCTTCCGGCGGATCGCCGAGGAGGAACTGCCGAGCCTGGTCCGGATCAATCGCTTCGTCCCGCGCGAACTGGAGACGATTATCTTAAAGGCGGCCGCCCGACGCCCGGCCGACCGTTATGAGACGGCGCAGGAGTTGGCCGACGATCTGCGGCGATTCCTGGACGACAAGCCGATCGCGGCCCGCCGGGCGTCGCTGGCGCATCGGGCGGGCAAGTGGCTGCGACGGCATCGGTCGCTGGCGGCGATCACGGCGGCGGCGCTGGTCTTTTCGGGGGCGGTGCTGGCGGCGAACGTGCAGTGGCGGGCGGCGCAAGAGCGGCAGCGGCGCGGCGAAGTCGCCCGGCGGCAGCGGGAAGAGACGCTCGTAGCGCAACGGCAGATGCAGCGGTTTGCCTACTCGGTCGACCTGCGGAACATCGAGGAGCTGAAGCTCTGCCGGGACGCTGAGGCGGTAAAGCTGGCGCTGGCCAAATATCGACCAACTGCGAGCGGCGAGGACTTGCGCGGGTTCGAGTGGCACTATTTTTCGAACCTCCTTAACGCCCTCGAAGGGAAGCAGCAGAGGAGCGTGGCCGCCCATGCGCGGCAGATCTATTGCCTGGCGCTGTCGCACGACGAGACGCTGCTGGCGAGCTGCAGCGAGGACGCGCAGGCCAAAATCTGGGAGTATCCGTCGCTGGAGCTACGGCATACGCTGGCCGGGTACCAGAACGACGTGAATTGGGCTGCCTTTTCGCCGGACGACCGCACGCTGGCCACGTGCAGCGATGACGGAACGGTGCGGCTGTGGGACGTAGCGACGGGCGAAAAGCGGTTGCAGTTTCCTGCCCACGCGACCTGGGCCGCCGGGGGCGGCGAGCAGATTGCCACGGGCATTGGGTATTCGCCGGACGGCCAGACGCTGGCCACGATGAGCCGGTCGGAAGTCCGATTGTGGGACGCCTCTACGGGCGCGGCACTGGGCACGTTGCCTGGCCGCGGGCTGGCCTGCGCCGCGGCGCATCGGGTCGTGGCGACCATGCCGGACAAGTCGGCGATTGCGTTGTGGGATATCGATTCGAAGGAGCAAGTGGGGAGCCTGCCGTTGGGCGCGAACCATGCGACGGAGCTCAACATGGCGCAATTCAATTCCAACGACACGGCGCTGGTGGCTGCGGGCGAAGACGGTTCTTTGGTGCGGTGGGGCCTCGCCTGGCATGGAGCTGCCGCCGTGGTAAGGTCTCGCGGGGCGGTTTGGACCGGTCCGGCGGCGGTGGAAACCGTGCGGACGTCGCGCGACGGGCTGCGGGCCGCGACGGCCAGCCGGGACGGGGGCGTGAACGTCTGGGACCTCAGGAGCGTTCCGTTCCAGCGGGTGGGCGGTCCTTACATTCATAGCGATCGCGCGTGGACGGCGCTGTTCTCACGGGACGGGCAGTCGATCCTGACGAGCGGGATGGACGGCAAGATCACGAGTTGGGCGGCTCAGAGCGACCAGTTCGCCGCTGCGGTATATGCGACGCCGGCGTACCAGGCGTTGTCGGGCGGGTTTTCAGAAGACGGCGAGCAGTTTTTGATGCTCGTCCCGCGTGCGGCGTGGCGAGATGAGGGGGGCGAGGGGCTGCACGTGCTGGGTCTGGCGGGGTCGGCTCAGGCGCCGTGGCGGGCTATTACGCGCCGGCCGGCGCGAAGGCAGCCGGGCGAGGGGCACGATACGGCCGCGCAGTACTATGTCGATGCGCTGGCCGTCTCCCGTTGGGGACGTGAAGCGGCGGTCAGCGGCGGCGGAGGGGTGTTTCTGTGGGATGGACGCGATAGCCAGAAACCGCTGCGGCAGGTGATTGGTTGGGAGGATGCGGGCCCGCCAACGTCTCCTGATCGGATGGCCCACGGCAGCGCCGCGTACTTGAACGAAAGAACGCTGGCGGTTCTGCGAGCGGGGGTTATCAACATCGTCGATCTGGTGCAGGGCGCCGTCGTCGAACGATTGGCGCCGCCGCGGTCGGAGCGCGTATCGAGCTTCGCGCTGTCGCAGGACGGCCAGCGGCTGGCGGTAGGGGGAGAAGGGGGCTCGTTTTGGACGTACGATCTGGGGCGACGGCGCTGGGCTGGCGGCGGACGGGCGGCAAGGGGGGCGATTCTGTGCCTGGAGTTTCTTTCGCCCGCCGGCCTGCTGGCCTTGGGGAGCAAAGAGGCGATGGTCGTGATTTGGGACCTGAATACCGGTCGACTGCGCCACCAGTTGATCGGCCATCGCGGGCCGGTAACGGCGCTAGCATGGGCCGCCGGCGCGAAGCGATTGGCCTCGGCGGGGGTGAAGGACGGCGGGGCCGTGCGGCTGTGGGATATTGAGGTTGGTCAGCAAGTCTGCCAGCTCAACACGGAGCCGCAGTGCGATCTCTACGACGTGGCCTTTGCCCGCAATGGCCAGGCGCTAGCGGCCTGCGGCGTATCGGGCGGCCGCGCGGGGGCGGTGTATCGGTGGCGGATTGAGGAGGAGAGCAGCAGGGTTTTCGAGAAGAGATCTGGCGTATCGGCGCGCGAGGAGCGAAGTCAGGGAGCTGATGTGCTGGGTCTTTGACTGCGGCTCTGCGACTCTGCGGGATTCCTAGCGAAAAAGTGCGCGCAATGGCGCCAAGGCGCGATGGGGACGCCATCGCGAGTCGTTTATTTATGGAGTCCAAGCTCTTGATAGTTTAAGTTCGGCGCCAGTTTGCGCGCGTGGGCTGTACGCTCCCAATCCCTGGGCGGGTGAGAACTCGGCTAACGCTTGAGCAAGCACGGACGTTTCCATCGACTTGGGTTTTGTCTGAGCAGGCTCAGGAAGCTCCTCGCAGTGTTGCATCGGCGGGTGCGGCTGCCGAGCGCGGCCGTCGAATAGGTTGTGAACACCTTCTCGTTCTGCGAAGGCCGCGGTCGGCGCCATTTGGTCTCCTCCCCAAGGGGCGGGTCCGTCGTAGCAGCGAGGGATGAAGGTGCGCAGCGCCTCGTCTAAGGCAGAGTTCGAGAGGAATGCGGCGCTTGGCTGAAGCGCCGGGGCGTCGAATCGGGCCTGCCAAACGGCCAGGTCATTGGAGTCAACGACCCCATTGCCGGTAGCATCAGCGGCCGCGGCCGGCGATGTGCCAGGAGCGTCCCGTTGCCACGCGAGGAAATCCAGTCCGTCGGTCTGGCCGTCGCCGTTAAAGTCTGCAAAGAACTCTTGAGCAGATGTTTGATACCCATAGGCGCCGACGTCAATTCGCCCGCCGACGACGCGAGCAAACGGTGCACGGCGAACGTCGAACTCCGACAGGCCGCCAATGCCGACTTGCGTCTGTGGACTCCCGACATCGAGGGCCGGACTATCGGCGCGGAGGATGCCGTTGTCGTCCAATCTTGGATCGATTCGCTGGCGTCCGCCGGGGCCAATGACGTTGCCTTGGCTGTCGGGCGAGCCAACCGGCGCCGGCCCCAAGCCGGAGCCGTCGCTAGAGCCGATCAGGCTGTAGCTGGCTGAGACGCGGCCGTCGGCCAGGAGGCTGACGTCGGGCTGAGCGCCGCCGTTGGCGGCGACGATAGAATTAGAAACTGAGGCTTACTTGACGCGGATCCCGCCGCCGCGGAGCAAGTAGGGAAGTTGGGCTCCATTGAAAGCGATCGTGCTGTGGGCCAGGACGAGGGGGCCGGCGCCGTAAAGTCCGGCGCCTTCGGCGGGCGTATGGAAGCGGTTGGCGATCTCGTTCGACCGAATCAGAGAGTTGACGATAACGACGCTGGTCCAGTCACTCCACGCGACGCCGCCCCCTGCGGCGCCGGCCTCGTTGGCTCGGAGGGCGCTGCTGTCGATCAGCGCCGTAGAAGGCTGGCGGGCGGAGCGATCGGTCAGGGCAATGGCGCCGCCGCGCATGGCCGCGCGGTTGCCGTCGAACTGCGAATCGCGGAGCACAAGATCGCCGGTGATCCAAATAGCGCCGCCGCTGCCGCCGAGGGCCTGGTTGTCGGCAAATGTTGAATTGACAATGTGTGCGGAACCGACGGCGGAGATGGCGCCGCCGCTGCCGGCCGCGGCATTAGCGGCGAAGTGCATATTATCAAGGTCAAGGTCGCCGACGGCGGTGATGGCGCCGCCATCGCCGGGTGCGTCGCCGCCGACGAGCGTCAGGTTCGTAAGGCGAACGGCGGGCGGCGGGCCGGGGCTATCGTGCTTAGCGGGGGCGGGTTCAATGCGGAAGAGACGGGCGCCGTCGCCGCGCTGCTCGCTGGGGGTAGGATCGCTGGAGCTGGAGTCGATTGTGAGCTGGCCGGCGGGGGGACCGAGGATGGTCAGCGATTCGTTGACGACCAACTCGCCCTGCGTGAGGAAGATCACGCCGGGCGACGGCGCGGCAAGGTTGGCGGCGAACTGGATGAGGTCGTGGCCGGGCTGGGCGTTGGCCAGTTCAATGGCTTCGCGGAGCGAAAGGTCGCCGGAGGCGAAATTACCGTCGCTTTCGTCGGTGAGCGTGTCGACGACCAGGGGAACGCCGTGGCGCTCGACGGCGCCGATGTCGACGCGAGCGCCGAAGATCCGCGGGAAGAATGCGCCGCGCTGGTCGTAGAGCGGCGCGTCGGCGTCGCCGGGCGCGAACGAAGGATCGCCGGCGTCGATGACGGCGCTGCCGGCGAGCGGCAGATGAGTTAGGAGCCTGGCGCCGCCGGGAAGCTGAGGGCCGCCGTTGTCGGCGAGCGGCCCAAGTCGCGGATCGATCGGGCCGAACGATGGCCCGCCGACGAAATTGCCATTGGCGTCGGGCGCGCCGGGGAGCGTTTCGGCGAGGCTGGGGCTAGTTAGGTAGCCAATGAAGTTGTGATGGCTTTGCAGCGGCAGGGCGGCAAGATCGCTTGGCTGTCGCGATGCGCCGGCCGTGTTTCCGGCAACGATGCTGTGCGAGAGTGCAACATACCCGCCGGCGATTCCGCCGCGCGCGTCGATACCGTCACCGAACTGTTCCGCGACGTTATCGGTAATCGTACAATGTTCGACGCTCAGCGTGCCCTGGACATCGAAGCCGCCGCCACGACCCCATGCAACATTACGGCTGATTGTCGAATTGCGAATAGCGCCTAGCACTCTATTGTCGATTATTCTAACGCCCGTGCCCATGTTATCGGCGATCGATGAATCGGTGATGAGCACTTCTAGCACATCCCGAAGGCCAACTCCACCCACTTCGAGCCCGGTATTGCCGCTGACTACCGTGCTGAACATGGTAAATGCGAAGAGACCTTCCGCATAAATCCCGCCCGTACCGCGCGGGCGGACGTTGTCGGTGATCGCGGTGTGCGAAATCACGACTTCGTCGGTAGGCGCAATACGAGCGGCATAAATGCCGCCGACGTTTCCCGTGATTACCGACCGTTCGACATAAAGGGCGCCTAATGCTTGTACACCGTAAGTATTTCGAGTGTCGGCCACGCGGCAGGCGCGCATCCAGAGCAGAGACCCGGCGCGGCTTGCTGAACGGATCCCATCGCTGCCTTCCAAAGTAATATCAGCATGACTGCCGATGACCTGAATGTCTGTAAGGACTAAAGCCTCATTGTATTTAATGCCTCCCGGGTCTCCGCCGGTGAGGGTCAAGCCCGACATGTACACGACAGCGGACACCCCGAAGAGGCCGTCGTCGACGGTAAAGACAGGCGCGCCGCCGCCAGGCCGATGTGTATACCGATCGATTCCGCGGGCATCGATGGTTAACAGGCCCGAGCCGGGGCCGTGCAGCTCCATGGAGTCGGTAATCGTTAGTTCGCCGAGGGTGAGCGAGATGGTCGCAGGTCCTGCGGCAAATAGCGCAGGGTCGAACTCAATGAAGTCGACTCCGGGACGCTCGTTGGCGAGCCGGAGGGCTTCGCGGAGGGTGAAATCGCCGGCGCCATAACGCTGGTCGTCCTCATCGGCGAGCGAATCGACGATGTGCACGTTCGCCTGATATTCGACTGCGCCTAGGTCGATGCGCGTGCCATTCAGCCGGACGTAGGGGCCGCCGCGCTGGTCATATAGGGGCGTGTCGGCGAGGCCCGGGGTGAGCGACGGGTCGCCGGCGAAAATGGCGGGGCTGCCGTTGAGCAGCGCGTGGGTGCGGGTGGGACCGCCGTTGTCCTCAAGGCCGCCGATGCCTGGGTCGAGGTAGCCGTACTCAACCCCGCCGATAAGGTTGCCCTGCGGGTCGGGCCAGCCGACGGGGGCCTCAGCCAGCGGCGAGCCTGCGTTATCGGCGATGAGGCTGTAGCGCACCGTGAGCGGGGCGCCGACGATGCGCATTTCCGGCTCGCCTTCGCTGGTGAGATTGCCGGCGACAATTGTGTGGTCGATTTCCAGTGCCGCGCTCGGACTGAGCGAGGCGAACAGCCCGCCACCGGAGGCGACGGCGCCTGGGCCGACCGACGTGGCGGTATTGACGGCGATGGTGGAGTGAGCGATGCGCGACGGGCCGGCGAGCCACATGCCGCCGCCGTGGGCGCGGGCATCCTGACCGGTGACGCGGGCGGCGTTGGTGCTGATGGTGACGCTGACGGCGTCGAACGAGCCGGTGGAGTAGACGCCCCCGCCAGCCGCTTCGAGCGGGTCAACGGCGGCGTTGTTGTCGATGGTGCTGGCTAGGAGGCGCAAGCTCCCGCTAGCGCTGACGCCTCCGCCGCGGGAGGCGCGGTTGCCAGCGATAGTCGTGGTTTGGATGATTGCGGCGCCGAGCGCCGCCACGCCGCCGCCGGTAGAATTGACGGCGCCGGCGGTATTGCCGCGGATGACGCTGTTGGAAATGGAGAGCTCGGCCGCGGCAAAGACGCCGCCTCCGGCAGTGTTGGCGCCTTCGGCGTGACTGCCGGTGATCGTCACGCCGTCGAGCGTTAAGGCGGCCGCGGCGTAGACGGCGGCGCCGCTGTAGGTCGAGTCCGGGGCAGCTTCGGCGGGGAGATTGTCTCCGGCGGTGCGTCCGCGAGTTAGCGTTAGGCCGCTGAGCGTTAGCGGCCCGGTCGCATTGAAGATGCGTGAAGCGTGTTGAGCGTCGATGGTCAGCCGTTGGGCGCCTGGGCCGACGATGGACACGGAATCGGCGACGGCGAGCTCGCCGCCGGTGAGCGCGATCGTCAACGGATCTGAATGTCCGAAATCGAAGCGAATTTCATCGTTGCCGGGCTGCAGGTTGGCCGCGATGACGGCTTCGCGCAGCGACATTCGGCCATCGGCGAGATCGACGAGATCGGAATCGGCGTCGACGGTGAAGACCGCGAGAAGCCGCCGCGGCTCGAGTGGCTCATATGCGAGGCGGCGCTGCGCGGGACGTCGTTGACGGCGTTTGCCGGCCAGGGGGCTTGGCGCGCGGCGACGTTTTGGAAGATTACTTGCCATCGTGGTCCCCTTCGCCGATTCGGCGGGTGCGGCGCAGCGCCAGGACGGGCGTTGATCGCGCGGCGGGCGCCGGAGACAGGGCGGAAGCGTCGGCGCCTTCTAGGCCGCCGGGCCGGCTGGAGAGAATGGGATTCATTCCCGCATAGACTTCAACTTGGCCGCCCCTAGAGAGCCAAGATACGACCACTATAAGAGACAGGCGCGACGCGTGCAACTTGTGGCGGCACGTGAAAGGGCCGATAGGGTCTCTTGCCGAGGCGCGGCGCCGCGGAGGAAGAGTGGAGATTCTTTGGCGTGCTTCGCTGCGGCTGGGCGCCGTTGCGCGAGCGTTACGGAGGCGTGCATTGGTGGCGGGCCGCGTTTTAGCGACGGGCCCCGTTTTAGCGATGAGGCGGAGCGCGGCGAGACGTCAGGAGTACTGTGGACCAGGCAGCGATTGCGGCGATCCAGCTTTGGCCTTCCGGCACTGAGATCGCGGCCGCAGTGCCGAAGCGGTCGGTCCACACGGCCAGGTCAGCGGCGGTTATCAGGCCGTCGCCGTCGGCGTCGCCGGTTGACATGTCGCCGGGCGCGCCGTAGTGCTGCTGCCAGCGGAGGAAATCGGCGCCGTCGACCGAGCCGTCGGCGTTGAAGTCGGCCGAGGGCGACGCGAGTGTTCCGAGCAGGTCGATCTCTCGGACCAGCGGCGAGACATAGGCCCGCGGCAGCCCGTCGTCGGCGCCGGTGAAGGCGTTGACGCCGTCGAACGGGTCGCGCATTACGCCGCTTAAGTCCGCGACGGCGAAGAACTCGAAGCGAATGCTGCGGACGGCGGCGGCCAGCGGCGAGGCGTCGCTGCGGGCAATGCGGACGACGGTAGACTGGTTGCCGCCGCCGGGCGCGGCGGGGACGTTGATCGTTCCCGACGGGTCGGATTGATAGTAGCCCAACAGCTCGAAGGCAGCGCCGTCGGTCGAGGTCCAGACGGCGGTGGTCGAGAAGATGCGGCCATCGGCGCCGTTGTTGCCGGTGAAGATGCGAATTTCGTCGATGTTCGCCAGGGCCGTCAGGTCGTACTGCAGGCGTTTGGCCGGCGCGCCGGAGGCGGGGAAGTCGTTCAGCAGGCCGGTAACCCCGCTGCCCAGGTCGCCTGCGCCGTCGGTGAAGGCGGGCAAGCCGTGGGGGTTGAGCGAATCGGCGTGCGCCGGGTTGGCGGAATGCCAGCCCAGGTCGCCGGGGAGTTCCTCGGCGACGAGACCTGCGAGCAGATCGTGGGAACTAAAGGCGAGGCTTAATGACTGGTCGTTCGGCGCGTGCTCAGTAGTGACGTCGGCGTTGCCGCCCGGCGGCTGGTTGCGGCGGACGAATTCGTGATAGGCCAGTTTGGGGGCGTTGTCGCCGTGGACCAGCCCCCAGGCGCCGGTGGCGTCGTCGGTCCACTGGTACCAATAGGTGCCGGAGACATAGTCGCGGCTTTCCAAGTAATCGTACGCGGAGGCCATGTTCTGCCGCTGGAGCTCTTCGGTGTTCGTACCGACGGTCTGCCAGCCGAACTCCGTGACGAGGATCGGCGACGGGTCGCCATTGGTTGACTGCGTGTTTCGCACCGCGGTGAAGTAATTGTTCAACTGCGTCTGAGAGAACAGACTCCCCTGGCTGATGTAGAAGTGGTAGCCAAAATCGTCCCACGGGTAACGGCGACCGGCGTCGGCCTGGAGGCTGTTCCATACGCCGGTGCGGCTGTAGACCTGTTGCATGTAGTCCATGGCGGTGCTGAAGCTGCCGCCGATGTCGTGGGCCAGCAGGCCGCCGCTGGCGAGTTTGACGCCGTGGTCGTCGAGCAGCGAATTGGGCCCGACGTTGAGCTTGCGATAGGTTTGTGAAAGGAGCTCGGCGTAGACCCGCGGCAGGATGTACGTGCCGCCGGCCTGCTGGGGGTTCGACTGATAGCCGGGATTGGTCCAGGCGTTGGGCTCGTTCCAAACTTCCCACTGCTTGACGTCGTTCTTGTAGCGGTCGACAAGCAGCAGGGCGGCGTCGGCGAAGCTGGCGACATAGGCGTTGCGGCCATCGCCGTCGGGATCGTCGTTCCAGAGGGTCTGTCCGCCGGCGACCGACTCGTTCGAGAGGAGGCCGAGTACTGTTAGTCCGGCGCCGGCGGCGTTTTGGATAATCTGGTCGTAGGCGTTGAGTTGCGGTGCGCCCCAGGCGGCGGCGCCGTCGAGGCGGAAGTTAACGCGAATGGCTTTCGTGCCCGTGGCGGCGAAGAGGGCCGCCTTTTCGGGCGTAAGCTGGATCGCGCCGTTCCAGACCGGGGCCCCGGCGTTGAGGCCGTGGAACTGGTCGGCGCGGGATATGGCGGCGGCCGCCACGAGCGGCAGCGCGATTGACAGGCCGGTCATAACGCAGCGAGCGACGCGTGGCACTGGCATGGGGCAATTCGATCTGAGGTGAGACGCTGGCGTTTGAAGCGACGGACGGAAGCTGCTATTGTGCGCCGCGGCGACGGCGCTGTCGCCCCCGCAGGGACCGCGGGACCGCCTGCGGAGGGCGGGCCCGAGGCCACGTCGGGCAGCGAGAAGGGAAATTGCTAGCGTCGCCCTCCGCACGGACTTATAATTCGCGCGCCACGCAATAGGCTGCGAAGCGGGGTTTTGATGGCCGCACCAGTAGCGGCCGACAACGGGTCAACCGTCGCGGTGGCGTTGACGGCATGGCGCGGCACGCGGCGCAAGCGAAGGAGGACACCATGAAGCTCGTGTTACCGGCGTTGTACTGTGCGGCGTGGATTGGATGGACTGCAGCGGTGCACGCGGCCGTGACGACCACTTCGACGCGGGGCTTCGGGGCGTCGGAACTCGACGCGCAGATTCTGAGCGACGACGTCCTCGACGGGCTGATCGCGACCGAACTTCCCGGCGACGCCGGTTGGCACCCGGCGAATCCGGCGGCGGGCGATTCGCTGAATCCCAACGGGCTGCCGGCCTTCACCGACGGCACGGGGGCCCTCGGCGTCTTCACGGGTTTGCTGAACGACTTTCCGGAGCCGCTCGGCGCGCCGGTGAAGCGGCTGCAGTACGACCTGGCTGGGCCGACGGACATCGAGCGGATTCATATCCTGTCGGGGAATATCAACAACGCCGACGGCCGCATCTTTACCACGACCGTCGTTCGGTACTCGGGCGACGGCGGAGACAGCTTTAGCGACTTAGGGTACTTCGAATCGGCGCCGTTGGGGTCGATCAACAACGAATCAGGCGTACCGGACACTACCGAAGACCACGCCTTGTTGCTGGAGATCTTTGACGACTTGGGGGCGGACCTAGCCAGCGGGGCGACGAACCTGCAGTTCGACTTCTATTCGGTGGACAACACCGGCGGGCAGTATCGCGATCCGTTCGACGGGGTGAATCCTTTTACCGGCTTGGACGACAACTTGAGCGCGGCGTTCGTCTCGCCGCTGATCTGGGAGATCGACGTCGTAGGGCAGGGGGCGGCGGCGGCCAGCGCCGACTTCGACGGCGACGGAGACGTCGACGGCGCCGACTTCTTGACCTGGCAGGACAACGCCGGTGCGCTCGGTACGGGGACGCGGGCCACGGGCGACGCCAACCTGGATACGAACGTCAACGACGCGGATCTGGCTGTGTGGGAAGGCCAGTTCGGCGGCGGCGCGATGACGACGGCCGTACCAGAACCGGGCGCCGCCGGCTTGGGGATGCTGGCGACGGCGGCCGCGGCGGTTGCCCGTCGCGGCAGACGCTCGTGGGGGCGCGCGGACGACTGGCGCCGGCGATCGGCGCGGCGTTAAGCGCCTTGTCACAGCCTGATTTTAGATCAGGCGTGGGGCGCTAGCCCGCCCTCGGAGCGGCAACGGCCGGGGGCCAGCGCCCGCCGGCTGATTCGACGGCGCCTGACTGCGAGCGGTGACAGGGCGCTTGTGACGTTTCGACGCTTCGGCATGTGAGGGCTTGTCTTCTTGTTTTGACGTCTTTTGATAGGGAGGGTCTCATGAGTCGACTGGCAATGTTTGCGGCGCTGACGGCGCTGGCCGTGACGCGGGCACTGGCGGCGCCGACGGCGGTAACCACCCATGGACCGGCCTCGACCAGCCTCGATGGAGGCATCCTGGCGGGCGATGTCATCTCTGGAAAGATCGCCACGGAGCTGGCGGGCGATACGGGTTGGCACGGGGCGAATAGCGACCCGCTGGATAAGCTGCCGGCGTTCACGGACGACGCGGGGATGCGCGGCACGGGGCTCACGGGGCTGTTGAACGATTTTCCGGCCGCAGGCAGCCCGGCCAAACGGATCCAGTACGATTTAGCGGGGGCGACCGACCTGGCCAAGATTCAGATCCTCAGCGGCAACAACGGCAAAGACGGGCGCGTCTTCTCGACCACGCTGATCAGCACGTCGACCAACGGGGGGACGAGCTTCACGCCGCTGGGATACTTTCAATCCGATCCGTCGGGCACAATGAATGCTGGCGCGATCGGCTCGACGCTGGTGGAAATCGCCGAAAGCGGCGGCGGGCCGCTGGCCAGCGACGTGACCAATCTCAGGTTCGAGTTTTTCGCCGTCGACAACACCGGCGGGCAGATGCGGGACCCGTTCGACGGGGTGAATCCGTACACCGGCGCGGACGACGGATTGAGCGCGGCGTTCGTCTCGCCGCTCATCCTGGAGGTCGACGTACTGGCGGTACCTGAGCCGGCGACGTGCGTCCTGCTGGCCTGCGCGGCGGCGGCCGCCGCGAGGGCCCGCCGGCGAACTGGGCGAGGAAGCTGAAAAGGGCGGAGAACGCCGCCGGCCGGGCCCGCGGCAGGCCGCGCCGGCGGCGGCATTCCAGAAGGAGCGGAGGCGGATGAAGGCGGCACGGAATGGCTTTACCTTGGTCGAGCTGCTGGTGGTGATCGCCATTATCGGCGTGCTGGTGGCGCTATTGTTGCCGGCCGTACAGGCGGCGCGCGAGGCGTCGCGTTCGGCGCAGTGCAAGAACCACGTGAAGCAGCTTGCGCTGGCAATGGTCATGCACGAGCAGGCGCAAGGGCGCCTGCCCTCGGCGGGGTTCAACGGCGACTGGGTGGGAGACCCCGATTTAGGGTTCGGCCTGAAGCAGCCGGCAGGATGGGTGTTCGCCATCTTGCCGTACATTGAGCAGACGTCGATTCGCACTATCGGCGCCGGCATGGCTGGCGTCGACAAGCGTAAAGAGCTGGCGCGGCGCGACGCCATGGCGATCGAGTTCCTCAACTGCCCCTCGCGGCGAAACTCGCAGGGTTATCCGAACCCGGCCAACCATGTGCCCATCAACGGCCGCGACGCCGCGCTGCACGGCCGCAGCGACTACGCCCAGAACGCGGGCGACATCAAGGAGCTGGAGCAGTGGTGCCATACGAACTCGCCGCGGGCCGTCGGAGATGCGGGCGGGGCGGCGTGGCCGCCGGCGCTCGACCTGCACAGCGGCGTGGGCTTCTGCGGGGCGACGATCAAGCTTCGAAATATCACCGACGGCCTGAGCAACACGTACGCGGTGGGGGACCGGTTCATCGAACCGCAACACTACGAGAACGGCCTGGGCCACGCCGACGACTGGCCGATGTACACCGGCTACCAGGACGACCTGTATCGATCGGTGTATCACCTGCCGGGCGACGAGTCGTATACTCCGCTGCGCGACCAGGACGGCGTCGGGGGGGCGCGGGTCCATTTCCGGTTCGGCAGCGCGCATCCGGGCGGCTGCAACCTGGCGATGTGCGACGGCTCGGTGCAATCGGTCAGCTACGACATTGATCCGGAAGTCCACCGGCAAAGCGGCCATCGCAGCGACGGCGGGGCGCCGCGAGAGGCAGGGCAGATGTGAGCGGCGGGTAGATGCGAGCGGCGACTGGCCGACGGCGACGGGGTGCGGCGAGGGTGGGCAGGCGGGAGCAGGGATGTGTATTACTTGAGGCTGCCGCCGCTTAATGGTGCGGCCGCTTGAGGCTGCCGCTTTGTGGCGCCGCCGCCTGCAAGGGGCGACCTCGTGGAGAGTGTGGATCAAGTTGCGCTTGAGGCTGCCGTCCGCTTATGGGCGTCGGCGCTAAAAAGCGCCGCTTAAGACGGCACCACAGCGCGGCTGGGCGGCGGCCGGAGGTCGAAGTCGAGGGAACCGGGATACTCTAGGCGAGCGTCTGGTCATCTTGGCGTCTCGCTGAAATGCCCCCGGCAGGAATCGAACCTGCGACACGCGGTTTAGGAAACCGCTGCTCTATCCCCTGAGCTACGAGGGCAAATAGCCATTTGACCCTTATTTTACCGACAATTATGATGGCCTAAAAGGGCCGTGTCAGTAAATTTGTCAGTAAATCGCAATCGCATGGCCTATTCTTTAGATAGGCAATTTTATCACGGGGATCGGAACATGGGCAGACGCAAGGGCAGCCGCAACAAAGGCTACTACTTTGTCAAGAATCGGGGATGGGCCGCCGACATCGACGGACGCCGCGTGTTTCTCGAATACGAGAACGGCGACCGGATGCGGGACAAGAACACGCCACAAGCCGAACTAAAGGCTGCCTATCATCGGCAGTTCGGCAGTGAGCCAGAATCAGACGCACCTACCGTGCTGGAAATTTGCACTGAGTACCTGAACAAGGTCAAAGACGAAGACGCCAAGGCAACCTACAACTCACGGGCGGCTACCCTCTACGATTTTTGCTTTGGTCTACCAGCACGATTCCGAACGAACGGCGAGAAGGCCAAGCCTTCGGATCGTATCCACAAAGGCTTTGGCGGTCTTCCCGCCAATACACTGACGAAACTTCACGTCAAACGCTGGTTGCAGGCTCACCCAACTTGGAACGGTGCCAGACGGACGAAGATTCAAGCCCTGAAACGAGCACTCAACTATGCCGTTGAATGCCAATTGCTCGAATCGAATCCGATCAAGGGTTATGCCACACCTAAGCAGAATGCCAGAGTGACCTACATCACGCCGGAACAGGAAAAGGCATTGTGTGATGCTTCCAAGCCGGAATTGGCAATGGCCATCAAGGTTTGCATCCGCACTGGTGCTAGGCCCGGTTGCGAGTTCGCTAAACTGACGGCCAAACATGTTACCGATCATGGCGAGCGGATGGAGTGGACCTATCGACCTGAAGAATCGAAGACGGGCAACCTAAGAATCATTTACATTACGGACCCTGAGATAATCAACATAGTTCGCCAGCAGATAAAGCGGTTTCCGACAGGCTCGATTTTCAGGAACAGTACAGACAACCCTTGGACGCATGGCAATCTCGGCGAACGGTTCCGAGTTGTTCGCAGCAGATTAGCAAAACAGGGAATGGAGTTTGACGCCGATTGTGTCATGTACAGTTGCCGCCACACCTATGCAAAGCGAGTTTTGCAAGGCTTCTGGAGTGGCAAGCCAACGAACATCGAAACCCTAGCGAAGCTGATGGGCAACACACCAGAGGTTTGCCGAGACCATTACCTGCAATGGTGCGAACATTATGCCGAGCCACGTAACCATTCACGGCCTGGGGAGTAGCGAGGGAGCTTCTTGGCCGGCGCAGCGGGCTTGGGTTGCTTGAGTCAGGTAGTCGAACACGGGCCG
>JADLBW010000023.1 GCA_020847515.1 Pirellulales bacterium | reverse complement strand
CGGCCGGCGGCTGGGTCCCGCGCCGGGGCAGCGGCTCACTTCTTTTCGAGGAGCTTGCGAGTTTCGCCGGTGAGCTTGCCGGTGATCCGCTCGGCCAGGGCGGCGAGGATCTCCGGCAGATCAAGTTCGATGCGAACGCAATCGCTCAGCACGTCGACGCGGCCGGTGATTCGTTGACCCAGAGCGCCCCCTTCCAGATGGAGGCGGTTGCCTTCCCAGCGCGGCTGGAAGGCGACCGCCGAGAGGGGTCCGGCGGCGATCTGCCGCTGGACATTGCCGAAGCCCTCGCTGATCCGCCGGCGGGCCTCTTCTGCGCCAAGCTGATGGGGAATTGTTGCGCTGACGGGCCTGGGCATGACGGGGCGCCTCCGAGCAAGGGCGGCGGGTTGTGCGGGATGTGCGTCCGCGGGGGCCGGATCGATCGGCTACATTGACATTATCGCACGGGCCGGCCGATCGCCTACGCCCGTGATTTCTGCCGATCGCATGCGCGGCCGAGGCTGCGGCGGAGCCTTGCTAACGAATCGAGCGAACGTACACTTCCGGCAGTGGAATCTTCCAGCGGCAGAACGAGGTGAGTGATGCATCTTCGCGGCACTGGCGTCCCCTGGCTCCTCGGCGCGGCAATGCTGGCGGCGACGCCGGCCGGGGGCAACTCGGCGGAGTTCAAGGTTGAGCCTCATCAGCTCGGGGCGATCGTTTCGATCGACGGGCAGCGACTGGCCACGTACCGGACGAACAGCGGGCACCAGCCGATCATCTGGCCGATCATCGGCCCCGGCGGCGAGGCGATGACGCGGCAGTACCCGATGGGCGAGGCGCTAGCCGGCGAGCCGGACGATCATCCGCACCACCGCTCGCTGTGGTTCAATCATGGCGACGTGGGGGGGAAGGATTTCTGGATGGAGCCGCGGCCCGAGGGGCCGCCAGAGCGAAACAACCAGATCGAGCATCGCCAGTTCAGCGAGCTCGCCTCGGGCGAAACGGGCCGGCTGGTGGCGCGGAACGACTGGACCAGCGGCGGCAAGAAGGTGTGCGAGGACGTGCGGACGATCGAGTTCAGCGCCGACGAGCACGGCCGTTGGATTGATTTTGCCGTCGAGGTGCATGCGAGCGAGGGGGACGTGACCTTCGGCGATACCAAGGAGGGTTCCTTTGGGCTCCGCGTGCCGGGGACGATGGCGGTCGACGCCCAGCAGGGGGGGCAGATTCGCAATAGCGCGGGTCAAACCGACGAGGCGGCGTGGGGGCGGCAGGCGGATTGGGTAGACTACCACGGGCCGGTGGAGGGCAAGCCGGCGGGGATCGCGATCTTCGACATGCCGGACAGCTTCCGCCACCCGACGAAGTGGCATGTGCGGACGTACGGCTTGTTCGCGGCGAACCCGTTTGGGCAGCAGGATTTTCCGCCGGAGGGGGCCAAGCAGGGCGCTCACACGATCAAGAAGGGCGAGAAGCTGCGACTGCACTACCGCGTGTTGTTTTACAGCGGCGAGAAGACGGCGGAGGAGCTGGCGGCGATTTATGCCAAGCTGACGGCGGGCGCTGAAGTGAAAGCGGATGAGTGAGAAAGGGGTTGGGGCTGCGATGAGCAATGGGCAAGCACCAATGACCAATGATGTGTCACTGGAAAGATGGGCAATGGATCGGGGGCTGGGTAGCGATGATTCTACAAAGTCACTGCATTGGAATGGTTGACGTGTGAGAGGCGCTTACCCCCTCCGCAGCACTTCCCACAAGGGGGAGGGGGCCGGAGAGACGCGTGTTCGCGCGTTTATAGGCGGTCGAGCTGGCGGATGTAGTCGAGCGCTTCGTCCAGTTCGGGTGCTTCGACGCCGGGGCGGCGGCCGGCTCGGTCGCACTGGCCCAAGAGCAGCAGGTCGTCGTAGTACTCATGTTCGCGGAGCCGGCGATGGGCGCGGCGGCCGAGCGTCTGGTCGGCGATGCCGTGGGCGAGCATGTGGTGCTCGATCAACCAACTGGTGCGCGGCGAAATGGAGCCGTCGAGGGCCTGTAGTCCGGCGGCGACATGGTCGTGCGAGTCGATCGCCTTGCCGACGTCGTGCAGCAGCGCGGCCAGCAGGAGCTCTTCATCATAAGGCGACTCGTGGCGGGCCAGGTCGAAGACCTGGAGGCTGTGGTAGAGGGCGTCGCCTTCAGGGTGGTATTTGAGCGGTTGCCGCACGTTCTCCAGCGGCAGCAGCAGCGACTGGTAGATTTGGAACCGGTCGACCTGCTCGTCGGCGGCCGCGAGGGCTTCGTCGAGGTCGAGGTCGGGATACTGCTGGGCGAGCAACTGGCGCAGCTCGGCGATGCTGGCGCGCTCGATGGGTTTGCCGGTGATCGAGCTTTTGAAGACGTAGTGCGCCTCGCTGGCGGAATAGACGGTCAGCTCGAAGGCGAACTCGGCGTCGACGTGTACATGGGTGTAGGTGCGGGCTTCGCCCTGCTTGCGGACGAGCTTCCGCTCGATCGTGTAGGGGAGGCCGTGTTGTTCGAGGGCGTGGCCGACGGACTCGACGGCGTCGGTGAAGAGATGGATGTCGACGTCGGAGCCGTGGCGGACGTGGCCGGTAAGGACGCTGCCGATAAGCCGCGGGCGGAACCGCTCGAGCCGTTGCATCATGGCGAGCGCCGCCAATCGCATGGAGCGGAGGTTCTGGGTGCGCTGGTCGCCTTCGTGGAGGCGGGCGAGCAGTTGAACCTGGTCGCGGACTTCGGCATTGGAGGGTAGATCGGCTGGCTTTGCCCAGCCCTGACAAATCCGGTGGGCGGCCTTCAGCTTGGCGCGGTAGTACTCCGACTGCTGCCGCTGGTACATCATCCGCGCGGCTTCCCAGGCGATTTGCTGGCGGAGCTTGGAGTTCGGCATGGGAGGCGGCGGGCCGGAAGGCTGTGAACCGGCTTGGATGGACGGGCGCCCAGCGGCGCGTGACGCGGATGCGCCCCAGGGGAGGGCGGTCAATTCTAGGGAAGCGCCGTAGCGGCGGCCATGGCGGGCCGCGAAGCGGCGAGCGGGGAGCAGGGGCGCGGCGTCCTGGGCCGCAAACGGGGCGTGCTATCGGGGAGGCGGCGGGGGGGCTAGAATCCAAGCGCTAACTTGACGTGCTGACGACCTCTCCTCGGAAGATAGGTGTGCCATGCCGCGATCGTTTGCAGGGTGCTGGGCCACGGTTGGCGTTGCGATGGTGCTTGGGTTGAGCGGCGCCTCCAGGGGGGCGGAGACGGAGAAGCTGCGGGTGCTGCTCATTGACGGGCAGAACAACCACGAGTGGCAGAAGACGACGCCCGTGCTGGTTCAGGCGCTCAAGGAGTCGGGACGCTTCGTCGCTGACGTGGCGACCACGCCTCCGGCCGGCGAGGAGATGGCGCGCTTCAAGCCGCAGTTCGCCGAGTATGACGTGGTGATGAGCAACTACAACGGCGAGCGGTGGTCGCCGGAGACCGAAGCGGCGTTCATCGAGTACCTGGGGGGCGGCGGCGGGTTCGTGAGCGTACACGCCGCCGACAACGCGTTTGCCGATTGGCCCGAGTACAACGAGGCGATCGGCCTGGGCGGCTGGTTCGGACGGGACGCGACGTGGGGGCCGTACGTGTACTACAAGAACGACGAACTGGTGGTCGACGATTCGCCGGGGCGCTGCGGGGGGCATGGCAAGCAGCATGAATTCATCGTGCGGACCCGCGCTCCGGAGCATCCCATCATGCAAGGGCTGCCCGAAGAGTGGCTCCATGCGCAGGACGAGCTGTACGACACGCTGCGAGGACCGGCGAAAAACATGACGGTGCTGGCGACGGCCTATTCGGACCCGGCGACCGGCGGTACGGGGCGCGACGAGCCGAGCCTGATGACGATCGACTACGGCAAGGGCCGCGTCTTCCACACGACGATGGGCCACGCGGACTACTCGATGCGGTGCGCGGGGTTCATCACGACGCTGCTGCGGGGGACGGAATGGGCGGCGACCGGCAAGGTGACGATGGGCGTGCCGGAGGACTTCCCGACGGCGGAACGTTCGCGGAGCCGGGAGTAGGCTATTTGCAGTCGCGGGCGGCGAAGGGCCGTCGGGGGGCGAAGGGCCGTCGGGGGGCGAAGGGCCGTCGGGGGGCGTGCGTCTGACGCTTATTAAGCGTCGCGTGGATGCGGGCGCAATCAAGGCGACCCAGGAAGGACGCGGACGCCAAATCTCGCGAAGTGTTGATCCAACGCGCCGCTGCTGAAAGCTTTTGATCGTCAATGACTACTTGGCCTGTACAGTCGGTAAAGCTCCAACCGTGCGTTACGCGTTGTTGAAACAGGATGTTCGCCCGCTCAATCTGAGAAGCGGGTGAGGAAATGCAATTGTGCAAGCGACTCGGAAAAGAATTGCAGGCCAGCTTCTATAGCGAGCTTTGGACGCTTGCGTGCCATGAGCAACGTGAGCGTTTCATCGACGCAGTCATCAGTCGTGAGAAGCGGTTCACTATTGGCGGCAAACCATGCCTTTAGCCGAGCATGGTGCGGGTCGTCCGGAACGAATCGGGCGAACCAGGCGCCGGTGTCGACGAAGATCACGCTTGATCTCCGAAGAGCGCTTGATCATGATTGGCGCCGCTAAAGCGGTCGCCCGGGTTCTCGTTGTCGACGGCATCAAGGCTGGCCAGCGCCTCGCGCAAGCGGGCTGTTTCGTTCGAGGTCATAGAACTCCGGCCTTCGCTCGCTTGGGGCGGCGTGACAATAGTAACTGCGGCGCCGGGCACGACAGCGCCATTGCATATGCGTCCGGGGATTTCCATGCGAGAATTATACCTGTCGGCTTTGCTGGAATTGGATTGCGCCGCAAATATCGCCTGCCTGCGGGCCGATCGCACGATTCGTTCACTCGCAGCAGCAGGCGCCGTTGGGCGAGGGGCCGGCGAGGACCTTTTCCATGACGAGGCAGTTGCCGCGGTCGTTGTACTGCAGGCGGGTCATGTAGGCCTGCATCAGCGCCAGGCCGCGGCCGCCGATGACTTCCAGGCGGTCGGCCGCGCAGCAATCGGGCACGGATTCGGGCTGGAAGCCGGCGCCTTCGTCGCAGACGCTGATCCAGAAGCGGCTGGGCGACAGGCGGCATTCCACCTGAACCCGTTTGGCCGGATCCTCTTTATTGCCGTGGCGAATGGCGTTGGAGATCGACTCCTCCAGGGCCATGTGGATGCCGAACAGCTCGCACTTGCCCCAGCCGAGTTGGGCCAAGTGATCGAGCGTCGTCTGGATGAAGGCGTGGTAATCGGTGAGATTACTGGGCAGCGACGCACGCAGCGTCCGTTCGGCGTTGGAGTTGGAGGAGGCCACGGGCGCTTGAACGAGGGTAAGGCAGCAGCCCTGGTCGCGCTAGAGCACGGCCAGGGCGTCGGCTTCGCCGTCCATGATCTTGAACAGCTTATCCAGGTTTGTGATGGCGAAGACCTGATAGATCTCCGGCGAAATGTTGGTCAGGATCAGCTCGGCGCCGATGCGCTTCGCCTTCTTTTCAAAGGTAATCAGCTTGCCGAGGGCGGCGCTGGAGAGGAACTCGACGTTGCCGAAGTTGAGGACGATCTTGCGGCGTTCCTCCTTTTCCACCAGCTCGAATAACTCCTGGCCGAGCTCTTGAATCGCGACCGGGTCAATTATCTTCTGATCCTTGAAGCGAACGACCGAGATATTGGCCGATTCGTTGACTTCGATGCGTTGGGGCTTGGCCATGGGGAGGAACAATCCGGCGTGAGTGCGCTCGAGGAACCGGCCGCCGGCGCCAGACTCCGAGCCGCAGGCGCGCCGACGCTAGCTACGGGCATGATGGATAATACCTGCGGGCGACCCAATGTCAAGCTGGACAGCAGGTTAGGGCGCGGGACGAGACATGGCGCCAGGGCGCCGAGCGACGTACCACGAGGCGGGCTCGCGGGCCTTCGGCGGGCGGTCACTGGCCGGCCGCGTCCGCATGGAGTGCGGCGGGTTCGGGCGGCGGAGGGCCTTGCGCCGGAGCGCTGGTCGCCGGCGCGGCGGCTGCAGGGGCCGGGGCCATGATTTCGGGCGCGGGGGGAGAAGGCGCCGATTTATAGACGGCCCGTCGCAGGAGCAGGTAGTTGCGGCCGCCGTATTCGGTGATGACTCCGCTTACGTTCCAGACGACGCTCTCGGGCTGCTCAAAGGTGCGGAGCATGCGGGCGACGCGCTCGAGATTGAGATTCGGCAGGGCGCCGAGTTCTCGATTTTGGGCGTCGATGAAGGTGATGGCGTCGCCGTTGTAGCGAAAGCGTCCGGGTGCGTCGGCCAGCTTGGTCCCCTCGCGCAGCCGTAGCGCTATCGCCTGCACGTCGTCGCGCGGAGCGTCGAGATCGGACGACGCCTGGGGCGCGGAACTAGCGGCCGGGGGCGCCAGGGCGCTTTCGGCGGCCAGCGGCGGCGCTGGCGAAGTCCAAATGGCGGTTACGGCGCCGAGGGCGGCCACTGCGCAGCGGCGTGAGGTGCGGTGGGGCATGGCGAATGGATGACTGCCGGCTGGCGGCGGAGACGGGGACCACTGGAAGGAAGGCGAATCTAGCCGCCTGGCTTTTTCATCGCGAGGCTGTGGAGGATCAATACGCTGCCGATCGACATCAGGCACCAGCCCAGCCACTCGGGCGGATTGATCACCTTTTGGGGCGGTTTGCCGACGTCGGTGGATAGATGGAATGCGGCGCTTTCGGCAGCGGAGTTCTGCGTACGCTGGGCGAGGAACTTGGTCGCCTCATGGGTCAACGTGTAGGAGTTGACCATCCGCAACTGAACGCCGACCAAGAGGATGACCAGCCCGATGAAGAAGTATTGATTCCGATTGAGTTCCATGGCCGAACAGCTCCATCGGACCGGCGAAGGACGTGACGGGAGGAACGGCGGCGGCGCGGCCCGGCTCGTCGGCAACTTTAACAGGACGCGTCGCCCTCGCTCATATCGAGCGAATTGGGAAAAGGACTGCAGGCGCGTCGCGGAATTGCCGATGCGGCAGGTCTTAGGGACGGCGCGGGCGGCGCCTAGGGTAATGGCGGGAGGCGTCGGGCCGACGGACCGTGAACAAGGGCTCAGCCCAGGCGCCGGGACCAGAGGCCTGGGACGCGGCCGTCTCGCTAGGGGGTCGAAACGCGCCAGTTCGACGGTAAGGTTGGTCTAGCGCGATTCTGACGGCGGCGGCAGCAGCTTGTCGACGCCGTTCCAGACCGACTCGCGGGCCGCAGAGCCAATCAGGTCGGTGCGCTGGGCGTGCAACAGGGCCATAGCGACGTCGGGATGCTGCGCCCAATCGGTCGGGCCGAAGGAACGGACGTCGACGTACGTGGCGGCCAGCGTCGACTCCAGCTTAGGCACCAGATGCAGTCCGTCCGGGGCGTTAATCAGGTGGTAGTTGAGCGCGACGTAAATGAGCAGTCCGCCGGTGATCATGCCGAAAATGAAGGTGGGCAGTCGCCGCATGGAAATCACTCCGTTGAGCGTTGGCGCCGAATCCTGCGGGCCGGGCGCTGCAGAATCGACATAATCAGTTCAGCAGTCCGTTGCCAGCCGGGGTCGGTTACGCAGCGGCGGAGCGGCAAGTTCGCCGCTGGCGCTGCAGGATAACGGATCGCGGGGCGGAGCCAAGGGAGGGGTTAATCGCCCGAGTTCTTGACAGGCTTCCGTTAGCTGCCAATTCTGAAGTTCGCCCGGACGACGCAACCTGTTTGGCCTTTGCAACTTAGACTTGGGCATGGCGGGGGCGAAACGCGGCCGGCATCTGCAGCCCTGTACCGAGTAAATCTTAGATGGACAATCGGCTCGCAAAGATCGCTGGCGCCGCACGAGTAGCCGTGACGCTGGTCGCGGCGCTGGCGGGAACGGGGTGCGAGCGGTTCACCGCCTCGCGGGTCGAGCCGGCGTCGATCGAGTCGTCGTCGAGTCCGCGGCGGGTCGTGGCCCTGGGTAGCTTAGAGCCGGCGGGGGGCATCGTATCGATCAGTTCCGTGCCGGGAGAGCAGTTGCTCCGCCTCGGGCCGGACATTGTCGAAGGGGCCCGCGCCGCGGCCGGGGCCGAGCTGGCGACGATGGGCAGCTACGGCCTGCGGCAGACGCAGCTCGCGGCGGCGGAAGAAAAGCTGGCCGCGGCGCAGCAGCAGCGCGATCAGCAACGCGCGGCGGCCCGTGCGCAGCTAGAGCAAGCGCAGGCGGCGCGGGCTCAGGCGGAGGCCAAACTGCAGGAAACGGCCATGCAGGAGCAACAACTGCAGAATCTCGCCGAGGCGGCTGCCATCGCGCGCGACGATCTGGCGCAGCTCGAACGCCTGAATGAATCCGACCCGGAGCTGGTGAGCGATCAGCAGCTTCGACGCCGGCGAAACGCCAGCGAGCGGGCGGCCAAGGATTACGAAGCCGCGGCGGCGACGTTTCCCCACGCTTTGGAGGCGGCGCGAAAGTCGGTGGAGGCCGCTGAGGCCAATGTGCGTCTGGCGCAGAGTAATGTGGAATTCGCAGACAAGGTCGATCAGACCGTCGCCATTGAACTGGAGCGGAGGGCGGCCGAGCAATCGCTGGAGCAATCGGTGCTGCGAGCGCCGGACGTCGAGGGGGGCTCCCGGGAATTCACCGTGCTGCGGATTCATATGCAGCCGGGCGAGCTGGTCACGCAGCTTCCGGTGATGGAGATCGGCGATCTTAGCAGCATGGTGTGCGTCGCTGAAGTGTATGAAGCCGACGTGAAGGACCTTGCCGAGGGGCAGCGGGCGATCATCCGCAGCCCGGCGTTTTCTGGCGCCTACGCCGATCGGGCGGGCGCAGAAGGGGGGGGCATCCAGGCGACGGTGCGGCGGGTGGGCGCGATGATCGGCAGCCCGGGGCTGACCAATCGCAATCCGCTGGCGCCGAGCGACCGCTCGGTCGTCGACGTGGTGGTCCAGATCGATTCGGCCGACCAGCGGGCCACGGCCGAGGCGGCGCGACATATCGGGCTGCAAGTGACCGTGGAATTCGTCCCCAGCGAAGGCGCCGAGAAACAGTAGCGAGGCGCCCGAGGCGCGGCGGGAGCTTGATCTGCCAATCGAAGAAACCGAATGCGGCGGCGTGGAAGCTCCGGCGCGGAAACGCCGGGGCTGACCCTTTCTATCAGGCTGACAATCGCGCGATATGAAGACGCCGCTGGCCTGGAAGAACATCGTTCACAATAAGGTCCGCACGGCGGTAGGCGTGGCGGGCGTCGGGTTCGCCGTCATCCTGATCTTCATGCAGATGGGCTTCAAGGGCGCCGTGCGAAAGACGGCGACGCAGATCTACGACGCGCTGGATTTCGATCTCATGCTGCGGTCGCCGGCGTACCTGCATTTGACCGAGCCGCAGTCGTTTCCGCGGCAGCGGGTGTTCGAGGCGGCGTCGCTGCCGGGAGTCGCCAAGGCGCGGCCGTTTTATTTGGGCTTAAGCGAATGGCAGCGGCCGCAACCGGCCGACGCGCCCCCCGGCGGGTGGCAAGGCGACTGGCGGGGGATCATTGCCATGGGGGTCGATCCCCGCGATCCGCCGTTCGTACCGACGGCGCTGCGGCGGGAGTCGCTGCGGCTGACCGACGCCCGGTTCGTGCTGATCGACAATAAGAGCAAGCCGGAGTTCGGGCCGGCCAACGGCGTGCGGTTCGGGCCACAGGACGTGGGGGTGGAAACGATCCTGGGGAGCGGCCGGGTGCGGATCGTGGGGGTGATCACGTTGGGCACGGGCCTGGCGGCCAACGGGGCGTGCGTGGCGAACGTCGAAGGATTCGCGCGGGCCTGTCCCTGGCAGGCGATCGACGAGGTGAATTTCGGGCTGTTGTCGCTTGCTTCGGGGGTAGATCCGGCGACGGCCAAGCGCGAGATTCAGTCGCTGCTGGGTGCGCCGACGACGTCGTCGGTTCCTTCAGCGCAACCGGCGGACGTCGAGGTGCTGACGCGGGCCGAGGTGGTCGAGCGCGAGGAATACCGCTGGGTGGTCGAGACGCCGCTGGGGCAGATCTTCAACTTCGGGGTGTGGGTGGCGCTGTTTGTGGGCGTGGCGATCGTGTACCAGGTGCTGTCGGCCGACATCGCCAACATGATGAGCGAATACGCGACGCTGAAGGCGATGGGCTACCCGAATCGCTACCTGGCGGCGGTGGTGCTGGAGCAGTCGGTGCTGTTGGCGCTGGTGGGCTACGAGCCATCCTTGGCGGTATCGTGGGGGTTATATCTGCTGGTCGGGGGCCGCTCGGGGCTGCCGATGATTCTCACCTGGCAGATTGCCGCGACGGTGTTGGCGCTGGCGGTGCTGATGTGCGCGCTGTCGGGCCTGGCGGCGCTGCGCAAATTGTTCCAAGCGGATCCGGCGGATTTGTTTTGAGAGGGGCTGTGGGCTGTGGGCTGTGAGCCGTGAGCTGATAGCTGATAGCTCATAGCTGATAGCTTCTGACTGGGTCCGACTCGTTTGCGGTTGCATTGCCCGCTATGGCACGACTTCGTAAGACCCCGCTGGCTTGGAAGAATCTGACGCACGATTGGCGTCGGCTGGCCGTGGCGGTGGCGGGGATCGGATTCGCCGTGCTGTTGATGTTTACGCAGGTGGGCTTTCAAAATGCCCTGTTCGACAGCCAGGTGAAGCTGATCGACGACCTGCAGGGGGATATTTTTCTGGTCAGCCGGGCGAAGTACGCGCTGGCGGCCGAAAAGCGGTTTCCGCGGGAATTGATCAACCAGGCCCGCGCCTGTCCGGGCGTGGCGGGGGCCTATCCGCTGTATACGGAGCTGACGCTGTCGCGATTGAAGAATCTGGCGCAGGGAAGCTCGCGGAAGGCGTATCCGATCCGCACCATCGGGTTCCATCTGGAGGACCCGGTTTTCAATTCGCCGGCGATCAACGCCCAGCGGCTGGCGCTGCGCGGGCCGCAGTCGTCGCTTGTAGCTCTGCGGAGCACGCGCTCCAATTTCGACTTTCCGTTGGACGACCCGGCGCGGCTGGCTGCGACGCCGGTGGAACTGGCGAACCAGCGACTGCGGCTGGCGGGGGTCTTCGAGATGGGGACCGATTTCGCCCACGACGGCAATCTGGCGATGAGCGCGGAGAATTTCGCCAAATACTTTCCGCAGCGGGTTGCGGCGGGCGATCCGCTGAGCGTGGTCGATTTGGGGATCGTCCACGTCAACACGGGGGCAAGCGCCGGCGAGGTCCGCGATCTGCTGGATCAGATCCTGGACGACCGCGTGCTGGTGCTCACGCGGGAGCAATTCCGCCTGCAGGAGGTGAAGTTCTGGGACGACAGCACGCCGATCGGCATTATCTTCAACGCGGGTAAGATCATCGGGTTCGTGGTCGGCATGGTCATTTGCTACCAGGTGATCTATTCGGATATCGCAGACCACATGCCGGAGTTTGCGACCTTGAAGGCGATGGGCTATTCCACGGGTTACTTTCTGCGGCTGATCGTCGTCGAGGCGGTGCTGTTGTCGTTAATCGGTTTTGTCCCAGGCCTGGCCGTGAGCAGTGCGCTGTACGCCATCCTGGCGCGAGCGACCGGGCTGCTGTTGACGATGACGGCCCCGTCGATGGCGCTGGTGCTGGTGCTGACCATTGCCATGTGCATCGCCTCGGGACTGCTCGCGGTGCGCAAGCTGCTGGGGGCCGATCCGGCGAATCTGTTCTAGCGGACCGTTGGCGGCAGTTTGATTCCTTCCCCCGGACGAAAGCGAACGAAAATGCCTGCACTTAAACCGTTGCCCGCGACCAGCGGCATCTTCACCGGCGGGCAGCAGATTCCTAAGACCATCAAGGTCTCGCACGTCAATCATTACTTCGGCGACGGCGAGTTGCGCAAGCAGGCGCTGCACGACAATCGCCGGGAAGTTAAGCGGGGCGAGATCGTGATCATGACCGGGCCGTCCGGTTCCGGAAAAACGACGCTGCTGACGCTCATCGGCACGCTGCGCACGGTCCAGGAGGGGAGTTTGAAGGTGCTGGGGCGGGAGCTTCACGGGGCGAGCCGCGACCAGATCGTGGAATTGCGCCGCGAGCTGGGATTCATCTTTCAAGCCCACAACCTGTTCGAATCGCTTACGGCCTATCAGAACGTCAACAGGGCGGCCGAGCTGGCCGGCATGGACCGCGGGCTGGCCCGCCAGCGGATCGAAATGCTGCTCACCCGGCTGGGGCTGGGGCAGCGGATCCACTACAAGCCCAAATCGCTCTCGGGCGGGCAGAAGCAGCGGGTAGCCATTGCCCGCGGGCTGGTGCACCAGCCGAAGCTGGTGCTGGCCGACGAGCCGACGGCGGCCCTGGATGAACAGTCGGGTCGCGAGGTGGTGACCTTGTTTCAGGAGCTGGCCCGCGACGAGGGCTGCACGATCGTCATGGTGACGCACGACAACCGGATTCTCGACGTGGCCGATCGCATCGTGAACATGGTGGACGGCCATATTCGGTCGGACGTGGCCGTCCACGAGACGAGCGTCATTTGCGAGTTCCTGCGGCAGTTCCCGCTGTTCGCCGATCTGCAGACGAGCACGCTCACCGAAGTGGCGGACAAGATGATGGTCGAGGAGGCCGAAGCCTCGGACGTGATCATTCGGCAGGGCGATCCGGGCGAGCTGTTCTATCTGATACGCAGCGGCGAGGTCGACGTGGTGGTCGAGGAAGGGGGCCGGCGGCGCAAAGTGGCGGAGCTCGGCCCGGGGCAGTACTTCGGCGAGGCGGCGCTGCTGCGCGACGAGCCGCGGAACGCGACGATCATCGCCCGCACGAACTGCGTGTTCTACACGCTAGGCAAGGCGGACTTCAAAGACGTGCTGGCCCGCAGCAAGTCGTTCGTCGAGGAACTGCGAAACGTGTTGGCGAGCCGGACGTAGGGCGCCGCTGTTCTACCGACAGATTCCCTTTCCCTTGTACGGAGTGTCAGGAAAGGGGGGACCCGCAGTTTCGCGTGGCATCCGGTTCAGACGCTGAATAGAAGGGGGGCGTGTACCCGCCTCGCCCCCCTCCCCAGGCCTCCCCACGGAGGGGGAGGGAGCCGGAGGAATCACGCATTGAGCCCGCGGGCGCGAGTGCTCTGTGACGCCTTGGTTTTCGATAAGCCGCGGGGCGCCAGCCCCGGTTGGAGCGGCAGGAACCTGGGGCTGGCGCCCCGCGGCTAATGTACACAACCGTCACTTCTGACAGCACTTTTCGCAGCGGCAGGGGAGCTCGCCGGGGCGGCAGGTCCGCGCCTGGCAGCGGGTGCAGTAGCCGCGGCATGAACCCTCGCAGCACAGCTTGGGCTCGAGGCCGCACTCGGCCGCCAGGGCGGCCTGGGAGCGACGGAGTCGGACCTCGGCGACCTTCAGCGCGGCGATCTGCTCGATGAGCTTGGCCTGGGCGTCGAAGACCCGTCCGCGGGCGGCGCTGATTTCAAACACGGCGACGTCTTCGGCCTCGCGGCGGGCCAGGAGCGACTGCAAATGGGCCTGGCGATCGCCGGCCGCCTGATACGCCAGGGCGACGCGCTGCTGCTGGAGGGTCACCTGGTAGACGGCGCTTTTGATTTCCGCCGTGGCGAGCTGCTCGGTGTCGTTGTAGAGCATCGTGAGCTGGCGGCAACGGACGTCCAGTTCGTGATCGGAGCAGTTGATGCAGCGGAGGCGGTGGACGAGGCCTTCGGTCGGTTCGACCGAGCCGAGGGTGCTGTCGGCCACGCCGAGCACGCCGCGAGCGACGCGCAGCGTCGTCTTTTCGAGGTTGCAGAGCACGAGCGAGACGCCGCGGAGGTCGAACCGGTTGGGCAGGCCGGCGGCTAGTTCGGCCTCGGCGTCGATCGGGGCGAGCTTGGGGCGCCAATCGAGCTGGGGCCAGAAAAAGTCGTGTTCGGAGACGGGGCAGCCAAGCTGCTTTTGAAGCTGCCCGTTGAGCTGCACGCGGGCGTAATGCAACTGCAGCCGTTGGTCTTCGAGCTCGCCCAGGCGGAGGGCCAGGGAGTCGCGATCGACGTCAACCGGCAGGCCCGAGGAGCGAAGCTTGTCGGCCCGCTGGAGGGAGCGAGTCGTTTCCAGGATCGCCTGCTCCAGATATTGGCGGCGGGCTTCCAGGCCGGCGAGCTGATAGTAGGCCTCCAGGGCCGTGGCGGCGGCCTTGTTGCGGACGTCGGCGGCGTGGAGTTCCAATAGGTCGCGCTGCAAGCAAAGGTTCTGCTGGACGATCTTGGAATCGCACTCGATGATCGTCGCGGCCCAGTGCTCTTCGAGCTCGACCATGTTGGCGATATTGGCGTTGGTCGCGGCGCGGCACTGGCAGTCGCCGGGGGTGAGGATCTGGTAAGTTTCGTCCGGACTGGGCAAGGTCTGCAGAAGGGCGGCGTCGGGCGGGGCGTCGGCCAGCAGTCGCGTCAGGTCGAGCTGGGCGTCGGGAACGGCCGCCGACGGCAGGTCGCACCGCGCGTGGGGCGTCGCCGGCAGGCAACACGAGGACGGGCAGCGGCAGCCGGCCGCCGTGAGCGCTACAATCGCGATGATAGCAATCCGCGGCAAATGCATGACGACCGTTCAAACGGGTGTAATCGCGCGTTCCGGTGTTGATATCGAATGCCGGATGTGCTTGCCGGAGCAGCTAGCGCCAATTTTCGGGAGAGTCCGCCGGGGAAGAGTTTGCCGGTTGTGAGCGTCGCGCCGATTGACGCGCGGGTAGCGTCGCCGCGGCGCAGATACAGGCAAGTTCGACTGGCCGCCGGGGCGGCGGGATCGACAGCAAGCATGGTTCATCCGGCCGAGTTACCGATCGACGATTTGCTGGCGGAGTGCGCCGTCGAGCGGAAGCGGCGCTCGGGGCCGGGCGGGCAGCATCGCAACAAGGTGGAGACGGCCGTGGTGATCGTGCACTTGCCGACGGGAGTACGGGCGGAGGCCTCGGAGCGGCGGAGCCAGGCCGAGAACCAGTCCCGGGCCGCGTGGCGGCTGCGGCTGGAACTGGCGCTGGCGGTGCGCAGCTCGCGCGAAGCCCTGCCATCGCCCTTGTGGCGGCGGCGGGCCGGGCACGGGCGGATAGCCGTCCGACAGGGGCATGACGACTATCCGGCGCTCGTGGCCGAGGCGCTCGACGCCCTGGCGGCGTGCGAGTGGTCGCCCGCGGCCGCCGGGGAGAAGCTGGGGGTGACGGGTTCGCAGCTTGTGCGGCTCCTTAAGATCGAGCCGCGGGTGCTGGCCGTTGTCAATATCGAGCGGCGAAGGCGAGGTGCGGGGGTGCTGCGGTAACTGCTGCTGAAGTGAACCGTGTACCCGACTCACGCCCCCCCCCCCAACCACCCCCCCGCGGGGGGGGGGGGCGG
>JADLBW010000022.1 GCA_020847515.1 Pirellulales bacterium | reverse complement strand
CGGGGTCGGGATGCTTTGGCGACTGCAGGCTCTGACGCTCGCCAAGGCGCCCAGTCGCCAAGGCATCCCGACCCCTTTCAACGGCGCTGACCGCATGCCCCATCGCCTCCAGTTCGCTCGGGGGATGCAACAGCCGCCCGCGGCCGCGGGTCTTCAGTTCGCCCAGCCGCCGCTGGTCGAGCTGTTTTTCCTCGATTATCAGCCCGCCCCCGGCCGTCTCGGTCACCCGCATGAAGTCGTCGACCGTCGGCAGTAGCCGATAAGGCGTATCGAGCCGCGGCCGGCAGGCCAACAGGCCCTTGGTGTACGGGTGCTTCGGGTTGGCGAAGATGTCGAGCACCGAACCGTACTCCACCTCCTCGCCGCGATACATCACCAGCACGTCGTCGGCGATTTCGGCAATCACCCCCAGATCGTGCGTGATGAACAGAATCGCCATCCCCCGCTGATCGCGAAGCTGGCGCAGCATGTCGAGGATCTGGGCCTGAATCGTGACGTCAAGGGCGGTGGTCGGTTCGTCGGCGATGAGCAGCTTGGGATTGCACGACAGCGCCATGGCGATCATGACCCGCTGCTTCTGCCCGCCGGAGAGCTGGTGGGGGTAGGCGTCGACCCGCTGCTCGGGATTGGGGATGCCGACCTCGCGAAACAGCTCGATGGTCCGCGATCGCGCGGCGGACTTGTTGGTTTTCTGATGGAGCAAAATGGCCTCCATCACCTGGCTGCCGACCGTGAACACCGGGTTCAGCGAGGTCATCGGCTCCTGGAAGATCATGCTGATCTCTTTGCCGCGAATGGCCCGCATCTGCGGCTCCGGCAAGCCGACCAGATCGCGACCCAAGAGGGCAATACGGCCCGACTCGATTCGGGCCGACGAGGCCAGCAGCCGCATGATCGACAGCGACGTAACGCTCTTGCCCGAGCCGCTCTCGCCGACGATCCCCAGCGTGCGCCCCGGCTGGATGCGGAACGACACCCCGTCGACTGCGCGGGTGACGCCCTCTTCGGTGTGGAAATGGGTCTTCAGGTTGTCAACGTCGATGACTGCTTCAGGCACTGTAAATCTTCTCGCTTTTGAAGTACCTCGGCGAGGAAGGCGCCAATGACCAATGACCTAGCACCAATGACCAAGAACCAATGATGAAGAACCCGGCCAAATGACCAATTCAGTGCGCCTGCGAGACTTTTGGTCATTGGTCATTGGTGCTTGGTCATTGGCGCTAGGTCACACTAATGCGCATCTTGCCGCAAGCGCGGGTCGGTGGCTTCCTGCAGGCCTTCGCCGATGAGGTTGTAGGCCAGCACCGTGAGGAAGATCGCGGCGCCGGGAAAGACGATCAGCCACCACATGTCTTCGATGTTGCGTCGCCCGGCGGCCAGCAGCGTGCCCCAACTGGGATTCGGCGGCGAGGCGCCGAAGCCCAGGTAACTGAGCCCGCTTTCGATGAGAATCGCGTCGGCGATGCCGAAGGTAATGGGCACCAGCACCGGCGCCAGCGCGTTGCGCAGCACGTGGGTGAACATGATCCGTCCCGGCCGGGCGCCCATCGCCTTCGCCGCGGCCACGAACTCCATCTGCTTCAGCTTCATGAACTCGGCCCGCGTGAGCCGGGCGATGCCGGTCCAGTGCGTCAGTCCGACGATGGCCATCAGGTGGAAATTAGTCACCCGATCCAGCAGCGCCACCAGCGCCAGTATCAACACCAGCGACGGTACGCACATCACCACTTCGATAATGCGGCTCAACAGCACGTCGACCCAGCGGCCGTAATAGCCCGCCAATGCGCCGAGCGTAATGCCGATCGTCGCCGCGATGCCCATCGAGACGAAACCGACGCTCACGGCGGTTTGGGCGCCGTGGACCATCGAGGCGAACACGTCGAAGCCCTGCTGATTCGTGCCGAGCCAGTTATGGCGGCTCGGCTTCCCCTCGGCGCCATACGGATTGCCCGGCTGTCCGGGCCATTCTTCTGCGCGAACCCGGCGGTACGGGTCTTGATAGACCAGCGGCCACGCCGCCCAGCTCTGGGGATCCTTCTTCAGGTTCTCGGCGTAACGACTGCGAAACCGGTCTTTGGCGAAGATCGGGTTTTCCCAATTGCGATTGTAGTAGTAGAGCGCCGGGAAATAGATGCGGCCTTTGTACTGGCAGACGATGGGCCGCGTGCCCGCGATCAGCGGAGCACAGATCGCCACCAGCGTAAGCGCCGCCACGAAGGCCAGCGCGATCATCGCCAGCTTGCGCTGGCGGAACCGACGCCACGCCTGCCGCCAAAACCCCGGCGAGTCGCCCAGCGGGACGTCGCCTGCCGCCATCGCTCCGGTTGTGCTGGGAGGTAGGTCCATGAATATCAGGTGCGCTGGCCCCCTCCCCCCGCCGAGGAGGGCTGGGGAGGGGAAGCGGGCAAGCGCTTCTGTCGCCTCTTGCTAGCCCTTCGGATCGTGCACAAGGGACCGGAGGCGGAGGGGTTGGTCAGCTATAGGTCACTCGCGGATCGACTACCGCATACAGCATGTCCGCCAGCAACTGCCCGGCGAGCGTCAGCACGCTGAACATCAGCGTCAGCCCCATGATGACGTTGTAGTCGCGCTGGCCGATCGCCTCGAAGTACAGCCGTCCCATGCCGGGCCACTGGAAGATCTGCTCCAGAATCACCGCGCCGCTGAAGAGACCGGGCAGCGAAAGCCCCATCAGCGTCACCAGCGGAATTAACGTGTTGCGAAAGGCGTGCTTATAGATAATCGCCCGCGGACCGACTCCCTTGGCCCGCGCCGTGCGGATGTAATCCTGCCGCACCACCTCCTGCATATTCGCGCGGATGAAGCGCGAGTAATACGCCAAATTCACATAGGTGAAGCAGGCGACCGGCATCGCGGCGTGCTTCAACAGATCAAGGGCCCGCGCCGCCGCGCTTAGCGACGGGTAATTGTCCGAGCGCATGCCGTAGAGCGGCAGCCAGTCGAGCTTCACGTAGAACAATAGCTGCAGATACAGCGCCGCCACGAACGCCGGCAGCGAATACAGCATGTACAGGGCGGTGCTGACTGTCCGCTCCGGCAGCGTATTGGCCTTAGCGGTCGCCCACAGGCCGATGGGGATCGATAATACGTATGCCAATACCAGCGACGTGGCCGACAGCATCAGCGTGGCCGGCGCCCGTTCCACGATCAGGTCGGCGACCGGACGCATGTTCCGCGTGAACGATACCCCCAGGTCGGCCTGCACGACGTTCGTCATCCAAACGAAGTAGGCCGTGTACCAGGGCTTGTCGAGGCCGTACAACCGATTGATGCGGGCAATCGCCTCGGGCGTGAGTTGTTTGCTGGGATCCATGACCGCCATCTGGTTGGTGGCCGGCGTCCCGGGCATGGCGCGGATCAGGCCGTACACCAGGAAGGTGATCAGCACGAGCGTCACCACGGCGATGCCCAGCCGGCGAATGAGATAGCTAGTCATGAGGAAAGCCCGCGCCCGCGAATGTTCGTCGGCCGCGGCGGCGGCTACGTATTCGCTCGGGTCGCAATCGCTGGCGCCTTGCTATTGGAAGGCGCCATAGAAGGCCGAGATGCCCGGCCCGAAATCGAACGGCCCCTTGGGACTGAAGTTGTACCCGCGGATCTTCTTATTGAACCCGTAAAACGCGTTGCGGCGGAACAACCACGTGTACGGCTGATCCTCCCATAACAGCAGGTGGATCTTGCCGTAGATTTCCGCCCGCTGGGCCTGGTCCAGCTCCCGCCGGCCCTGCTGGAACAGCTTGTCCACTTCGGGATTCGAGTACTGGCCGTAGTTCCGCTGGAAGCCCGTGCCGAAAATATTCTCCTGCTGATCCGGATCCGTTCCCGTGCCCCAGCCGGCGAAGGTGGCGTCGAACTCGTGCTTGAGCGTTTTGTCCTGCATCACGGCGAACTCGGTCGGCTTCACGTTGACCGCGACGCCGATCTGCTCGAGCGACTCCTTCCACAGCGTAGCGACCTGAATTCCGGTTTCAGTGGTATAGGTCATCAGTTGGAATTCCAGCGGCACGAGTTGGCCGTTGATCTCCTTGTCGCGCGTGCCGTCTCCGTCGCTGTCGGTCCAGCCGGCTTCGTCCAATAGATCCTCCGCCTTATCCAGATCGCGCTTCACGGGCTGCGGCCCGTTTTTGGGAAACATCCACGCCGTGGGGTCGAACGTGCCCACGGAGGGCTCGTATAGTCCCCGGCAAATCGTGTTCAACAGCTCGTCGTAGTCGAATGCGCAGGTCATCGCCCAACGGACGCGCTTATCGCTGAAATACGGCGACTTGAGATTCCAAATGACGTGGAATTCGGTCCACTCCGGAGCCATCACCTTGGTGTTGTGCCGATAGAAGTCTTCGCCGTCGGTGAGGCTTTCCCAGTGCTCGGGCCGCAGCTCCATTTCCTGGATGTCGCCCGCCTTGAGGGCGAGGATCGCCGTATTCAGATCTTCGATCACCTTGACGCGAACTTCCTGGAAGTACGGCTGGCGGCGAACCTCTTGGCCATCGTGCAGGCGCCACGCTTCCCGCCGCCGGACGACGAATTCCTGATTGCGTACGCGGCTGACCAGCTCGTACGGGCCGGCGGTCACGGGCTGCTGCTCGTATTTGCGGTGGTGGGCGCTCCGCTTCATCGACGGATCTTCATAGATCGACTTTTCGTAGATGTGCTTGGGGATAATGGGCCAGTTCATATTCCCGGTGCGCGTGGCGAACGGCTCCTTATGCCACATCACCACCGTGTGATCGTCGTACGCCTTTACATATCGAAGTTGATCCGGCCCTTGCTGCAAGGACGGAATGACCAGCTCCGGATGGTCCGACATGATCAACCGGTAAGTAAACTCCACGTCTTCCGCAGTGACGGGCGCGCCGTCCGACCAGGTGAGATCGTCGCGCAGAACGAATCGTTCGACCAGGTTGTCCGTGCTCCGCTGCCACGACTTGACGACGTCCTTGTCGGCAAAGTACTCGAACCGGCGATTGAAGCCGATCAGATACAGCCCCGACAGCGCCGATAGCTCCGCGTCGGTGATGCTGCTCATGAACAACGGATTGGTGCTGTTCAAGTCGCCCGCGACGTGCCGCACGAACGTATGATCGTAATCCACGCCGGAGCCGTCCGCCGGGGCGAGCTGGCTCATCGCGTCCAGAATCTTGTCGTTGGCGGCGCGACTCCGGGGGAAATCGTTACGCAATTCAAGGGCCTCGGCCACGGTCGTCTTCGGCGGCCCCTGCTCGGCCTTTTCCGATCGCAATTGCTCGAGCGAATCGATCAGCGGCCCGTCGACCCACTGGAGCTTATCGAGCTCGTCCATCGGGGGAGCGTCGAAGGGCTCGACCAGGTTGCCCAATTCGAACGGCTGCGAGGGCTTGACGCTCGCCTGTTTCGGCGGCGCGCTTTCTGACGAGCACCCGGCCGCCATCCCCGCCAACAAGCACGCTGCGACGAGTACAGGAAACAGGCCGAACCGCTGCTGTGCTTGCATCGCCAGGAGGGCCTCTCAAAAAACGGGGAGGGCTGGGTAAATTGAAACGGAGCCGCCGATCCTAGCCCAATTCTTCGGCGTGGGTCAATGAGAGTCGAGGGGCGCCCGATGCGCGATCACGCAGAGTGCGCAGACCGCCCGAACTGTTCCGCCGTGCTTATCTCAATTGTTTTTTTGCGCCCTTGTTTGAACTGACCGCTCCAGTGTTTGGTTCAACAAGCCTCCATCTGTCGCGGCTCGACCAGTTCATCGAGCTTGTCGCGCCTCGGCGGGGCCTGCTATTCTCGCCCCGCGCGACCCGCCGCGCCTGTTGCCCGGCGCCCGCGCTTGAAAAACCCAACCGGTCGAAAAGGATTTCGCCGATGACTGGTCCGCACCGCCGCGTCTGGCTCGTTGTTGCTAGCATCGTGGCCACGGCGCCCTTGGCGACGCGAAGCCACGCCGCCAACGGCGAAGCCGACTGGATCTGGTCGCCCGCGCACGCGAAAAACGAAGCGCCGATCGGCGACTGCTACTTTCGCCGCTCGTTTGATCTCAAGGACGTCGAGGAGGCCCAGGTCCACATCACCGCAGACAACCAGTGGGAGCTCTTCGTCAACGGCCAACCGGTCGCCAAGGGGGTCGACTGGCGGCAGATGCAGATCCACGACGTCACAAAACTTCTCCATAACGGCCGCAATACGGTCGCCATCCGGGTCGCCAACACCGAGCCCGGCGCCGCCGGCCTGGCGGCCCGGGTGATCGTCAAGCAAACCGGCGGCACGTTCGAGGGCTTCTCCACCGACGGCACGTGGAAGACCAGCGTGCGGCAATTCCAGGGCTGGACCTTGCCGCAGTTCAACGACGCCGACTGGGTCGCGGCCGCCGTCTACGGCGAGCTGGGCGATACGCTTCCCTGGGGGAACGAGGTGGTCATCGACGGCGAGGGCGCCCGCTTTATCGTCCCCCGCGAGTTCGAGGTGGAACGGATCATGCGCGACGAAGCCGTCGGATCGCTGATCGCCATGGCCTTCGACGCCCGCGGCAACATCATCGTCTCGCGCGAGGGGGGCCATCTCATGCTGCTCACCGACGCCGACGGCAACGGCATCCACGACACGGCCACCAGCTACTGCGAGCAAATCCAAAACGCCCAGGGAATTCTCGCCCTCGGGACGCGGGTCTTCGTCGTCGGCGACGGCCCGCAGGGTCCGGCCCTGTATCGCCTCCGCGACGCGGACCGCAACGGCTCGATCGAGGAAGTGACCAGGCTCATCGGCTTCCGCGGTTCCAAGGGCGAGCACGGCCCGCACGCCGTCCGCTTGGGTCCCGACGGATTGCTTTACGTCCTGGCGGGCAACTTCGCCCGGGCCGACGCCCAACCGGATTCCCGCAGCCCCTATCGCAACTGGTACGAGGGCGACTTGGTCCCGAAGTTCGAAGATCCGGGCGGCCACGCCGTCGGCATTCCGGCGCCGGGCGGCACGGTATTCCGCACCGACGCCAATGGCAGCTTCGTCGAACTGGTGGCGGGCGGCCTGCGCAACGCCTACGATCTGGCCTTCAGTCCCGAAGGCGAGCTATTCACCTACGACGCCGACATGGAATGGGATCGCGGCGCCCCGTGGTACCGGCCCACCCGCGTCAACCACCTGACCGACGGCGCCGAACTGGGCTGGCGGAGCGGCTGGTCGAAATGGCCGGAGTATTACATCGACAGCCTGCCGGCGGCGCTCGATGTCGGTCCCGGCTCGCCGACGGGGGTTGAATTCTACAATCACGTCGCGTTCCCGCAGCGCTACCGCGGAGCGATGTTCGCCTGCGATTGGGCCACGGGCAAAATCCACGCCGTCACCTTCGAGCGCACCGGCGCCAGTTTTCGCGGTCGTGACGAGGTCTTTCTCGAAGGCCGGCCGTTGAACGCGACCGACGTCGCCGTCGGCCCCGACGGCGCGCTTTACTTCTGCACGGGCGGCCGCGGCACCGATGGGGGCGTGTACCGCATCCGCTACAGCGGAGCCCCCATGGCCGAAGCCACAGACGCCGTCTCAGCGCTCGACCAGGCGTTGCAGCAGCCGCAGGTTGAAGCTGATTGGGCCCGGGCGCGGGTCGCCGCGGCGAAACAGCGGCTCGGGGCGCGCTGGGAGTCGGAACTATCGGCAGCCGCCCGCGACTTGCGCCGCCCGCCGCGCGAGCGGATCCAGGCGCTCGACCTGCTGGTGTATTTCGGTCCGCGTCCAGGCGATCCGCTGCTTACGGCGCTTGCAGCCGATCCCGAGCCGACGCTGCGCGCCAGGGCCGCCCGCTTGATGTATCAGAGCGACGCCCCCGCGATCCGGACGACGCTTATCAAGCTGCTCAACGACCGCGACGCGCTCGTGCGGCGGTCGGCCTGCGAGTCGCTCATGCGTCGCGGTCCGCTGCCAAGTGCCGAGGACGTCGTGCCGCTATTGGCGGACGACGATCGCTTCGCCGCGTTTGCGGCACGGCGGCTACTCGAACAACTGCCGGTTGAAAGCTGGGCCCCAGCGGTGTTGGCGGAAACCCGTCCCCTGGCCTTTGCTCGCGGCGGCGTCACGCTGGCCGCGGCGGCGCATGAGGCGTCGACGTCCGTAGCGCTTGTTACGCGAGCTCAAGGCATGCTCCAGCAAAACCTCACGGACGATCAGCGGCTGCACCTGCTGCGCGTCATCCAGACGGCAATCGCTCACGGGGCGTTGAAGCCCGACGCCGTGGCGACGCTGCCGGCACAACTGCTGGCGATGTATCCCACGACCGACGCGCTGGCCAACCGCGAACTGGTTCGCCTGCTGGTCGCCCTGCAGGCGGCCGGCGCCGCCGAAAAGTTCGCCGCCGAGCTCGGCAAACCGGAGGTCGCCGACGCTGAGAAGCTTCACATCGCCGCGTATGCAGCTCGGCTGGACGCCGGCTGGAGCGCTTCCTCGAAGCTGGCCATGCTTCGCTTTTACGAGCTCGCCCGCACGGTGCAGGCCGGGTACAGCGTCGAGAAATACGTCGAACAGTTCACCCGCGAATTCCTGAAGAAACTGTCGCTCGACGAGCGGCGCAATCTGCTGGCCGGCGGCGAAAAGTGGCCCGCGACGGCCCTGTCGACGCTCGCCAGCCTGCCGGAGCGCCCGGGAGCGGCGCTGTTGCGCACGATTCGCGAACTGGATGCCAAGGTGGCCCCGAAGTGCGCCGACAACGACGCCTTTCGCCGGCTGCGCGTCGGCATCATCGCCGTGCTGGGCGGCGCGGACGATCCGGATTCGCAACAGCATCTGCGCCGCATCTATGCCGGCGAACCGGAATATCGCGATCCGGCCGCGATGAGCCTCGCCCAGCATCCGGCCAGTGAAAACTGGAAGTACCTCGTCGACGCCCTGCGCACGGCCGAAGGCGTGGCCGCCCAGGATATCCTCGTCGCGCTAACGAAGGTGAACCAGCGACCGAGCGACGCGGCCTCTCAGCGGCATGCGATCGTCGCCGGCTTGAGGCTCCGCGATAACGGGGCCAGCGACGCCGTCCGACTGCTCGCCCACTGGAACGGGCCGCTCGCCGCCGCCGGCGCCTCCAGCGACTGGAAGGTTCAACTGAGCGCGTGGCAAGCATGGTACGCCGAGAAGTACCCTGATGATCCGCCGGCCGAACTGCCGGCCGACGCCGGCAAGGACAAGTGGAGTTACGACGAGCTGCTCACCTACCTGGAAAGTCCGGCCGGCAAGCAAGGCGACGCCAGCCGCGGCGAGCAGGTGTTTACCCAGGCTCAATGCGCGTCGTGCCATCGCGTGGGAACGCACGGCGAGGGCGTAGGACCGGACCTTACCGCGGTCGCGCGGCGATTTCAGCGGAAGGAGATCCTGTCGGCAATCGTCTATCCTTCGCACGATATCTCCGATCAGTACGCCAGCCGCGTCGTCATGTCCGGCGGCAAGGCCTACGCCGGGATGGTCACGCCGCGCGGGCCGCAAGGGGTTACGATCCTCCTGGCCACGGGGCAGAAGGTCGACCTCGCCCACGAAGCGATTGACGAGATACAGCCGAGCAACATTTCAGCGATGCCCACGGGCCTGCTGAACCCGCTGACGCTGGATCAGGTGGCCGACCTGTTCGCTTACCTGGCAACCGCCAGTGCGACCGACGTGGCCAAAGCGCCCCTCGCGCCGGCGAGAAGATGAGCGAGCGCCGTCGGCGGCCGCTGATCTTTGGCGGCTTCGGCGTGCACGGGCCTAGCCGCCCGGGGCCGAGCCGCGCCGTAGTCGCCAGCCGGCGCTTACAAGGCTCCTGAGCTGACGCCGAAGTCGGTCAGATACACCGCCTCGACTTCCTTAGGCAGGGCAAGGCGCCGCAGCCGCAACAATAGCAGCCGGCGCACCTTGACCAATTGCGGATCGGCGAGCGCCTCTGCGTCGGCCGAACGGACGGCCGTGATCGCCTGGTCGCGCAATCGCTGCTTCCAGTGCGCCAGTTTGGCCATCTCAGCGTCGGTCGTACCGGCCGCGAAGACGGCGCACAGACTGAATTTGATATTGGCGATCTCGTTGTGGGTCGGCCGGAAGTTTTGCAGATCGAAGCTGCCGAGGTCCAGCGGTCGGGGCAAGGCGGGATCGACGGGCGCCGCCGCTTCGTTGCCGTGGCCGCCGGCATGTCCGGCGGGTTCAGCAGCGGGGCTGCCGCCGGAAGCGCACGCCTCTCCGGCGGCCGCGGCGATGATCGCCGCCGAGGCGAACAATCGACGCCAGGCGGGTGCGGGGCCCGATCTGCGATCAGTGACTTCCGCCATGCGCGTGCTCCTGGTGACCTGCATGTTGATCCTCGTGGCCGCCGTGCTCGGCGGCGGAGCCCTCTGCACCGTGGGCAGCCACTTCGACGGCGGGTTGTTCCAGTTTATTAAACATCAACCGCCGCACGCGGTCTTCGCCGAGGATCGGCCGCACGACGTCCGCCAATCGGGCGTTGATCGCCGATAGCCGCGGGTCCGACAAATCGCTCACCGGGCTGCTTCGCACGACGGTCAGCACCGCGTCGCTTAAGGCCCCCTGGCGGCGCTGGGCCGTCGTGGCGATGGCTTCTTTCCACTGCGGCGCCGTTTCGGCCGTCAGCTCGAACTGCACGCGCATCCAGAGGTGCGAGCGGCTTGAATCATGCGCTCGTTGCATTTCGTGGTGTTCGGTTTTGTCGGCGACCAGGGGAATATCGAATTTGCCGAGCGAGACGTAGGTCGCGCTTTCTAGCGGCACGTCGAACTCCAGTTCCTCGAGGTAGTCGAGCAGGCGCAGTTCCTGCTTGGAGGAACCGCAGCCGCACATTACCAGGGCCAGCGCCCCCGCGACGCCTGCCGAGCGCGGCCACGCGGTGCGCTCGCGTCGGCGTGGCACGGCTGCCTGTTGAGAATGGATCGTCATTGCGTGCTGGCGGCGTCGGAACGTCAGACCGAACGGGTCGGGCCGCGGTGGGGACGGGCG
>JADLBW010000021.1 GCA_020847515.1 Pirellulales bacterium | reverse complement strand
TCCAGTCGCAAAAGCATCCCGACCCCAGTGCACGGGCCTCGACGTCCCGGCTTGTCCGGCGGCGCAGCCCGAGCCAACCGGTTGAGGTGGCCAACCGAGCGGCGGGGATCAATAATGGTTGACTTGCCTTCGACGCCCCGCCGCGGCGGCAGCTTGACAGCCGCTCGCCTGAGCCCACCGACGCCCCGCCCGCCTCGCTATGTCGCGCATCAGCCGCCTTGAGCGCCGCTTCGGCCGCTTCGCCGTTCGGAATTTGACGCTGGTGATCATCACCGGCCAGGCCGTGCTCTACCTGGCCAACATGCTGCCGCAGGGGGTGGCGCTCGATCGGGTGATGCTCGACCCGGCGCTGGTGATGCAGGGGCAGGTCTGGCGGCTATTGACGTTCATGTTCACGCCGCCGGCGATCGAGTGGATCTGGGTGATCTTTTATTTCATGCTGCTCTATCACTTCGGCACGTCGCTCGAACAGCACTGGGGCGCGTTTCGCTACAACATGTACGTGCTGACGGGATATTTGGCGAGCATCGTGGCCGCGTTCGCCGGATCGGCGCTGCTGGGACGGCAACTGGCCGACGTGCTGGGGGACGAGGCCATGAAGCTGGCGTCGATCCCCGCGTCGAACGAGTTCTTCTACATGAGCTTATTCCTGGCGTTTGCGCGGATTTACCCCGACTTTATCATCAATCTGTTCTTCGTACTGCCGATCCGCATCAAATGGCTCGCGGCGCTGGCGTGGATCGGCTACGCTTACGCCCTGTTCCGCGGCGACTGGATGGTGCGGATGCTCGTGCTGGCGACCGTCGCCAACTATTTGTTGTTCTTCGGCCCGGAGCATGTCCGCCAGTGGCGGCATGGCCAGCGCCGGCGCTCGTTCCAGTCCCAGGCCCGGCGCGCGACCGCCCCGGCCAGGCACCAGTGCGTCGTCTGCGGGTTATCGAGCGAGGACTCGCCGCGAACGCTGTTTCGCTATTGCTCGAAGTGCGCCGGGCAGCAGTGCTACTGCCCCGAGCACATCCACAATCACGAGCATATCTCCGCTGAAGAACCGGCGGCGTGAGCGGGCCCAAGGGAGATCGTCTTCCATCAACCGTAAGCCCGACGGCCACGCCGTCCGAGGGGAATGGCGCCACGCCCTCCTGCCCATCAGGCATAGTGCGAGGGCTCGTCTCAGGCGGCTTGGCGATTGTGGCGAGTGCCCGGAAGGTCTCGACCTAGACGGCAGAGTAGCTCTACGGTGCGCAGGGTAGCCCCTTGCTGGGACAGGACGAGCTGCTTCGCCCGCTCGCCCAGGGCAGTTGCCCAGACTGGCTGGTCAAGGGCGCGGCCCACGAACTCCTCAAGCTCCGCCGCATTTCGCACGACAACGGCCCCATTCGCCGCCAGTAGCTGGGCGACGATATCGCGAAAATTCCACGTATTCGGTCCGAAGCAGGTGGCGACGCCGTAAGCGGCCGGTTCCAGCATGTTCTGACCGCCGCGGCTGCCGAACGTGCCGCCGACGAAGCCGATTGCTGCGGCGCCCCACCAGGCGCCGAGCTCGCCGATGGTGTCGACCAACAGGACGCTCCGGCGGCTCGCCAAGCCGCGGCTATTTGCTGAGCCGCGGCTATGGGGGGCGGTTTCGCCGAGCTTTGAACGACGTTCCCAGGGGACGCCGCTACGATCGACGAGGGCGGCGACTTCCTCAAAGCGCTGGGGGTGGCGCGGTACGAGGATCAACCGCAGTCTGGGGTGGCTTGGCGAGAGGCGTTTGAAGATGTCGAGAGCGTATTGCTCTTCAGGATCTTGGGTGCTGCCAGCCAGTAGCACCACGTCATCGTCGTCGATGCCGGCGAGTCGGCGAAGCTCGATCGTGCGCGGATTGGCTCGATCCGTTTGGGCGCCGTCGAACTTTAGCGAGCCGGTGACGTGCACTGTGCCGGAGCGAGCGCCAAGTTTGATGAACCGCTCGGCCGTTTGGGCGCTTTGAGCCGCGATCAAATCGACCTGCCGTAAAACGCGGCCGACGAGCGGCCGAGCCCAACGGTAGCCGCGGAAGCTGTTGTCGCTGAGCCGTCCGTTGATGATCGCGACGGCGGCGCCGTGCCGCCTAGCCGCCGCGATGAGATTAGGCCACAGCTCCAGCTCGGCGAGGACGAGCAAGCGGGGCCGGATGCGCCGCATGGCGGTTGCAACGGCCCAACTGAAGTCGAGCGGGCAGTAGAACACAGTCCGGTCGGCGTACTTCTTCTTGGCGAGGTCGTAGCCCGTCTTCGTCGTGGTCGAGACGACAATCTCCCATTCAAGCCGCTGGCGGGAAAGCTCGGCGATCGTCGTCGCCAGCAGATTCACCTCGCCGACGCTCACCGCATGCAGCCACACGCAGGGTCGATTGCCGGACCGCCGCGGCGCCAGCCCCAGCAGCTTTGGCGCGAACCCCTCGCGGTGTTTGCCGTGGCGTAGGGCGGACCACAGTACCAGCGGCGACGCGGTCAACAGCGTCGCCAAATACGAGACATTCAATATCCAAGAGAAGAGTCGCGACACGTGGGAATCCTTTCCAACGCCTCGGTGGATGAGGCCATGCGTATGCAGGCCTCATCACGATTTATAAACGCCACCGTTCAATATCCATGGCGCTGTGAATTATGGCCAATACGTAAACCATATTCTTGGGCTCTTCGAACCGGTAAACGATCCGATAACGGCCGTAGAGCACTTCACGGATGCCAGGTTCGGAAATGTCGATGAGCTGCGCTCCCAGCCGCGGGTGCTTCCCTAGCATTTCTACCTTCTCGATGATCCCCTCAACGACGCTGATAGCGGCCTGGCGGGAGGTTTCAGCCACAAATTGGTCGATGTCGCGCAGGCAAGCGATCGCCTCCTCGGACCAGATCAGCTTCGCCATGACTTGATCCGCTGCAAGGCTTCCTCGTGACTGACCAGCCTGCCCTGCTCAACGTCTGCTAGACCGCGTTGAATTGCTCGGTGAGCCGCCAGCTCGCGCAGCAGTTCATCGTACGTGCTATCAGCAGGTTGCTGACTGAGAATCGCGATCATCTGATCGCGCGGCGTGGGATGATCCACTGTGCTCATGGTCGCACCGATCCGAGTAATGCTCAAACTCTCCCGCAGCAATTCTTATACTTCTTGCCGCTGCCGCAGGGGCAGGGCGCGTTGCGGGGCGTCTTTTCCTCGCGGTTGCGGATGGGCTCCAGCTTGGTCGCCGCTTGCGAACCCTCGATGGCCTCGTGCTGCTGCTCGCTCATGCCGGCGGCCGCGGCGCCGCTGGGCGCATCTTCCTTGATCGCCCGCGACTCGACCCACGTGCTGCCGACAAAGCTCTCGTCAAGCTGCTCCATCTTGAAGATCAGGTCGGTGACGTAATTCGACGCCGACTGCCACATCGTTTCAAAGAGCCGCATGCCTTCGCGCTTGTATTCGACCTTGGGGTCGATCTGGGCGTAGCCGCGCAGGCCGACGCTGGAGCGCAGGTGGTCCATCGTCAGCAAGTGCTCTTTCCACGCCTGATCGAGGATCTGCAAGAGCAGCACCCGCTCCAGGCGGCGAATCTCCGGGCGGTAGCGGTCTTCGACCAGTTGAGCCACGCGGCGCCGCGCAGCTTCGTGGTCGAGCCGGGAGAGCTCCTCCATGGAGAGCTCGCACTGGCAGCTTTCGCGCAGCCACGCGGCCAGATCGGTCAACTTGCCGTTTTGGCCGGTCGCCTGTCCCAGCGTGACTTCCGCGCCGGCGTCGCGGAACAGCGCATCGACGCGTTTTCGGGCTTCGGCGGCCAGTTGGGTGGCCCGCTCGTTGTTCTGCCGGCTATGTACGAGCAGCAGGGCGCGGATTTCGTCGCGCTGCTTGTTCTTGAGGTCGTCCAGCGACAGGTCGGCGCCGAATCGACGCCGCGCCCATTCGACCAGCTCCTCGCGCTGAAAGCCCTGCTTCTGACCGCCGGCGGCGTGGCCGGCGTACCGGTACAGGCCGGCGAGCACGGGGAACTCCGATTCGCGCTCGTCATAGGCCGCTCGGGCCCGCTCCTGGGCAAGGTGGATGAAGTCCTTGGCCTCCAGTCGGGCCATTTCCCCCGGCGAGAGCTCGACGCCGAACTTTTCGCGCAGCCAGGCGCACGCCGTCTTCACCCCGTAGTCGGGCTCCAGGAAGCGGGCGCACCTGGCGAGGTCGACGTTGTCGATCGCCTTGCGCGCGTCGGCAATGAGTTGCTCGTCGACCTGGTCGCGGCCAATCTTCTTCAGATCGCGATCGCGGTAGTTCGTGCCGAACCGGGTGTTCGACCAATGGGCCAGGGCGCCCCAGTTCCACTCCGACTCGTCCTCGGCTTCCTCGGGCAGGTTCTCTTCGATGGCGTCGTACACCTGCGACTCGGCCTTGCGGACGGCTTCTTCCGTGGCCAGCCGCTCAGCGTCCTGGTAGCTGGTGTTCTTGAAGTCGCGGGCGTTGAGCTCGCAGGTGAGCAGATTGCCGGCGGCGGCGGCGAACGACTCCGTACCGTAGTCCGAGTCGAGGAACACCAGCATCGCCTGGTTGACCTGGTCGGCAATCATCTGCACGACGAGGTCGCGGCAATTGTCTCCGTCGAGGATGCGCTGGCGGTAGCCGTAGACCCGCTTTCGCTGTTCGTCCATCACCTCGTCGTATTCGAGCAGGTTCTTGCGAATCTCGAAGTTACGTTCTTCGCCCTTCTTCTGGGCCCCCTCGATGCGGCGGCTGACCATGCGGCTTTCGATCGCTTCGCCCTCCTGCATGCCGAGCCGCGTCAGCACGTTCTTCACCCACTCGCCGGCGAAGATCCGCATCAGGTCGTCTTCCAGCGACAGATAGAACCGGCTGCTGCCGGGGTCGCCCTGGCGGCCGCAGCGGCCGCGAAGCTGCAGGTCGATGCGCCGCGATTCGTGCCGCTCGGTGCCGACGATATGGAGGCCGCCCAGCGTCTTGACCTGCTGCCCCTCTTCTTTCATTTTCTCGCGGCGTTCGATTTGAGTGACGAGCGTTTCCCACTCGTCCTTGGGCACCTCCAGCCGGGTCGGGTACTTGTCCTGAAGCTGCGCCCAGGCCATCGTCTCGGGGTTGCCGCCGAGGATGATGTCGGTGCCGCGCCCCGCCATGTTGGTGGCGATCGTCACCGCGCCGAGCCGGCCGGCTTGGGCGACGATCTCCGCCTCGCGCTTGTGATGCTTGGCGTTGAGCACCTCGTGCTTGACGCCGCGCTTGTCTAGCAGGTTCGACAGCCGTTCACTTTTTTCGATCGACACGGTGCCGACCAGGATCGGCCGCCCGGGCGACTGGATCCTGGCGATGCGGTCTCGCGAGATGGTTTCGATTTTGCGCGTTTCGTCGAGCTCCAGCGTGACGGCGCCCTGATCCTCGCCCTTGAGCTTGCCGATGAAGTACTCGCCGTTCTTGAGTTCGACGGTCGTGTGTCGATTCAGCCGTTCGATTTCCTCGGCGATGGCGATGTACTTCTCGCGCTCGGTGCGATAGATGACGTCGGGGTGTTCGAGGCGCTGCAGCGGCTTGTTGGGCGGTACGCCGACCACGTCCAGTTTGTAGATCTTCCAGAACTCGCCCGCCTCGGTGAGCGCCGTGCCCGTCATGCCGCAGATCTTCCGATACAGCTTGAAGAAGTTCTGCAGCGTGATGGTGGCGAGCGTCTGATTCTCTTCCTTGACCTGGACCCCTTCCTTGGCTTCGACGGCCTGGTGCAAGCCGTCGCTCCATTGGCGGCCTTCCATCAGGCGACCGGTGAACTCGTCGACGATAATCACGCGGCCCTCCTG
>JADLBW010000020.1 GCA_020847515.1 Pirellulales bacterium | reverse complement strand
TGGCGAACCAGGAACGAAGACCTTGTGGCGCGGCCTGCGCCGGTTGGACGACCTGGCCGCCGCCTGGCAGCTCGCCCAACACCGCCCTCGAGAACCTTCGCGATAGCATGTGTATAAGGACGAGCCATCGAGGGGAGGGGACCGGACTAAGGCGGCTATTTCGCAATGGCGGCTGTCGTAACGATTGTGCGGCTTAACGGCGGGGCGGCGCGATGGTTGATCGCGACCTACGCTTGCAGCATAGTCTGCATCTTCTCTCACCCGTGATGGACTACTCGTCATGCCGCACATGCTGCGCCTGTTGGAAGCCTGGACCCCTGAACAAGTCGCGCGGATGGAGCGCAACATCTTCGTCGCCCAGCATCGGCTGCATCGACTGGAGCTGTTCGACGACGTTTATCTGATCAACCTGCTCGATCGCCACCCGCGGCGGGATCTGGGGATCAACACGATGGGCGCCGACCCTGAGCGGCGATCGGATTGGCAGGAGGGGCGCGCGGGGAACCTGGACGCCGAGCAATTGCTGGAAGCCGCGCGCACCGGGCTGATCTGGCTCAACATTCGCCGGGTGATGGACCATCATCCCGAATACGCCGAACTGGTCCGCGCGTTGTACGACGACTTGGAGCGGACCTGCCCTGGACTGCAGACGTACCATCACTCGGCGAACCTGTTGATCTCGTCGCCGGGGGCCATGGTGTACTACCACCTCGATTGCCCGGCCAACATGCTATGGCACGTGCGCGGGCGCAAACGAGTGTGGGCCTATCCGCTGGAATCGGGATTGGTGTCGGACGAGACGATCGAAGGCGTCCTCTGCGGCCAGCGGAGCGAGGAGCTCGACTTCCGCGCAGCGTGGGACGAACTGGCGGTCGTGCACGACCTGGAGCCGGGCGAGATGATCACCTGGCCGCAGCATACGCCGCACCGCGTGGTGAACACCGAGGGGCTGAACGTCTCGCTGTCGACCGAGCACATGACGCCGCGGGCGGCGCGGCGGAACAACGTCTATCTGGCCAACCGCCACTTTCGCGAGTTGCTGGGGGGCGAGTGGCGGCGGACGCAGCTAGAGGGGTGGCGACCGGCGGCGAAGGAACTGGCACTTCGGGTATGCCGCCGCGTGCCGGGGCTGAGGCCGGCTCCGCCGCAAGGGTACCGCTACCCGATCACGTTCGAGGTGGACCTGGAGGCGGACAATTGCGTGCGGCCGCTCGAGGAATCGCATCGCCGCGAGCCGGCGCTGGCGTAAGACGTTGCGCCGGCTGAAGGGGACTGGTAGGCTAGCGGGTCTGGGTGGCGGGCGGGTGGGCGGCGACGGTGGTGCGAAGGCGCTGGGCGAGCGTCTTGGCGTCGACGTAGCCTTCGAGCACGTCGATGACCTGATTGTCCGGGCCCACGACGATGGTCGTGGGGAAGCGGCGGATGCCGAGCTTCGCCGTGAGTTCTGGTTGCTCCAAGCGATCGGCGTAAACGGTCTCGAACGAATCGTTGAGGAACCGGTTCACGTGGGGAGTGCGCAAGGTCTCGCCGATCATGCGCACGCAATGGGGGCAATGGGGCGAGGTGGCGAAGATGAGGATCGGCCGATTCGACTTTTGCGCCGCCGTCCAGGCCGCGGGGTAGCTGCTGAACTTGAAGATGCCGTGCCGCGCCGCCGGCTTATCGGGCGCTGCCGCTAAGACGACTGAACGGGCTGCGGCAGGAGCTGGTTGCTCGGCGCCTGCCGACGGCGCTGCCAGCGCCAGGGCCATGGCCGCGGCGGCAGACAGGGCGCGCGATGCTGTTGATGCGGGGATCATAGCAAAGCCTCACACGGGGAAGCGCTGGCGGCGAGAACGCCAGTACCAGGGGTTCATCGGCCGTCGCCGCTAGCAGCGGCTGCAAGAATTGGCGGCGCAAGCAGAGCCGACGCGATGCGCGAACGCTGCGGCTTCGGCAAGAATTCCGCGGCCGGCATAACCGGCCATTGCGCGGCGTGGCCGATGGAGCATGGCCACGTCGGAGGACCTCCGTGGCCATGGCGCCGGGCGGTAAGGGGGTCGGGATGCTATTGCGACTGGGGAGTTGCGCGGCGAGGGAGGGTCGCTAGTCGCAAAAGAATCCCGACCCCGGGGGGCCTGGCCACGTCGCCCGTAGTACGTTGCCTGGAGGGGGCGCCGGCAGGGGTGAGCGGCTGAGCCACGATGCTAGGCGCTGACGGCGCCGAGCTGCCTGGCCTTTTCGACGCCGACGAATACCTGGTGGGCCTTCAGGCAGGTCTGGCGAAACGCCTCGGGATGGGGGACGCCCAGCAGTCGAAACGTCTCGATCGGGCCGTCGCGGAAGACGAGATCCCCGGCCGGATACCAGCCTTGGCCGGGCTGCACTTCGATATCGATGGCGCTAAAGCGATCGAGCGACACGCTCTTCTGCTCGCCGCCGCCAAAGGGCTGCTCGACCAGGACGCGGCGATTGGTCAGGCGATAGCGGCGGCAGGCGGGATTCGGAACGCCGAACACGATGCCCGGAATCCGGGGTAGGAGCATGTGAAAATAGAGGGGCAGAATTAACGGTATCGAGACCAGGGCGAGCAGCCGGCCCAGGGTGAGGGGGATGCCAAACAGGGTCATCCCGAGACGATTCTCGAACCGCCGGCCCCACCAGCGACCATAGGCGGTGGCGGCCAGCGAGGGCCAAACGGTCATGATCGTCGCTTCCCGCTCGCTGGCGGGGGTGACTCCGGCAATTGGCTGCGGCATATGGGCTGGGGGCATGGATTGGTGGCTGGGGCTGTCGGCTGTCGGCGCTGGGGGTAGCTTGGCAGGCTACCAGATTGAGGGGGGGTTGGCCAGATCGTGGATGGCGAGGCGAAGGGGGTGAGGCGAAGGGGTCGGGATGCTTTTGCGACTGGGGGCTCTTTTTGCGTGGTATGTCGATAGTCGCAAAAGAATCCCGACCCTGGGGGGGGACTACGCTGGGGGGGCGGGGAGGGCGGCGATGAGGCGGTCCAGTTCTGTCTTGAGGCGAGGCAGGATTTCGCCGTAGGGGAACTGGCCGAGGGACTCGCAGCCGCGCTTGAGGTTGACCGTCTGGGGGCCGCACCACAGGCCGAGGTCGGCGTCGTCGGTCTCGCCGGGGCCGTTGACGCGGCAGCCCATCACGGCGATGGTGAGCGCGTGATCGGCGGCGTAGCGGGTCATCTGTTTGACCTGCTCGGCCAGTTCGATGAACGCCTCGTTCTCGACCCGCGAGCAACTGGGGCAGCTAATGATGTTCAGCGTGTTGAGGCCGAAATCGACGACCGAGCGAACGCGGCCGGCGGCGATGTCGGCCAGTATCTGCCGGCCGGCGGCGATCTCCTCGGGCTTGCGGGGGTTGGAGACGGTGAGCGAGACGCGAATCGTGTCGCCGACGCCGCGGCTGATAAGCTGCTCCAGGGCGATGCGGGTCTTGATGACGCCGTCGGGCGGCAGGCCCGCCTCGGTAACGCCCAAGTGGAGCGGCACGTCGGGGCGAGCTGCGGCAAAACGGCGATTGACGTCGACCACCTTGGCCGGGTCGGAGTCCTTCAGCGAGACGCAATAGCGGGTGAAGCCGAGTTCATCGAGCTGGCGGCAATGGGCCAGCGCGCTATCGAGCATCGGCGAGATGGAATCGTCGTCGGGGTAGCGCTGGCGAACGGCCGGGTCGACGCTGCCGCAGTTCACGCCGACGCGGATGGCGCAGTCGTTGTCGGCGGCCACGGAGGCGAGGTAGCGGACCTTCTCCTGCCAAGGGGTCTGCCGCTGGTGGTGATAGAGATGGCCGGGGTTGTAACGGATCTTGTCGACGTGCGGGGCGACGAGCTCGGCGAGGCGGTAGTTTTCCTGCAGATCGACCGACAGGTTGGCGGGCGTCTGGCGGCGGATTTCGGCCAGCGCGGCGGCGTCTTTCGCGCTGTCGACGGCCACGCGGACGACGTCGGCGCCGGCGGCGTGCAGGGCGTTGGCCTGCTGGACGGTGGCGTCGACGTCCTCGGTATGGGTGGCGGTCATGCTCTGGACCGCGATCGGATGGGCCGAGCCGATGCTGATCGTGCCGATGCGGACCGAGCGGGTGGGATTGCGTTGAATGTGCACGTGCGGTTGGCTTCTATGGCTTCGCTGTGGGGCGATTGGGCTGGTCGCCGGAAGCGGCCAGTCGGGCGGGATTTCTTCAGCGCGGGCGGGCGGGGGCAGATCGATTTTAGGTGGCGTCGCGACTTGGGTCGAGGCGAGGGGCTGCGCTTCGGGTGGAGCGGCATGTCCACGCGGACGTGGACATGGCACGGGGGATTGGGTGGAGCGGCATGTCCACGCGGACGTGGACATGGCACGGCTCGGCATGGCACGGCTCCGCAGGGCGCCTTCTGCAGCCGCCTTTGGCGGTGTCACCGCGAGGAGAACTGGAGAGTTAACATTAAGAAGGTGTATGCGTTAAACAGCGTGTGACACGCGATGCAGGGGGTAATGCGGTGGGTTCGCTGGTACAGGTACCCCAGGATGATGCCCAGCAGGATCAGCGGCGCCGGGGAGAGGCCGTGTCCCAGGTGTGCCAAGCCGAACAGCGCGCCGCTGAGGATGACCGGCGCCCATCCTGAAGGCGGGGGCGCGGGTTGAGGTTCCAGCGGCGGTGCGATCCTGTCGGCGGCGGCGATCGGCCCGTCGGGGGCCGGCTCGGGGGGGGCGTGACTTTCGGCCGGGGGCGGCGCGGCGGGCGCCCTGGCCAGCGCTGCGCGGCGTTCGAGCCATCCTTGCAGGGCCAGGCGAAACGCCGTTTCCTCGTCGAGGGGCGCCGCCACGACGGCCGTCAGCGCGGCGGCGATCATCATGGCGGGCGAGTGATCGACCACCAACTCCTGGATGAGCGGATGGCCCTCGTCGGTCTTGAAGATCATGTTCAGGACGAACAGCAGCAGGTACACCGGCGCCAGGCTGGCGGCAAAGGCGGTCGCGCCAATGCCGACGTCCTTCAAGAACTGCCGGGCGTCGGCCGGCAGGCCCAGATCATGCCGCGTCGCGCCAAACACTAACCTCAAGAGGGCGTAGCAGGCGGCGGTTAGCGTGATGCTGACGGCGGCGGATTGCAGCAGCAGCAGCGGCATGGCGCCGGCCTTGGCCCAGGCGTCGATCAGGCCGTCGCAGGCTGAGAGGGTTGCCGCGGCGGCATAGGCGGCGGCCGGGGGAACGCCGCTGCTGGTGGTCTGCACCAGTCCGCTCCAGAGGACGGCCTGGGCGTGCGGATCAGGGTCTGAGGCTGTGCTGGGCAGGCGGCCCGCCAAGAAGACCGGCGCGAGCAGCAGCAGCGGCGCTGCAAAGTTCCAGGGCGGGACGCGGCGCGGCTCGTACGCCAACAGCGGCTGGCCGTCGATGTGTTTTTGGAAGAGTAGAAACAGGACGATCAGACTGACCACCGCTGCGCCCGCGATGGCGAAGGTCAAGGCTGATGATGCCGGCTGGTCCATCGGTTCGGCGACGATCGGGTCCTGGAGGGGGCGTCGGGAGGTCAGGCCATCGAGCCTAATGAGTCAGGCCGCAACTGGAGGGGGTCGGGAGGAGACGGAGGGGACGGATGGGAACGGATGGGAACGGAGAACGAGTGGGGTTTAGAATTTCTTCGGGTGAACTTGCTCCGGGGCTCAGGCTCTCTGGCGCTGGTGCGGTTGAAAGTCGGTCGTGGGGCGGCTTGTCTCAGCAAGGAGGAAAGGCGTTCACGAGCACCCTGTTGTTCGCGGCGCTGACGGCAGCGACGCCGGTCGTGCGGCGGCTAGTCCATTTGCCGCAGGGTTCGTACGGCGACGATGACGTATTCCAGCCCGGAGTAGATCGTCAGCGCGATCGCGGCCCAGAGCAGGAGGGTGACTCCCCAGGCGGTCCACGCCGGCAAGTCGGAGGAGAGGGCCCGCTGGCCGGCGTCGTAGTAGCGAAGCTGGCCGATGCTAAAGGCGGCGGCCAGGCACTGAAAGAGCATTTTCCATTTGCCGGACCACTTGGCGGAGAAGTCGCCGCCGTGGTTTTCGATGAAGCTGCGCAGGGCGGTGACCGCCAGTTCGCGGGCGAGAATAACCACGGCCATCCAAGCGGCCACGCCCGAGGCAGGGGCGCCGCCCGCCAACTGCGGCGCGGCGGCCAGGTAGATGAACGTGCCGCAGATGATCATCTTGTCGGCGAACGGGTCGAGTATGCGGCCCAGTTGGGTAATCTGGCCGTACTTGCGGGCCCAGTAGCCGTCGACCCAATCGGTGCTGGCGGCCACGATGAACGTGACGAGGCTGGCCGTGTAGTAGCCGAGGCTCATGAGGGTGAACAACGCGACGGCTAAAATTAGCCGACTAACGGTGACCTGATTGGGCACGTTCCAGATGCGCGCCTTGGCGGCCGGCAGGGCGGATTGCGACATAGACGGCTCGATCCCAGCGCGCGGCAGTGAAACCCCCGGCCAGGCGGCGGGGCGCTACAATGATCAACGAGGCGGGCCGCAGAGGGCGCCTACTAGATCATACTCGCGACTGGCGACGATTTCACAGGGCGCGATTCGGCCGGGGGCGAGGCCGGGGCCGGTGACGTAGACGACGCCGTCGACGTCCGGGGCGTCGGCGTAGGAGCGGCCGATCCAGACGTCGCGCTCGCCGGGGACGGGGGCGTCGATCAGGACGTCGAGGGTGCGGCCGATCTGCCGGGCGTTGAACTGAAACGCGATTTTTTGCTGCGCTTCCATGAGGCGATCGCGGCGCTGGAGCATGACTTGCGCCGGCACGTGATCGGGCAGTTTGGCGGCTGGCGTGTCGGGTTCCAGGGAATAGGTGAACACGCCGGCGCGTTCAAACTGCTGCTGGCGGACGAAGTCGAGCAGTTCCTCAAACTGCTGGTCGGTCTCGCCGGGAAAGCCGGTGATGAAGGTGGTGCGCATGACGAGGTTGGGGATCGTGCTGCGCAGCTTCTGCAGGAGCGATTCCGTTTCTTGACGGCTGACCCGCCGCTGCATGCGCCGCAGCATGACGTCGTTGATGTGCTGCAGCGGCATGTCGAGGTAGGGGACGATGCGGCGGCTGCCGGCGATCGTTTCGATGAGCTCGTCGCTGAAGTACATCGGGTAGAGGTACATCAGGCGGATCCAGTCGAGGCCGTCGACCTGCTGCAGCTCGCGCAGCAGTTCGACCAGGCGGGGCTGGCCGTACAGGTCCTTGCCGTAATAGGTGGCGTCCTGGGCGACGATCACCAGCTCGCGCACGCCATCGGCGGCCAGTTCGCGGGCCTCGGCGACGACCTCTTCGATCGGCTTGGTGGCGTGCTTGCCGCGCATCTTGGGGATCGCGCAGAAGGTGCACAGCCGGTCGCAGCCTTCAGAAATCTTGAGGAAGGCAAAGTGCTTAGGGGTGATCCGCAGTCGGGCGTTGTCGGGGAGGGGATGGGTGGGCGCCGGTCGAAACACGGTTCGCTGCTCGGTGAGGCCGCCCAGCAGCCGGTCGGCGACCTTGGTGACGTGCTCGCGGCCGAAGACGCCGACCAGGTGGTCGATCTCGGGCCGCTCTTCGAGGAGCGATTCCTTCTGCCGCTCGGCCAGGCAGCCCGAGACGATGACCCCGCGGAGCTGGCCGCGGCGCTTCAATTCTAGCATTTCGTCGATGGCGCCGAACGATTCCTCGCGGGCGGCCTCGATGAATCCGCAGGTGTTGACGACGGCGAAATCGGCCTCAGCGGGGCCGTCGACCAGTTGATAGCCGTCGAGCTGGAGCATGCCGAGCATGCGTTCGCTGTCGACGAGGTTTTTCGGGCAGCCGAGGCTGATAAAGCAGTACTTGCCTTTGGCGTGGCCGGAAGCGGCCACCGAGGGGCGGGGCCCAGCCGCGGGGGACGAGGAGTGGGCAAGAATGGGTAGCTCAGTCGGCATAGGGGGCTGGCGAGACGCTAGGGCGTCTGTAGGGGCGATAAACGAGGGGCGAATCCGGAATTGTAGGCGGGGCGCCGCTGGTCGCCAATGAGCGCGCGATGCGGCCGGGGGGTAAGAGGGGTGCGATACGGGTCGGAAATAGGCTGGCGTTCGGCCGGTACGAAGAACCCGGTACGGTACAGGGTACTATGGAGCCTTTCGTGCGTTTGCGTGATCGGTAATTAAGCTGGGGTCTGACTTGGCTCCGCTTTCGCTATATTCCTCCACCCGTTCATCACTCCACTCCTACGCCATGCCGGCCGCGCGAACCTTCACCGACCTGCAGTTCTGGCAGTGAGCCCGCGTCTGGTCGCGAGAAATCTTCCACGTAACGCAGCAACAACCCTTTGCGCGCGACGCGTTAGCGGCAAACCGCGACCGGCGATTTTCGAAGCCACGCGCGAGCCGCCCAAGCCACCGCGAAACGATGAGCCGCCGATCTGAAGCAGAGCCGCGGCGTACTCGGTACAGCGTACGGGGTACTCAGTAGCGACTACGCCGTGGCGGCGCCGTTGACAAGTCGTCGCCGCCATGAAATCAGTACTCAGTACTTAGTACCCATTGCTCAATACGAAGCCTCGGCCACAACTTGCCAAGATACGCCACGTATAGTATACTGTTGTACAGTACGTGGGGCCGCGTTCAGTATGACCACCGACATCCCTGAAGAACAAGTTCGCGCAGCGGTCGAAGGGGTGGCGCTGGAAGTGCTCGCCGAGGGGGGAGTGTACGCGCCGCCGGTCGACGCGATGCTGCTAGCCGGGCGGCTCGGTATGATGGTCGCCCGCGACGGCGTCTCTCAGACGCGGGCCCGCTTTGTGCGGCTGAACGGCGATGACGACGGCGGAACGATTCTATTGGCTGAGGAACCCCGGCCCGAGCGGCGGCACTGGGCGGTGGCCCACGAGATCGGCGAGAGCTACGCCTACCGCGTCTTCGAGGAGTTGGGGCTGCACACCGTGGACGCGGCGCCGGCGGCCCGCGAGGCGGTGGCCAACCGGCTGGCTGGTTGCCTGCTCTTGCCGCGCGACTGGCTGATGCGCGACGGCGCGGCGCTGGATTGGGATCTGCTGGAGCTGAAGGCTCGCTACGCGACGGCGAGCCACGAGATGATCGGCCGCCGGATGCTCGAAATGCCGCCGCCGTTGATTATTACGCTAGCGGACCACGGTCGCCAGCAGTGGCGCCGCAGCAATCGATACCTTCGCGCGCCCGCAATGACGCAAGCGGAGACGGACGCCTGGCAGGCGGCCCACCGGCAGGGCGCGGCGACGCGGTGCGAACGGGGCGAACTTCCGGAGGGCGTGGAAGACGTCCGCGCCTGGCCGATCCACGAGCCGCAGTGGAAGCGCGAGATCGTGCGTACGGAACTGAGCGAGGGGTGGTGAGGGGTTGACGGGTGGTTGCAGCGCGTACCCGCTTGCCACCCTCTCGGCCGACCTTTGGCGCAAGCGCCGCCAGGGGGAGGGCGCCGGAAGTTATCGCTTCAGAGATTTGCGACGATCACGGGAAAAGCGCCCTACGGGCGCGCCGCGGCGAGGCGCGCCAGTTCGTCGATGAGCAGGGCCGTCTGGTAGGGCTTTCCCAGGATCGCGGTGGCCCCGGCGGCACGGGCCAGGGAGCCATGTTCGGGGCGCGGATAGTCGAGCAGCGCGAGCACCGGCGCGCGGCCGACCGGCGGGCGGCGGCAGAAGTCGTTCAACTGCTGCAGCTCGTCCGCGCCAAGCTGACCGCCGTCCCAAACGCCCAGGTCGACGCGAGGTGGCGGTTGACGATCGCACTGCGCCGTCGCTGACTTTTGGCGCTGGCGCCAATGACACGACCAACCGGCGTGAGCGACGGCAGCAGACAGCGACTCGAAGGCGGCGAGGTCGCGGGTATCAATGACGATCGCGCCACGGTCTGGCGGCATCGGCCCGGCGGCGGGGTTGCCTGTTGCGGCGCCGCTGACGCAGTAGCCGCTGCGGAGGTCGTCCAGCGGTTCCGACCAGGGGGGGCTGGCACCGCGAACGCGGGCTGCGGCGGCGGCCCGCCACCAGGCAGGCAGCTCGTGCCAGTAGAGCCGGACGACGCCCGCCAGCGGCTTTCCGGTCCGCAATTCCCCCTCGCACCAGGAGCCGGCGACGACGATGATGCGGGCGAGGGGCGCGGCCGCGCGAAGCCGCTCGACGCTCCCCTGCGAGAGTTCGCCGCAGCGCTGCTGGGCCAGCAGCACCACGGGCGGGGGCGTCTGCTGTTGGATGTCGTCGAGCAAGGCCTCGAGGCTCGCTGCCACGGGCCAGCTTTGCGGGGGGTCGAGCTCGTCGCGCAGCAGGGCGAACTCTCTGTCGTGCCAGGGGCCGACGGCCCACGGCGGCGGCCACGCTGGCGGGCTGGGCAGCGGCGTCCGCGGGGGGGCGTGGAGGCGCGGACCGCTCGATGAAGGTCCCACGGCGATCTCCCAGAGCAAAATCCGTTCAGTCAAGGAAACGCGGCGTCGCGGTCGAGCACCAATTGCCGCGCTGCGGCGGCGTCGGCGGCGGTGCGCAGCAGTTCAACCCATGGCTGGTCGTGGGCCATGCGGCTGAGCCGCGCTAAGATTCGCAGGTACTCGTGATCGCTGGTGGCGCAGATCAGAAAGAATACGTCGGTGAGCCTGCCGCCGCCGAAGGGGATGCCGCTGCCGGTGACGCCCAGCGCCAGCACGGCCTGACCCAGAATCGAGGGTTGCGGCCGCCGCGGATGGAGCAGGGCGACGCCATGCTCCAAGGCGGTGGGCGACATGGCTTCGCGCTGGGTCACCGCCTCGGTCATCTTTTCGACGTCCCACAACATGCCGGTGGCGGCGGCCAACTGACACATGACGCGGATGGCGCTGGAGCGGGTGCGCGCGGCCAAGGGAACGGCGATCGCTTCGGGAAGCAGCAACTCGGCAAAATCGATCGCTCGGGCGGCGGCGCCCTCGTCGCGACGAAGGTTCGTCTCCATGACCGCCAGCTCGTCGTCGTCCGACAGGCCGATCCGCTGCTCCAGCCATTGATTGATTTCGGCCTGGTTGAACCGCCATTGGCCCGCAACGCGGCGGCCGGGGAGTTTGCCCCGCTCGGCGAGGCGCGCGACCTGCGCAGGCATCATGTGCAGATAGGGCGCGAGGCTGGCGATGTCGAAGGTTTCTTCGGGCATGTGAGGCATGGGGTCGACGGGACGCCCTGCGCGGGCGCCGGCGAACCATCCGAGCAGCAGCTAGCTGGGCGGCAGTGGCGGAAGACGGGGATGAACTTGATTGTCGAGAGGGCGGCGAGGCGCGTCCAGGCTGGTCTTGTGGCGCCGCGGTCGATTGCCGACAATTCCGCCCCATTTCCGGCTGCGGGCGCAGCGACGGAACCCATAGCCTTAGGCCAAGTGCCAACCGCATGCCAAGCGTTGCCAAGGACGCCGACGCCCGACCCTCGCCGTGGGCCCACCGAGGGCCGATTGCCGTCGCCTTGACGCTGGCGGCCTGCGTGGCGTGGCCGACGATCGCCGAGATGCAGCGGCAGCGACTGGCCGAGGTGCTGGCCGATCGACTGCTGAACTGGCCAGGCGCCGCGAGCGCGGCGGGGATTGGCGAGCTGGCGGGACTGGGGGACTGTGCCACGGCGCCGCTGGTGCGGCTGGCGGCGGCCCAGCGACTCGATCTGGCCCGCGCCGCGCAGGGGGCCGTACTCGATCGGATGGAGGGCTGGCAGATTGCGTTTGAGAATCGCGGCGACGCCGCCGCCCTGGGGAGGCGAATGGCGGAACTGGCCGCTGCCTTGCAGCGGTACGCTCCCCAGTTCGGCGACGAGGGCCGACGCTGGGCACGCCGAGTTGCGCGGCAGGCGGTGCAACTCAGCGGACCGTTAAGCGGCGAACAAAGCTGGGAGGTGCTCGCGCGGTGCGAGCTCGTGCTGCAACTGCCGCTGGCGACGCCCCAGCGGGCGGCGGCTGACGAAGTCGCCCAGGGCGAACCCCGAAAGGTCCCGCAGCCAGCTCCGAAGTCACACGTTCCTCCGGCACAGACGCCTGGCAGCCGAGCGGCAGAGGCTGCCCTCACTGCCAAGCAGGCGCCAGCGGAGCTGGCGGTGGTTTTGAACCCGTTAGCCGACGGGCCAGAACCGTCGGCGGCGGGACCACGGCAAGCGGTCGGACCGGTGAACGTATTGCGTTCTCACGCCGAAGAGGCTGCTCATGGTGCGACGCCGCCTGGCGGGGGCGGGGACGCGGCTGCGGGGCGGGCGGCGGCGGAGTCGGCAGCGGCGAAGAGGGCGGAGGGGACCGCAGTGGGGAAGTCGGCCGTCGACGTTCCCTCGCCGCTGGAGCAGCGGCGCAGGCTGCGCGAACTGCGCGGGTTGTCGGACCGGCAATTGACGGCGCTGCTTGATCATCCGTCGCCGTTTCAAGCGGCGGCTGCTCGAAAGATCCTCGAACAGCGCGGGTATTCCGCGGGAGTGCTGCAAGCGGTGGAGCAAGTCGACGAGTTGCCGACCAACGAGCGGCTGGCCGCCGTCGAGCGGGCGGCTACGCTCCCGGCGGCGGACGCGCGACGGCTGTTGCGACATCTCGTGAGCGATAAAGATCCCGAGGTGCGTCTGCTGGCCCTGACGACGCTGGCGACCAGCGGCGACCCACAGTTGGAAGAGATCGCGCGGCGGCGGGCCGTCGAGGATGATGACGCCCGCGTCGCTGAACTGGCGGCGAGGCTGATCGAGCGGGTGAAGTGAGTGTCTTGCGGCGGCAGGGCCGGTCGGATGATTTGAACGGGTAGAATGTTTGCTAAGGTGCTCGTCGGTAGAACGATGTCGTGCACGGCATGGCGACGTCGGAGGACCTCCGGGGCCATGGCGCCCTGCTAGTCCACGTGACGTTGTCCCGTACGGCATGGCCACGTCGGAGGACCTCCGTGGCCATGGCACCCTGCAACGTGCATCGTGCATCGTGCACCTGCACGCTGGACTTGATTCGGGGTTATCGGACGAGTTTTTCTTCCAGGGGCGTTACGCGGTTGGCCAGGACGTGGGCCCGTCGATATTCGGGCATGAAGCCGCGCGTGCCGCGGACGCCGATTCGCTGGCCGAGGTAGGGCTGCAGGTTGACGTCGTGGGCGGACGTCACGAGGGTCACCACGTTGCCGTCATCATCGACCAGGGCGAACCGGGGCGCCTGGCTGCGCCGCGAGACGACCGGCTTGAGCGTTCCGACGGCGTCGTAGAGGGCTTCGGTGGGCGGGGGTGAGGTCGCCATCGGCGTCGACCGCTCGGGAGTCGGCGTGACGTCGTCGCCTAGGTCTTGCCGGGCCCGGGCGAGGACTTCGGCGCTTCTCCCGGTGGTCGCGGCGGCGCTTTCGCCGGACGGGGGAGGGGCCAAGGCGGCGGGCGAGGTCGACGCCTGAGCCGCGCTCGAGCCGGACATTGGGGCGCTGGCGTGTCGGCGCTGAATGTCTTCGAACATCGCGACGCGGTCCAAGAGATCGCGAAGCTGATCGCGGACGACGGCCGACTCTTCCTGAGCAAGCAGTGCCGCAGCTTCTTCGCGGAGGGCCGACAGGCGCCAGGCCGCGGGCGGTTCGACGACAACGGCCGAAAGCCGCAATTGCAGCTCCGCCACGCGCTGGTCTAGCGGGCCGAGCGGCGCTTTGGCCGGCCGGCCGGGAAAGCGAATACGGGGCTGGCCCGTCGCGGAGGCGGCATTCGGCGAGGGGGCCGCGTCCACGGTGTGCTGCGCCAGTTGTACCTCGGCGGGGGAGCCCTCGACGACGATGATCTCGTCCGCAGCAGACCGCAGATGTGCGAAGTCAGCCGCCGTCGGTTCGTCGTCCTCGGGGGCGGTTTTCGAATCGTCGGTCTGGGCCTGCTCTGGGCTCTGCCAACTGGCATCGCGGGCCTGGGCGCCGGCGCCCTCGACAGGGGGCGTGCGCGACAGGCGTCTTGCCTCGATCCAGCGGAATTCGCCCGCCGGGGGAGCGATGCGGACCCACGGCTGTGGGGGCTTCGGGGGTTCGGCAAGCTGCACCGATTCGCCGTGGTTCAAGACCACTTGGACCGCGCTGCGCTGCTGACCGAGGCGACTGCCGACGCGGCAGATGGCCTGGGCTGCGGTCACTTCGGCGGCGCCGCCATCGACGATGCGCAGGTCGCGGGCTTCGACTTCGCAAAAGCTGCCTTGGGGCGGTCGAATCGCACACCAGCCGGCGCCGTCGTGACGATACACCTCGACGGCATAACCGGCCGGCAGCTTGTCGGTGGCATAGTGATCGCGTCCGGGGCCGCTGCGGACGGCCGTATCGTCGCCGACGACATACGCGATGTAGGGAAGCGCGACATCGGCGGCGCGGGCGACGGGCGTGGCGCCGTTGAGGCCGCAAAACATCGCAAGCGCGACCGCGGCGGCTCGTGCCAGAGGGGCGGCGATCGAAGCGCGACGCTCGCAGCGCCGATTCCATGACATATCGTGATTCCTGGTTCGTCTCCTGGCTGCAGGCGGCCGCGCACTGGCTTCTGTGACGGCGCACCGCCGCAGGCCGATTGCGGATTCGCTGCGGCTTATAGGAAATCACCCCGGGCTGCTCAAGAGAGTTCGCGCGGCGGGTCGTCGTTGCTAGCTCGCCCCAGGGGGCGATGATAGGATGGACTGAAGGGGGGCGTTTGTAGTGTTTCGGCCGTGCGGCGGCGGGATGTGGGGTGGGATGTGGGCTGGCGGCTGGAGGCTATCAGCTCTCGGCTGTCGGCTGGAGGCCAGTCGAGACGATGCACCTTACGGCCGCTAGCCGCCAGTCTCGAGCCGTCGGCGGATCGCGCGATCGATTTTTTTTTGGCGGCGCAGCAGTCTCTGATTCTCCATGCAGATCGAACAGTTAGGCCCTTATCGAATTGGCCGCAAGCTCGGCAAGGGGGGCATGGGGTCGGTCTACGAGGCGACCGACGGCGCGTCGGGGCAACGGGTAGCGGTAAAGGCGCTGTCGCCGCAGTTGGCGATGGCCGAGGGGTTTCGCGAGCGGTTCGAGGCGGAGATCGAGTCGCTCAAGAAGCTGCAGCATGAGGGGATTGTGCGGCTGTTGGGCTACGGCGAAGACGACGGCATCCTGTTCTACTCGATGGAGTTGGTCGAGGGGCCGAGCCTGGAGCAGGAGATCAACGCCGGGCGGCGCTTCGAGTGGAACGAGACGCTGGGCATCGCCACTCAGGTCTGCCGGGCGCTGAAGCACGCCCACGACCACGGCATTGTGCATCGCGACATCAAGCCGGCGAACTTGCTGCTTACGGCCGACGGGCGGGTGAAGATTGCCGACTTTGGCATTGCGCGGCTGTTCGGCGCTACGCAATTGACGACCGCCGGGGGGGTGCTGGGGACGGCCGACTACATGTCGCCCGAACAGGCCGACGGCCGCGCGGTGACCGACAAATGCGATCAGTACTCGCTGGGGTGCGTGATGTACGCGCTGTTGGCGGGGCGGCCGCCGTTTCGGGCGCGTTCGATGCCCGAGATGCTGCAACTGCAACGCTTTGCGGAGCCGGAGCCGGTGCGGCGATACGCCCCGCAGGCTCCGGAGCAGCTCGATCGGCTGATCCAGCAACTGCTGAGCAAGGAGCCGGCGGGGCGATTTCCAAACGTGCTGGTCCTCAGTCGGCACATGGAGGCGATGCAAAAGGCCCTGTCGCGTCCTGTACGGCCGCCGGAGGATCCGCCGCTGGGCGTTACGCCCGACACGCGGCTTGATCTGACGGCGGTATTCAACGCCGACGCCACGCTGTCGCCCGACGATCTAGAACTGTCGCCGCGGGAGACGACCGATAGTGCGGTCTACAGCGCGATCACGCTGTCGGAGGAGGCGTCCGGAGAGGGGAGCCCGCCGGCGGACGGCGAGGCGCCGTCGGTGGTTGCGGCGGCGCCGCCTGGGACGACTGCGCCTGGCAAGCGCCGTTTTACCACCGTGGATGAAGAGGCGCGGCGTCGAACGGAGGAGCAGCGCGCGCAGCGATGGCTGATTGCCCTGCAATTGCTCCTGCTGGCGACGTCGGTCGTAGCGCTGGGGTGGTTCGGCTGGTGGCTGACATGGCCGGCGTCGGCGGACCAGTTGTATGCCCAAATCGGCGCGCATGTGGACGAAGAGGGAGGCGCCGACGATCTCCGGCCGATAGCGGGCGAGATCGAGGAATTCTTGACTCGCTACCCGTCGGACCGGCGCGCTGCGGAGGTGCGTTCGTACCAGCAGGATCTGGAGCTGCAGCGGCGAGCGCGGCAACTGCGGCGGGGCTTCGGCGCCGCGGCGGCGGAGCACCCGATCGGGGAGGCGTTTGCCGAGGCGATGCGGTTGAAGGGCGCCAACCCGGCGAGGGCGGCGGAGTTGCTCGAGCAACTGCTGATTCTCTACCCGACGGAAGGGCCGGCGGCGGGCGCCTTGAACGACCAGCAGCGGAGTGACCTCAAGCTGGCCCGGCAGGAGCTGGATAATCTGCGGAGGTCGTTCAAACAGCGGGCCGAGGAACAACTGCCGCAGCTCGCCGAGCGACTGGCGGCGGCGCGGCGGCTGGAGCGCAGGGCGCCAGGGCAAGCGGCGGCGATGTATCGGGCGCTGGTGGAGTTATATGGCGAGGCGCCGTGGGCGGGGCCAGTGGTGCGACAGGCGGAGGAGCGATTGATGGTTCTTGACGGGCAGCGCTAACTCGATTCAGTTCCCGAATAAGCCGTCCTGTTTCCGCCCCATGAAGGACCATCGAGGGGGGGAAGGCGGAGCGATTTTTCATTCAATAGTTCAGGCGACCTATGAACCGCACTCGCAGCCTCGCCGCGTTTGAACGGGCCCAGGGACTGATGCCCGGCGGGGTGAACAGCCCGGCGCGGGCCTTTGGCGCGGTGGGGGGCGGGCCGGTGTTCATAGACCGTGCGGCGGGCGCCTACTTGTACGACGTGGATGGCAACGGCTACATCGACTACATCGGCTCGTGGGGACCGATGATCCTGGGGCACTGCCATCAGGAAGTTGTGGCGGCGCTGGAGCAGGCGATCGGGCGCGGGACGAGTTTCGGCGCCCCGACCGAGGCCGAGAGCGAGCTGGCCGAGCGGATCGTGGAGGCTGTGGCCTCGATCGAGAAGGTGCGGCTAGTCAATTCGGGCACCGAAGCGACGATGAGCGCGATCCGGCTGGCCCGCGGCTACACGGGGCGCGACGTCATCGTGAAGTTTGCCGGCAATTATCACGGGCATGTGGACAGCCTGTTGGTGGCGGCGGGCAGCTCGGCGGCGACGCTGGGGACGCCTAACTCGCCAGGCGTGACGGCGGGGGCCTCGCGCGACACGCTGGTGCTGGAGTACAACGAGCCGGCGGAATTGGACGAGGCCTTTGCGACTCACGGCAATCGCATCGCGGCGGTGATACTTGAGCCGGTCGTCGGGAACATGGGCGTCGTGACGCCGACGAAGGAGTTCGTCGCCGCGGTTAACCGGCTGACCAAGCTGCACGGCGCACTGCTGATCTGCGACGAGGTGATGACGGGCTTCCGCGTCGCCTTCGGCGGCGCCCAGTCGTTGTTCGGGTACGAGCCGGATCTCACCACGCTGGGCAAGATCGTCGGCGGAGGGTTGCCGGTCGGGGCGTACGGCGGCCGGGCGGAGATCATGAACCAGGTTTTGCCGGCGGGAAAGGTCTTTCAGGCGGGGACGCTGAGCGGCAACCCGCTGGCCACGGCGGCGGGCTGCGCGACCTTGCGGCTCCTCAAAGAACAACCGCCGTACGAGCGGCTGGAGCAGCTCAGCGCGCGGTTGGCCGACGGGCTGCAACGGGCGGCTGCGAAGGCGGGCGTACCGCATGCGCTGGCTCGCGTCGGATCGATGATGACGTTGTTCTTCCACGCGGGACCAATCGGCGGCTGGCGGCAGGCCAGCCAGTGCGACACGCAGCGGTTCGCTCGCTACTTCCATGGGCTGCTCGATCGCGGCGTGTACATGCCGTGCAGCCAGTTTGAATCGCTGTTTGTTTCAGCGGCCCACACCGAGGCGGACGTCGACGCCACGATCGAGGCGGCGGAAGCGGCGCTGGCGGGGTCGGTCTGACGGGAGGGAAAAGGAGGTAACGGAGGTGAGAAGGCAGTGTCAGGCTGGCGTCGCTTCACTCGATCGTCGCAGGGGCTGCAGGAGCGAGGCGCGTCGGGTTTCGACTGGGCGGGTTGGCCGGCAGTGGAAGGCGATTGATTGGTTGTAAGGGGAGGGGCGGCTGCGCTTGGGCGGCAGCGGCTAAGGAGCGAACGTTGGCGGGGTTGTTCAGCGGTTGCTCATCGTTTGTCCCGCGCCTTGGCGGCTTTCTCTTCGGCGGCGCTCTTGCGGTAGTAGTTGGGGACCAGGTCGATCGGGCTGGTTTCAATTCCGGCCTCGAACAGTTGCCGGCCAAGCGCGGCGACGGCGGAGGCCTGCGGGCGCCAGAGCGACTCATCCAGCAGGGTCGCCGCGGCGGGTAGCTGCCTGCGCAGCTTGTCGAGCGGCGGTCCGGCGACGGCGTCGCCCGGCTGAAGCCGCGCGGCGAGTTGCGACGCGCTGAGGATTTCAGTCGCAGGCACGGCCTGGGAGGCGATTGGCTGATCGCCGCTGAAACAGGCCGCGAACAGTTCCTGCCGCTGCGCGTCGAGGATCGTCCACAACCGGCGGTAGGGCTGCTGCACCGCTGCGGCCATGGCAGAAAGCGTGTGGACGCCGACCAGTTTCGCTCCCACGGCGTAGGCGAAGGTCTTGGCGGCGACGACGCCGATGCGCAGGCCGGTGAACGAGCCGGGACCGCTGGCGACGCACACCAGTTCGACGTCGCGGGGTCGCCAGGCGGCTTCGTCCAGCGCGGCCTTAATCGTCGGGACGAGCGACTGGGCGGTGCGCTGGTCGGCGGACGCTTGTCGCTCGACGACAAGCTGGGGATGGGCGATCGATCCGCTAAGGAGCGCCACGGATCCGGTTCGGCCGCTGGATTCGATGGCGAGGACGCGCAACGGGGGGACTCCTGAGGTGAGAGCTGTTGACGATACTTGGCAGGCGTGCTGCTGTGCAACCGGCCGGGGCCGCTGGCGGGGGCGGAGTAGTTGTTCGGGCGACGCGCCATCGTGCTTGGGGAACGCGGCGGGGTTTTTGTGGGGCGGAAGTATGCGGGTTAAGACGCGGACTGGCATCTCGGCGGAGCGAGATGACTACATTGGGACGGCATCTCGCGGAGCGAGATGACTACATTAGAATGGGATCTCGGCGGGGCGGGGTGGGTACACTGAACGGAGTGGCGCCGGCGTTTCTGCGAACCTTGACCCCCTTTCCGGCCATACGTAAACTGGCGGATTAGCAAGGTTTACGGAGATACCGACATCCCACCGCGGTCGACGACGGCATTTGTTGCCGGCCCGCGCGGCAAATTCCTTCCCCGCCACTATGGGATTGAGACGACGGTGAAGCGCGCGGTCATCAGCGACATCCACGGCAATCTCGAAGCCTTGCAGGCCGTGCTCTCCCACATCGCCGACCAGCGCGTCGACGAGATCTTCTGCCTGGGCGATATCGTCGGTTACGGTCCGAACCCCTGCGAATGTTTGGACCTGGTGATCGCTCGCTGTAAAGTCGGCCTGCTGGGCAATCATGACCAGGGGGCGATGTTCGATCCCGAAGGATTCAACAGCGGGGCCGAGCGGGCGATATTCTGGACGCGCGAGCAGCTTGAGAAGGGGGTTGGGAGCCGCGAGCAGATCGATCGGCGGTGGGATTTCCTGGGCACCATGCCGCGGATCCATCGCGACGAACCGTGGCTGTACGTGCACGGCTCGCCGCGCAACCCGGTCAACGAGTACGTATTTCCGGAAGACATATACAACCAGAAGAAGATGGAGAAGCTGTTCGGGTTGATCACCCGAGGCTGTTTCCAAGGACACACGCATGTGCCGGGTGTTTTCCTGGCGAGCCTGGAATTCATCACCCCCGAGCAAACCAACTACGTTTTCGAATTCCGCGGCAATGAGAAGTTCATGGTGAACGTCGGCTCGGTCGGCCAACCCCGTGATGGCGATCCGCGTTCGTGCTACATCGTGCAAGAAGACAATAAGCTCACCTTCCACCGCGTCGATTACGACTACGG
>JADLBW010000019.1 GCA_020847515.1 Pirellulales bacterium | reverse complement strand
ACGCCACGGTCCGCGATGCCGCCAGCCAGTTCGGCAATCGCACGCAGAACCTCTTCGACGAGCTCCGCCGCCCGACGGCTCAGCCCCAGCAGCCGCTTCCCCAAGCGTCGTCCGCCGCGCAGGCGCCGCCCCCCTCCACCGCACAGTTATTTCCGCCCCAGTCCGCTCCGTCGCAAACGGCCGGCGGCGCCTGGAACTCCTCCGCTCCATCCGACCCACCCGCCGCCCGCCCCCCGCCCCTCAATTCATCCAGCGGCCAGCCTGCCGCGCCGCCGACCCGCGATTGGAACGCCCCTTCACCGGTCACGCCGCTTGCACCCTCCCCGGGCGCCCCGCCGGCCGACAGCGACCCGTGGCGCAACGTCGCCGACGATCGCCTCCGCTCGACTCCGCCCGCCCATCAACCGGCCGCCGATATCCCCAACCTGGCCAGTCGCCCATCCCCCTTTGGAGGCAACAACGTCGACTGGAACACGCCCCCAGCGCAAGGCCCCCTACCGGGGCCAGCGCCGGCGCCCGCCGCCGCTCCCATCGCCGGCCCGCTGCAGCCCGGTAGTTCTAGCCCGCCGGCGACCTCGCCCGCCGCTCCCGCCGCCGGCCCTCAAATACAAAAGCAAATGCTCGCCCAACCCGGCGACCGGCCGCTCGACGACGCCGTGCAGGTTGCGAGTCAGCCCTCTGCCAGCGATCCATGGCGCCAGCCGGCCGCCAGCGGGCTCGCTGCGCAGGGTGCAAGCGCCTCGGCGCCGCCCGCTGCCGCGCCGCTCGCGTCGGCGCCACCCGCGTCTCAAGGCAATCTGCCGCCGGGCGTGCCAGCGAGCCCTCGGCGAGACAACGCCGCCTTGGTCCTCGCCGCCTGGGTGCTCCTCAGCGGTTCGGTAGCCGGCAACTTCTATCTCTTTTGGAGCTACCTGGACGTGCGGCAAAAGTACCGCTCGCTCGTCCGCAAAACCGCCCGCGCCGTCGGTCGCTTCTCCGCCGCCTAAAGCCGCGGCTCAAACGAACCCCGTAGCCGCGGCTCAACGAGCCGCCGGAGCGACGTCCCCCAAGATTCCGATTGCAAGCAGCGCCAGCGCCCGCGGCGCCCGCCCCCTCACGCCGACCGCGGTTTCAATTGGTCCCCGCGCCCATACCGCCCGCCGACCCGCGCTGGTCCCTGTGCGTCGCGCCGCGCCAGCGCCGCATCCGCGCTGACGATGTACGCCAGCGCATCATCGCCCCGCGGCCGCGCCTCCACGGGCGCCAGGTCGAACGAGTACTCGTGAAACTCTGAGGGCTCCGCCTCGACCGGCTCGGCCGTCTCCCGAGCAACTTGCTCGACCCGCGGCGCGGGCGACGATCTCTCCTCGATCACCCGCTCGACGAACGGATATTCGTAGAACTCCAGCGGCGGCCCTGCGACCACGGGCGCCTTGGGCGCCGGCTGTCGTCGCGGCTTCTTCTTCGGCTTCTCCACAACCGGCGCCGGCGGCTCGACGACCGGCGGCGCTTCCACCACGGGCGCCGGCACGACCGGCGCGCCCCGCCGCACCGGCAGCCGCCGGCAGTCGGCATTGAGCTTCTTGAACATCTCCCACATATGCTCGTGGCACGTGAACATCATGAGCTGATGCCCGCCGGCGGCGAATTCGCACATCACCTCGGCCGCCCGGCGGGCCCGCTCGGCGTCGAAATTAACCAGCACGTCGTCGAGCACCATCGGCAGATTGACGCCGCGGCGGGCGTACATCGCCACCAGCGCCATCCGCACGCTTAAGAAAAGCTGCTCCCGCGTGCCGCGGCTCAGCACGTCGACCGGCAACGACTCGCCACCCACCGTATCGACCAGCAGCACGTCGTGCGCCAGCGGGGTCCAGATCCGCGTATATTGCCCGGCGGTCAGCTTGGCCATGTAGCGCGAGGCCTCGGCCAGCGTCTCGGGCTGCCGATGGGCCTCGTAGTCGGCGCGGATCCGCTCCAGCACGCGATTGACGGTCGCGTGCCGCCGCCAGCTTTCGCGGGCCTCCTCCAGTTGTCTCTCGACGACGCTCAGCTCGAGCTGCCGCTCGACGAGCGAGCGGTCCTTGGCGAGCACTGTCTGCTCGCGGCTCAACTCGCCCCGCTCGTGCGCCAGCTCCTTGAGCGCCGTCTGCCGCGCGTCGAGCTCCGCCGTCGCCTTCTCCCACATCTGATCGAGCGCGCCGATCGACTCCACGCTGAGCAGTTGGGCGAACGCCTCTTCAGGCTCGTGCCGGCCGATAGCAGCGGCGATCTCGCGCGTCACCGCGTCGCGCTGGTTGGCCAGTAGCGCGGCCTGATGCTGATCGGCCGCCAGCATCCGGTATTGCTGCTCGTCTTCGCAGCCGGCAGCCTGAAACATCGCCGCCCGCCGCCGCTTGAGCGTCACGATGGTCTGCAGATGCTTCCCCTCTTCGGCCTTAAGCTCCTTGGCCTTGTCCCGCAGCTCTTCCCGCCGCTGAAGGTCGCCAAGCTGCCGCCGCCGCTCGCTGGTGAGGTGATCCAGTTGATCCAGCGGATTGACTTCCGGCCGTACCGCAGCCGCCGGCTTTTCTTCGACAATGTACGTCTTATGGCCGGCGTGCTTGCCTTCGCCAGCCGCCCGGGCTTCGCCAGACGCCTTCGCAACGGCGCTGGCCGCGTTGCCGCCCCCCTGCCCTTTGGCCGCCACCACGCATCCCACCTCTTCGGCCAGCTCGCGGATCCGCCGCACCAGCGTCGCATGCTCGCGTTGCCGGGCCGCCGATTCATCCCGCCGATGCCGCGCGCGGGCCTCCAGCTCAGCAAGCTGCCCGTAGCGATCCGTTACGCTCAATAGCCGCTGCGGATCGATCGACTCGGGCAACCCCAGCGCCGCAATCGCCGCCTTCCAATGGGCCAGCGCCTGGTCCGCTTCCCGCTGCGCCTGCTTGACGCGGGTCTCCGCCGTGCCGACTTCGCCCCCCGCCTGCTTCCGCTGGGCCTCGACCGGCAGCACGCTCTCCAGCTCGACCAGATGCCGCTCGGCCGCTTGCAGCCGCAGCACGACCGAGCCGTCGGTCATCGGCAGTTCGCCGTTGACCTGCTGCTTCTCGCGCTCCAGTTCCACGATCTGCTTGGCGACCACTTCCATCTGTCGCTGGCAGGCGTCGAGCTTCTCGGCCGCCGCGTCGTCGGCGAAGTACTTGAACACCCAGGCGAACGCCGCCCCGCCGACGCCGATCAGCGCGACCAGGCCGCCGTACCGCCCGAATGGCGACGACGGCACCAGCGCCCACACGCCCAGCATCAGCGCCCCGATGATGAACGTCGCCAGCAGCCAGCCAAACAGCCACAGCGGCATCACCTGGTCGTCCAGCAGGTCGTGGCTCTGCTGCTCCAGCTCCACCTCGTGCTGCCGCGCCTGATCGAGCCGCTGTTCGACGGCGAGCCGCTTCCGCAGCCGGGCCACCAGGTTGCTCGCCTCCGCGAGATCCATCGGCAGGCCATGCGACTCCCCGCCGATGATCGCCGTCTCGATCTGCGTCCGCAGCGACCGCTCGCTCTCGCTCAAGGCCTCCAAGTCGCGCTGCGCCGCCTCCAGCCGCCGCTGCGCCGACTTGAGCGCATCGATCTGCGGCTGCAGGGCCTCGAAATCGCTCTCGCTCAGCTCCCGCAGGCGACCGCTATCCTTCACCCCCAGCGCCTCGGCCAGCCGCTTCTGCTCCGAACCAAACCGGGCCTCGTACTGCTTCGCCTCTTTCTCGAGCTCCTCCTGCTGCCGCTCGAGCGACATCAGCCAGTCCCGCTGCTCGCCCAGGGCGTCGATCCGCGCCGCGTTGCGGACCAGCAGCTCGTTGATCCCCAGCCGCTCCGCTTCATCCCGCAGTTGATGCCGCTGCCCCACGAGCACGTCGGCCTGCCGCTGGTGCTTCTCCACGTCGGCGTTGATCGCGTTGAGCCGCTCGATAGCGTCTGCCGGCAGCTTCACCCGGCCGCTCAGCAGCTCCAGTTGTTCGTTGAGCTTTTCGCGCTTCCGCCAGTTCGCCTTCAGCCCGACGGCGATTTCGATCGTCCGCCCGTAGTGCTCGGCCCTGCGGACTTCGGCCTCGGCGGCGGCGATCTGGTCGTCCAGCTCCTTGATCTTCACCGCCAGTTGCGACCACAGCCGGTTCTGCTCGCGCAGCCGGTCCACCTCGGCCCGCAACTGCTCGCGCTGCGCCACGAGGCTCACAATCCGCGACGCCTGCGGCCCGGCTGGCGCCTCCGACAGCAGCCTGCCGCGACTGCCCGCCAGCTCCTGCAGCACGTCGTAGAGCGAAACGCGATCGATCCCCGAAGTCAGCCGGTACACATACTCAGCGGCCTTCGTGCCCGAGAGCATCCCCAGCTCCTGGATCTCGTCCAGGCTGACCGCAAACACGTTGGTGTAGGTCGGCTCGTCGACGTCGGCCAGCGCCTCGCGCAGCAGCCGGTCGCCCCCGGTCGCGCCGTCGCTGGTGGTGCAGATCACGCGGCCTGCGTCGTCCGGGCCGCGGTCGGCGATCCGGCTGGCGCGGAATCGCAGCTCGCCTTCGACCAGCCCCAGCACGCCGCCCGGCTGACCGCCGTCGACCGGCGGCAAATACCGCTTTCGCCGCGACGGCGACATGCCGTACAGCACGCTGCGAATGAACTGCATCACCGTGGTCTTGCCGGCCTCGTTGGGCCCGTAGAACACGGTGCTCTGCCGCGACAGGTTCGACAGCTTCAGGTTATGCCAAACGCCAAAGCCGTCGATCTCCAGGTCGGTAATCTTCATGTCGCAGTCCCTTGCGATTGGCGGGTTAGCACCAAGAACATATCTCCGGTCCCCTCCCCGGGATGGGAGGGTCAGGGAGGGGTGTTGAAGCATGTAACCGCTTCGTCCCCCTCGCCGACGCGCCGGGGTCGGGATGCTTTTGCGACTGCAGACTCTGTCTACTTAGCAACGTGTCCAGTCGCAAAAGCATCCCGACCCCTTCAGCGCTATTCTCCATCCTCGCCTACGCTCAGTAGATCCATCCCCAGCTTCGCCGCCGCCGTCAGCAGCGCCTCGCGCTCGCCGGCCGGAACCTTCGCCAGCTCTGCCAGCGAACCCTTGCGGTGCGCCGCCGGCAAGAACTCGCCGAGTTCCAGATCAATCTCCCCCTTGGCCTCCAGCTCCCGAAACTGCCGCAGCACGTCCCCCCGGATCGTCTCCTCGTCGTACCACTCCGCCGGCACGCACAGCGGCTCGTCGCACTCGATCGCCACGCTCCACGCCGCCGGCGAACCGCGGCCATGCTTCTGCCGCAACCCGGCGAGCAGCTCGTCGCTGAGTCCCCCGGGCCGCAGATGATTCATCAGTTCCCCGCGCCCGCTGATCTTCCACGTCACCAGCAGGTCGCGATCGGGGTGCTTGGCCCGCAGGCCGGCGATCCGCGCCTCCATCTGCGCCAGTAGCACGCCCTCGTCAGCCCCGCTGGTCAGCTCGATCGTCTCGCTGACCCAGCGCACGATGTCGGTCGCGACCAGCGTCGTCTTCACGTGCCCCGATTCATCGACCGTGACCAGCGTACAGCCGTGAACGCCCGTCTCGTCAGGCGTCCGCCCCTGCGGCGTACCGCTGTAGTGGGCAATCCCCGGCGACTGATCGACCGTCTGCCGTTGGTGCTGCCCCCCCAGGGCCATGTAGTGCACGCGGTCTCCCTCGGCCCCCGGCGAGGCCGCCGAGCCATGGGCCACCCCCACGGTGAACAGCCCCTTGGCGTCGCGGTAGAACCCGCTGTCGTCGATCGACTGCCCCGGCGAGCGGCTGATTCCCTGGATGCGGGCCACCGTCCTGCCGTCTCGCTGGTGCTCGAAGTTCCCCACCCGCCCCACCGGAAACCGCTGCACCGTCGCCGGCAGCGGCGCGGTGACCGGCCAGGCGTCGAACGGATCGACCTGCCCCCCGGCCCAATAGACCAGGATGTTGTGATCCGCCAGCCGCTTGAACTGCTGGCTCAAAAAGACAATTGCCCGCGGCCCAGCCCGATCGAGCTGCACCACGTCGCCCGTGAGCAGCACCGCATCGGCCCCCTCGGTGATCGCCGTCTCGAACACCTGCTCGGCCGCCAGATACGGCGCCTCTAAGAAGGCCTCGCGCAAGTGGTCGGGAACCTCCGCCACCCCCGACAGCGGGCGCTCCAAATGCAAATCGCCGGCCTGAACAAACCGAAGCGGCGGCTGAGCCATCGACGCCTCCCTGCGTGCGAATAATCGAGTCTCGCGCGCCAGACCCGTATTTGTTTTGTAGAAATTCGCCAAGTCGCAGACCCGGCTGCGGCCATCAGCGATTTCTGTAAGTCCGTTTAGGTTGAGCAGTCTAGCCCAAGGCGGCAAAAGCACCAACTTCAGCTTGCAGCAAGCGGCACGGCGCTGCTAGCACGCAGATGGGCTGCCAGGGTCTAAGTTGCAGGCGCCCATACAAAAAGCCGACGCCCGGCTCCCTCGCGAGAAGCCGGGCGTCGGCGCGTCGTCCCTGGCCTTCCAAGGCCAGTTCTCTCGTCGCGTGCACGGGCGCGCTTCAGGCGCCCTTCCCCCCGGTCGCGGCCACAATGATGTCGCCCTTGACCCAGACGGTGCTCGTCCCCGACGAGCCGTCGCCGTTCAAGCAGTCGCTGGTATACGCGGTCCAGCCCATGGCCCGCAGCAGGGTCGCTTGAAACCCTCCCTGGACCTGCTGCAGTTCCTCCGTCGACACGGGGCTCGCCAGCGCGAGGTCGGCAATTCGGGCGGCGGCGAGCTTCATCTTCCGAGACATCGTACGCTCCTTCGAGTAGTGCGAGTGTGGGGCTCGACTGTCGCTGACCTGCACTGTGCATGTCAGCCAGTCGTCCTACTTGCCAAGCGCCGAAGCCGCCGCGATGCAACATGCCTACTGGCCGGCGGCTGACGGCCAGACAGAAAACCTAATTCTGGCCCCCGGCCAATCGCCGCCAGCCGCCAGCCGCCCATTGATTGAGCGCCCCACGCGACAAGAATTGCCTTGGCCCGTTTGCCGGCGCCAGCGAGCGGTCTTGGTGATTCCGCCCGCTTAGCTCAAAGAGATCGTCTGCCGGATCTTGCGGAAAAAGATCTTCAGCAGGCTCTCCCGATCAGTGACGATCTCCGCGGCGCCCCCCAGGCCCAGCTTGACGGCCCCCTGCCACTCGCCCCGCCCCACAACCTCGCCGTCCATGCGGATGCGGACCAGATACATCGCCGGCGCCTTCCGGCTGCCCCCTGGCGGCGACGCGGCGGAACCTTCCTCGTTCGACCGCGGCAGTTGCGAGTCCGGCGAAAGGTACGTCACCGTCCCCGTCATCACGCCGTATCGCTGGTAATCGTACGCGTCGAACCGGATTCTCACCGGCATGCCCGCCTGTACGTGGCCGACGTCTTCGCTGGCGATCGTCGCCTCAAACCGGTAACCTTCGCGGGGGGCGATCTCCATGACCGGTTTGCCCGGCGCCAGCACGTCCCCCTCGTCGATTTGCCCCGCAACGACGATTCCGTCGATCGGCGACCGCAGCACCGACTCGGCCCGCTGCAATTCGAGTTGCCGAATGTCTTTGCGCACCGCCGCCGCCTCCCCCTCCTTGGCGACGCGGCGAGCCAGGGCCTCCGCGGACCGCACGGCGAAATCGCGATCGACCAGCTCGATCGCTTTTCGCGCCACCTCCACCGGACCCTCGTCCACCGGCAGCTTGGCGGCGACGAGTTTCTCCTGGGCTTCACTTAGCTCAGCAGTAGCCTTGACCAGTTGCTCCGCTGTCACCGCCCGCGATGATTGCAGCCGCTGCAGACGCGCAACCACGTCACGGGCGGCATGCGCCACGGCTTCGGCGCTGCGTATCGCCGAAGTTCGCTGGTCTTGAGCCCGCACCAGCGCCGCCTCCGCCTGCGCCAGCTCCGCAGTCGCTTTTTCCCGGGCCGCCGTCAATTGCCCATCGAGCAGCCTCTCTACCCCTGCCAACATCCGCAGTTCCTCCTCGGCGGCGGCCAGCGTCCGCTGCAACTTGGCGATTCGGTTGTCGAGCTGCGCCGTATCGAGCCGCACCAGCAGGTCGCCGGCGCTTACGAAGTCCCCTTCCTCGAACGGCGCCTCGACGACCCGCCCCGCCAGGTCCGTAAATGCCGGTGCGAAGATCCTCGCCGGGACCTCCACCGACCGCACTCGCCCTGTCGTCCGCACGACCAGGTTCGCCTGCACAATCGCCGCCCACGCCGCCGCCGCGACCAGCAGTCCCACCAGCAGCAGCACCGCGCCATGGACGACTCGCGGCGGCCGCGCCGCGACCGTCTGGCGAAACCGTGTGCAGTCCGCCAGATCGACAATCAGCCCGCCAGACATCTTGGGGTTCTCCTTCGCCAAAAGTTATTGGTTCCTGCACCGCTAATGAACTCGTTGTGAATTTGGCTCTCGGCTTGCGGCCAGCGGCTAGCTGCCAGAATCAGGCCTTATCCCTCTGGCCGTCGGCCGCTAGCCGACAGCCAGGCAACGTTCATTAGCCGCAGTTCTCAAAAAAGGGTATGCCGCAACCTCGCTGCTCGGCCTACAAAGTCCGCGCACCCGACGGCTCGCTCGCCGCGAGGCCCTCGCTCAGACAGCCAGCGCCGCCGCCCCGGGATGGATGCGTTCCACGACGGCCGGGCCGCTGACGACAGTTAGCGCCTTTTCGTTTTGCGCCCGCCATAGCTCGGCATAGCGACCGCCGGCGGCCATCAGGCTCTCATGATCTCCGTGCTCGACGATCCGTCCGCGGTGCATGACGTAGATGACGTCGGCGTCCCGAATCGTCGATAGCCGATGAGCGACCAGCAACACCGACCGATCGGCAAACACGCTCCGCAGGTTTTCCTGGATCGCCCGCTCGGTGCTCGTGTCCAGGTGGCTGGTCGCCTCGTCGAACACCAGCAGGGCCGGCTTGCGCAGTAGGGCCCGCGCGATGGCCAGCCGTTGCCGCTCGCCCCCCGAAAGATTCGCCCCCCGCTCGCCGAGCATCGTGTCGAACCGCTCCGGCAGTCGGTTGACGAACTCGTCCAGCCCCGCCGCCCGCGCCGCCGCCGCGATGGCGTTGAGGTCCGCGTCCGGATCCCCCGCCGCAATGTTCTCCCGCAAGGTCGCGTTGAAGATGAACGGCTCCTGCGACACGACGCCGATCTGCCGCCGGAGGCTATCGAGATCGAAGTCCCGCAGGTCGACGCCGTCGACCAGCACCTGTCCCTCGGCCGGGTCGTAAAACCGCGTGAGCAGCTTCAGCAGCGTGCTCTTGCCGCAGCCGCTCTCGCCGACGATGGCGACCGTGGCCCCGGCGCGAATCGTCAGGCTGACGTCGTCCAGCACCTTCGCGCGGCAGCCGTAGCGAAACCCGACGCCGCGCAGTTCGACCGCCTCGCGGATGCCGTCAAACTGGGCCCGCCCCCGCTCGCGCCGCTCGCCCGCCAGGTCCAGCACCTGGTACAGCCGGTCGACCGCGATCGCCGCGTCCTGGAACTGCAGGTTGACGGTGGCGAGTCGCTCGAGCGGCTCCAGCACGTATCCCAGCAGCGTGTAGAAGAACATCAACTCGCCGATCGTGAGCCGCCCGTCGATCACCCCGTGGCCGCCGTACCACAGCACGACGATCCCCGCCAGGCCGCTGATCATTCCCCCCACGGCGCCCATGCTGATCGAAAGCTTTTGCAGCGAGAACACGCTCTCGACCAGCCCCACGAGCCGCGCTTCGCCCAGCTCGCTCCGCGCCCGTTCGCTTCCGTAGGCCTTGATCGTTTCGACGCCGGAGATGTCCTCTACCAGGTGTGCCGAGAGGCTGGCGGCGTGTTCCATCGCCTGCCGCGATCTCCGTCGCGCCGCCGGATGGTGCGCGAGCGTCGCGACGACCAGCAGCGGCGCCGCCAGCGTGGCCGCCAGCGCCAGTTGCACGTCGTAGATCCACAGCACGCCCATCGTCATCGCCACGACGACGCCGTCGACCACCGCCGTCAGCGCCGCCCCGCTAACCGCCTCGCGAACCTTGGCCGCGTCGTTGACCCGCGACAGGATCTCGCCGACCTGCCGCATCTCAAAAAAGCTCATCGGCAGCGTGAGAATGTGCCGCGCGTAGCCCGCGATCAACGACAGATCGACCTTCCTCCCGACGTACGCCAGCAGATAGTGCCGCAGCACGCCGAACAGGGTCTTGAACAGCACCACCAGCGCCATACCGACGCCAAAGGCGTTGAGCAGCGCCGTTTCCCCGCGCACCAGCACCGAGTCGACCAGGTGTTGCACGAAATACGAGATCGTCACGCCCAGCAGCGTCATCAACAGCGCGCACACAAACGCCTCGCCGAGCACCCCGCGATGGGGTCGCAGCAGGCCCCACAGTCGCACCGCAGGCCTGTTGGTCGCGTGCGCCGCTTGGTCGCACCCTCCCGCCGCTTCGTCCGGCGTCAGCAATAGCAGGTAGCCGGTCCAGGTCGCGCAGAACGCTTCCCGCGACAGGCTTGCGACCCCCCGCGCCGGATCCGCCACGACGACCCCGTCGCCCCGCACCCGGTGCAGCACGACGAAGTGCCCGTACCCCTCGGCGGTCTTTACGTGGGCGATGGCCGGCAGCGGCGCTCCGTCGAGCGCCTCGAATTCTCCCTTCACCGCCTTGGCGGCAAACCCGATTCGCTCGGCCGCATGCACCAAGCCCAGCAGGTTCGTCCCCGCCCGGTCGGTCCCCGCCAGTTCCCGCATGGTCTCCAGGCCGAACGGCCGCCCATGCTGCCGCGCGATCGTCGCCAGCGCCGCCGCCCCGCAGTCGCTCCCGTCCCTCTGCCGTACGCAATGGAATCGCTTGAACACGGTCTTTGCTCCCTGCACCTCGAAGGGCGGATGAACGACTGGCCGCGCCGGCCGCTGAGCCAACGACTGCCCCGCCCTATCAAGCGAATCCCCCCGCCGCGCGTTACCAATTTTCCGAATGTAGCCATCTCGCTCCGCGAGAAGCCTTCCCCCTCCTGAGCCGGCCGCCCGCCCCCCCTCGGGCGCCAACCACGCCGCCTCGGAGCAAACCCCTCCGCCATCACTTCACAATCGCACCCGCCAGCCCCCACCCCTCCGCTTCGCTTCGCCCCATCCCACTCCGCCAACAAACTCAGTCGACAAGCAACCCCCGCACCGAGTTCCGACCAGTTCCCCAGTAACAGATCGCATCGCGCCACGCTTCCGCAGGGGTCGAACAATCGCCCGCGACGCATCAACCAGGCCCGCGGCGACGACGCCGACGACCGGAAACCCCCGGCCGGCCCCTCAGATCACTTCTGCCGAAAGGGTTCTCGCCATGGAACGTCCAGAAAATTGCCCCCGCCACTCGCAGCCGCGGCCCGTCGACAACGCGGAACTGGCCCGCATCGCCGGCGGCGTCGGACCGGCGTTCGATGTGAGCAAAGTCGAGGGCTACCAGAAGCCAAGCTGGTACCTGCCCGTCAATCCGCGAGCGGCCATCACGACGATTCGCTGATCTGGCAAATCACCCGATCGCGGCGTCGCCGCCCCTCGAGCGACCGTCGATGTAACTTCAACCAGGGGCATACCAGAAAAGGGAGTTGTACGATGAACGCGACACTCCAGGATTTCAAGAGCGGCATGCGCCTCGCCGAAGCAACCGCCGAGCAGCTCAATGACGTCGCCGGCGGATTCAACTATTCGCTGTGGACCGGAAGTTACGGGGTGATCTTCTTCCCCACCGGCACTGCCTACACCAACGCCGACGGCAAGAGCGGCGGCTTCCTCCCCAAGGACGGCAGCCCACCCATCACATGGAAAGCCTAGGCGATCAGCACCGGCTGTAAGCCCCGCGCCAGAGCCGGCATCCCAGCGGATGCCGGCTCTATTTCATAGCGCCGACGAAATGCACCCGCGTGCACGCCCCTCAGCATGCAACGCGATTCCTCCATGGAACTGCGCCAACTATTGATTCCTGCGCCGCTAATGAACCCGGTTGTAAATTTGGCTATCGGCTATTGGCCATCGGCTAGCGGCCAGAACTAGGCCTTTTCCCTCTGGCCGTCAGCCGATAGCCGATAGCCAATAGCCGACAGCCGACAGCCTGGCACGGTTCATTAGTCGCGCAGTATCGCAATAGAGCAAACCCCTCTATTAGCTAGTAGCCGAAGCGAACGACTCCCTCGGCGGGCGGTAGTGGATCACTTTAATGTAGTCATCTCGCTCCGCGAGATGACTTTCCGCTCGCGGAGCGAGCGGTCCACCCTTTCTTAGGCAAATTGACCCACCACCCGGCGGGCGGCTTGCTGGCATAAATACAGAACTTGCGGTAAAGTGATGCTACTTTTCGCACTCCGAGCGTCACTTCTCAAACAGCTCCTGCGATTCTCTTCTAGAGGAGCGTCCAGAATCGCGTGCTCAGCGGTTGTTTATGCCTCGATCGTTCGGCGATTCACTGCATGCTGCAGTCCGGCTCGCTTCGGCGGCGAGCGTCGCGGTAGCGTTGTGCGGAACAGCCACGGCGGCCCTTGTGGGCCATTGGTCGTTCGACGTCGACTACTCCGATTCGAGCGGCAACGGAAACAACTTCCTCCCTGTGAACGGCGAACCGCCGCTGATCGGCGCCGGCCGCCTCGGCAATGCGGCGTCATTCAACAACGCGTCGGCAAGCCTGGAGAATGCGGCCTCTGGCCTTGTCGGAGCTTATCGATCATTTACGCTCGGCGCTTGGGTAAAACTCGCACAGCCGCCTGACGGCGTCAGCGGCGCAGCCGTGCTCGCCGACCCCGCCCTCGGCGCCGGTCTGACTATTCACTCCGATGGCCGAGCGTACGCCCACGCCGGCGGAGAGAGCTTCTCTATCAGCACTCCGGGCAGTCTTCCCGCGAACGTGTGGCGACACGTCGTACAGACCTATGACGGTGTTGCACAGACGACTCGCCTGTTCATCGACGGCAGCCCAGTGGCAACTGGATCGCCCGTCCCGAACTCCGTGTCGATCAATGCTCTGACAATCGGTCGCCTTTCGACCGAAGCCCCGGGCCTCGACGCGCTGGTCGACGAAGCGTTCTTGTTCGACGAAGTCCTTTCGGACGCCCAGATCCGCTCGCTCGCCAATCCGACGACTGCCGGTACATCGCCTGCGCGGTTCTGGATTACCCAGTACGCCACGGAGCCGCTTCCCCAGTCCGTCGGACCGTCGGGATCGCTGGAAGTTGATTTGCTCCGCCCCGCGGACGTGGCACATGGCGAGTACGCCACGTTTTACGTGTGGGCGCAGCCCGGGCTCAACGCCGCGGGTTTCTACAAGCAATTGCAAAACATCTCGTTAAATATTGTTGCCGATCAGACTTCAATCGACATCCTCGACACGATTCGAATCGTCAATCCCCGCATCGACCTCGACGGAGATCGGCGTACCGACGTCGCCAGGTTTACGACGGCGTTCGACTCCGGGTTCGCCGACTCGTTGAACCCCGCTCTTCGTCTGCAAACCTTTACCCCCGATCAGATCCGCGGCGACGACGCGCTTGGATTGCCGCCGACGCCGGATCAGGCCCTCGGCCTGACGGCGGCTAATGAAGCTTTGTTCCAAGTCGCCGCCGGCGTAGGGCTTGGGCCGTGGCCCATCAGCGGCGATTCCACCGCCAAAATGACGCCCTTTGGTCCAGCCTGGCAGGTGGCCTCGTTCACGATTCGCTCGCTGCCACTGCAGGGCGCCCAGGATGCACCAGCTTTGATTCGCCTTCAGATTGGCGCTCGCGGCCTGAACCATGCCGGAGAACATACGGCGGACTCCTTGGTGATGTTCGCCCCGCCGGGGCATTCGGGACCCGTCTATCGAGCGGGGCCGTCGGGCGATCGCGAGATCACCTTGCCTGGCGATTCGCCGGACGTCCTCATTCGCGTCAGCGATGAACTTGCGGGCGATTTTACGGACGATCGTCGCGTCGACGGCGGAGATTTCCTGGCCTGGCAGAGCGGCATGGCGCCCGGAGGCATGACCCCCGGCAATCTGGCCTTGTGGCAGACCAATCTAGGCCGACCTCTCCTGACCCCGCCCAGCCTCACGCCGCCGACGATCGACAAGTCGCACGGCGATTACACGGGCGACGGCATGGTCGACGGCGCCGATTTCCTCGCCTGGCAGCTCAGCCTGGGGTCAACGACGAACCTCGCCGCAGACGGCGACGGCAACGGAATTGTGGACGCGGCCGATGTTTTCGTTTGGAACGCAAACTTCGGCCAAATCAATGCCAGCGGGCCAGCCGGGCCGGTAGGTGCTGCGGCGCCCGAACCGGGAACAGTCGTGCTTGGCATTACGGCAACCTTGTTGGCACTGAGCCTCCTCCGTCGATCGGCGATGTCCGCCCGTGCAATGGGATTGGTGCTTGTGTCCGTCAGTGCGATGGGGGCGGGCCATCTTAGCGCCGCGGAAATAAATGCAAGCTGGCGAACTCCCGATAGCGCCAACTGGACTACTGCAGCCCGTTGGAATCCAACAGGCGTCCCTAACAATGGTGCGAATTCCTACAACGCGACAATTGCCGTTGTTTTTGGGAGCGATGATGTACCTACGCCGTACACCGTTACGCTCAACTCCGACGTGACAGTCTCGGGATTTGTCCTAAGCGCGTCGAACGCCACGGTCAATCATTCCGCCGGCACATTCGCGGTGTCGGGCGATGCCATGCTGCTTGCCGGCACGTTTCGCCAAAGCGGCGGAACGCTCTTGGGCGGCACATGGCATCAGAGCGGCGGAACGATTGACTTTTCTGGAACCAGTATTCTTAGCGGCGCGGCCATTATCGGTAATTTGACCCTCGGGACTGACGTGGTGCGACTCCAAAACGGCGCGACATTCACAGGTAGCGCAAGTCTCACTGGTGGCGGATCGTTCTCCCTTAGCAGCGTCCTCTCCGTCGAACAGGCGATGTTGCTTGACAATCGAACGATCACCCTCGGAAATCTTGGCCTGTTCGGCGTCGGGGGCACAAATCAGCTCACCCTTGGCGCCAACGCCTTGGTCCGCCTGACTGGGGGCAACGCGCGCATCACCAGCGACTTGGCAGGCCAAATGGGGACGGGAACGATTACCAATCAAGGAACGATTATTGCGAGCAGCGGTCTTCTCAGCGCCTCAACCATCGACCCCGATGAATTTCACAATCAGGGAACAGTGCTCGTTTCCAGCGGCGTATTGAACCTCTCCCCACGGCGCCAGTGGACCAACACGGGTGCGGGCGTATACCAGGTGGCTAGCGGGGCAACGCTCAGCGTTTCCGGGGAGTATACGACGTCCGCGTTAGGAAAGATCGATAACACGGCCGGCGGTATAGTTACGCTGTAACCGTTCACGCCCTGGGATAAGAAACTGCTCTTCGCGCATTGGGCGAAATCGGTCACACCAGGGGCATGTCGTTGCCGCCGCCGATTTCGCCGGAGCAGTTTGCGGCGTTGCCGCCTGAATT